>JAGAWN010000076.1 GCA_017941355.1 Ruminiclostridium sp. | reverse complement strand
TACTACTCAAAGATAGCTCCGGCATTCAGAGAGGAACACTCCGATCTGCACAGAACAGAACCCTACGTTTATGCGCAGATGATCGCGGGCAAGGACGCACCGAGACACGGCGAAGCAAAGAACAGCTGGCTCACCGGTACAGCTGCATGGAACTTTGTCGCTATCTCGCAGTATATCCTCGGTATCAAGCCGAAGTATGACGGACTTGAAGTAAGCCCCTCCATTCCGAAGGCATGGGACGGCTTCCGCATTTCGAGACTGTTCAGAGGTGCTACCTACAACATCTCGGTCAAGAACCTCGATCATGTTTCCAGCGGTGTAAAGTCAATGACCGTTGACGGCAAGGCAGTTGAGGGCAATGTTATCCCCGCATTTGCAAACGGCACACACGAAGTAGAAGTAACCTTAGGCTAAGGGCGCGCGGCGCCCGGCGACTCCGTATGTTACTTTTCAGCAAAGGACTGGATATCTTCCTCGCAGGCAGCGTAACGCTGCACCTATTCCGTGGGGTAGTTTTCAGCAAAGGACTGGATATCTTCCTCGCAGGCAGCGTAACGCTGCACCTATTCCGTGGGGTAGTTTTCAGCAAAGGGCTGGATATCTTCCTCGCAGGCAGCGTAACGCTGCACCTATTCCGTGGGGTAGTTTTCAGCAAAGGGCTGGATATCTTCCTCGCAGCCGTTATTCGCTTCTTATCCATAGCAGTGCCTGTTTGATATGTACTGCTATGGGCAAATCACTGATCCCAAAAGACCTGTCTTAACGGCAGGTCTTTTGATGTTGAAAGGGGGATATAATACAAATATACGGATTTGTAAAAATGAGATACAATATAACAGATCAGCGGTTTTCATGTTCCTGAAATGATATAATCAACAAAAAGTATAAAAACAATCGAAGTTTTTTTGTGTAAATCCTCTTGACAATTTTAAGATATGTTGTTATAATAATTATATCAGCTATAGACATTATCTGACAGATTTTATCTTAGTTTGACTATAAAAATTCCGGCATAGATTTCCTCATTTTGAGAAAGGAGGATAGACATGGGAAAATTTATTATCAATAAGACAAACGCTGGATACACATTTGGATTGAAAGCAGCAAACGGTGAAATGATCGCAACCGGCGGTGAAACCTATTCAACCCTCGATTCAGCAAGAAACGGGGTAAAAAGCGTGGAAACCAACGCTCCCGGAGCGGCAGTTGAGGATCATACCGTCGAGGGATATCAGACGGAGAAAAATCCGAAATTTGAGATATACAGCGATAAGGCAGGCGAGTTCCGGTTCCGCCTGAAAGCTTCAAACGGTCAGATCATTGCGGTAAGCGAGGGCTATACGTCAAAGGCAAACTGCAAGAACGGGATCGAAAGCGTAAAGAAAAACTCCGTGAATGCACCCGTTATCGAACCTGAGGAAAAGTAAAGAACTGAAAGCCATTCCGAACCGGAGTGGCTTTGCTTTTGAAAGGAGCAGCAAATATGAAAATAGATCTATCCGGGAAAAAAGCTCTCGTTACCGGCGGAAGCGGCGGTCTCGGGCGCACTATAGTCCGTACTCTCGCAGAGTGCGGAGCCGATGTGGCTGTACATTATAATTCCGACAAAAGCAGCGCGGAAGCACTTGTCGGAGAACTCACCGCCCTCGGCAGAAAAGCAGCCGCTTTCCGCTGCGATATCACCGACTGCGACAGCGTTTTCAGCATGAAAAAAGAGGTTGAGGAGCAATTCGGTATGCCGGATATCCTTGTTGTGAACGCGGTGATACAGTATGAGTGGAAACCGCTGCTCGAGCAGGATATCAAGGATTACTACAGCCAGTATGAAAGCTGCGTGATGCAAATGGTGTATATGTCAAAAGCGTTCGTTCCGCACATGAAAGAGCAGCACTACGGGCGCATCGTTGTTATGAATACCGAATGTGCGGTTATGGCTGAGCCTAACTGTTCCGCATACACCTCGGCAAAGCGCGGACTCGACGGCATTGTGCGCGTTCTTGCGAAAGAAGTCGGCGCAGACGGAATCACCGTGAATCAGATAGCTCCCGGCTGGACGATCACAGACAAGGAACGCGCAAACGGGGTGAATCCGGCACCCGAGTATGTCGCCACGGTTCCTCTTGCCCGGCGCGGTACAGACCGAGATATAGCAAATATGACGGCTTTTCTCGCGTCCGATCTTGCGTCGTTTACGACCGGAGCATTCATTCCTGTAGCCGGCGGACGTGTTATGCCGGCGATATAATAACTTGTGAAACAAAGTTCCCGCAGTCTGCACAGACAGGCTTGCGGGAACTGTTTTTATAAGAAGTGAATAAGAGCTGCGAGGAAGAAAAAACGTGGAGCAGTAAACCGCCGCATGGATTCGCCGCCCGTTACTGAAAAGTAACGAGCGGTGAAACGGACGAATGCTCGTGTGATTGCGTTATAAATAGCATATCTGAACTCCGGACAGCGGGGCAGAAAAAGCCGCCTGTTACTGAAAAGTAACGAGCGGTGAAACGGGCGAATGCCCGTGTGATTGCGTTACAAAAGTATATCTGAACTCCGGACAGCGGGGCAAAAAAAACCGTCTGTCACAAAAGTAACAGACGGATAAACGGCGACTGCCGTGTGATTGCGTTACAAAAGTATATCTGAACTCCGGACAGCGGGGCAGAAAAAGCCGCCCGTTACTGAAAAGTAACGAGCGGTGAAACGGGCGAATGCCCGTGGCGCGCCACAAGGGATTCGAACCCCTGACCCCTTGGTTCGTAGCCAAGTACTCTATCCAGCTGAGCTAGTGGCGCATCTAAAAATTACTAACTTATTATACACTACAAATTACGGTTTGTCAAGTGTTTTTTTAAAATTCAGACAAATTGAACAACAAAAAGCGGTCAATTATAACAAAAATGCTGTATCGGATAACCGATACAGCACTGTTTTTATTACTTTCTTCTCTTTCTGCGCTTGTTCATGCCGCTGCCGTTCTTCTTTTTGAGAACGTTCATTATGATCGCAGCCGCAATGCAGCCCACGAGAATAACTCCGGATATTATGAAGAGCGGTATCGGGAGAGATGTTCCGGTGGCGGGATTCATCGCCGCAAGTATCAGTTCCATGTGTTGCTCCTTTCGATCACTTTTTCTTCTTGCTCATAAATATTATAAGTCCAACTATCGCACCTATTATGATAACACCTGCCGCTATGCCGACGATCAGAAGTGTGGAGTCTCTTGAACCAAAGTCCGCGCTTCCGGGATTCGAGGCTTTTGCGGTGGTGGAGGCTGCCGCACCGTCGCTCGCAGCGGCAGTTGTTGCAGCCGCAGTCGTGGTTGTGGTCTCAGCGGCGGCAGTTTCGGGAGCTGCTGTCGTTTCCGCAGCCGCAGTCTCTGCGGGAGCCGATGTACTGTCCGCATAGGCGGATGAGTCAAACGCGTCGTGACCGTCGGTATCTATGTTTCCGTCCCCGTCACAGTACAGCGATACATTTCCGTCAGCACCGTAAACGTACAGTTCCTTTACTTCAAGCCAGTAATCTTCGACCTTGACGTTCCATTCCATGATGTTCACAGCAGGATTGCCCGCTGCGCCGTCAACTTCGATACCGCTTAAATCCGCGGTTATGAGGCTTACCGTATCGCTCAGCTTATCTACGGAAGCATCGGTTCCGTCACTGGTGTGATCGTCAAGATTAAGGTAGTTGTACTGGATCCACCATTCATTTGATGCGTTTTCGCCGGAAAGCTTAGCGTTTAACGCAAGGCAGCCTCCGAAATCAGCAAACCCGTTCTCTTCGTCTTCGCCTGCTTCCGCAGCGGCAGCCTTATCGGCAAAGTATTTGTCGGTATCACCCTTGATCTCAACCACAGCCTGTATCTTTGAACAGCCGTTAAACGGCGAGTTCTCATCAGCGTCGAGTGAAAGAAGCCATGTCGCATCTTCCTTAATTTTCACAAACTCCGTCGGAGTACCGGGAGTCTTTATGAATGCGGCAGATTGAACCGATGTGATAGTCAGTGCGGCAGCCGAAGCCAATACCGCAGAAAAAAGTCTGTTCTTTTTCATACTGTCCTCCATTTTTTCATAACTTATAACAAATAAACCGTACAGAGGTTTCTGCACGGTATTGTACGGCATTATACCACCGTTTTCTTATCTATATATCTGCTATGTGCATGGTGTCGGGCGAATGCCCGGACGAGAACTGCTGTCCGCTTGATGTGACTTGTCACAGCGAGGCAGATATTGTTCAAATCTGCTGAAAAGTATCTCGCGGAGAAACGGGCGACTGCCCGTGGCGGAAGCGGTGGGATTCGAACCCACGAGCCCGTGAGGGCTACCTGATTTCGAGTCAGGCCCGTTATGACCACTTCGATACGCTTCCATAAATAATTACGCTAACATTATACAACAACGTTTCTGATTTGTCAACAATTTTTTTTATTTTTGGTAAATTGTTATCAAAAAGTGTGTGGGTACCGGAGCTTTTTCAGCAAATCGCGGACTGCCGGTACAGCAGTCCGCGATAACGTCAATCTTCAAGTCCTTTGAGAGCCGCAAGTTCATCGCGGTTCACCTTGATCTTCGAGTCACGCAGAAGCTTCACGTCCTCGCGTTTGTAAGGGGCTGCCGGAGCATCGGGGTTCTTCTTCAGCTTCACTTTGAGTATGCCGGTGAGCAGATTGGCTTCTTCTACCTGACCCTGACCGTCGGGAGTCTCAACCAGCGCTCCGACCTTCGGGGTGATCTTCAGCAGTGCTTCATAGCTGTCCTGCTCGTATTTCAGGCAGCACATGAGTCTCCCGCAAGTCCCGGATATTTTCGTTGGGTTGAGGGAGAGTGACTGCTCTTTTGCCATTTTGATGGACACAGGCTGGAACTCCCCGAGAAACGACGCGCAGCAGAACGGACGTCCGCAAACGCCAAGTCCGCCGAGCATCTTCGCTTCGTCGCGCACGCCTATCTGGCGCAGTTCGATACGCGTTCTGTACACGCTTGCGAGATCTTTGACCAGCTCGCGGAAATCAACACGGTTCTCCGCCGAGAAGTAGAACAGGATCTTGCTGCCGTCAAATGTGTATTCAACGTCGATCGGCTTCATTTTCAGCTTGTGATCGGCTATCTTCTTTGCGAATGTTTTCAGTATCTCCGCTTCTTTCGCTTCGTTATCGCGGATACGCTTGTAGTCATCGGCGTTTGCAATACGCAGGATAGGCTTCAGCGGCTGTACCACTTCCTTATCCTCAACAGTGCGGTTCCCGATCACTACCTCTCCGCACTCGGTTCCTCTCGCAGTCTCGACGATGACCTTTTCGCCGGGCGAAAGCTGTTTGTTTCCGGGCGAGAAGTAATAAACCTTCCCGACCTCCTTGAATCTGATTCCTATTATCTCAGTCATTTTAACCTCTATACTTTCTCAGCTGCGGTGAAAAGCGAACCGCAGCATTCCGCTCCGAACAGCTTTAAGTTCGGATTAGTGAACGACATTCCGTAAAGCCTGTTTGCTTCGTCATACATTCTTGTTATCGCAAGGAGACTGAAACGCGCTGCCACACGCCCGGTCTGCTGCCGGTATGCTCCGGACGCGCCGGCACCGGTCTTGCAGGCTGCCGCCTGTGCGAATATGTCGGAAAGGATGCCGAGCGCGGCGAATACGTCATCTTTGGTTTTCAGCGAAAGGAACGCTTTAAGACAGTCCAGTTCGTTCCTCGCGGAGAGCGCGTCGCAGGCTTTCAGCGCACAGGTCAGATACAGCAGATCCTCGCCGTTCTGTTCGTATTGAAGTGCCGCGCCGATATTGCCGGCGAACATGCCAAAAAGTTCCGGCGCACGGTTCGCGGGTATTCCTTTTTCTGCGAGCGCTTCGGTGAATTCCCGTTCATCGGCGGGGTCAACGTCAACCGCCGTCACGCGTGATATCACAGTCTGCAGTATCGGAGTCCTGCTTTCGGCGGTGAAGATGTATCTGTTGAAGTCGAGCGGCTCCTCTATGAACTTGAGCAGTGTGTTCTGCATCTGCACCGAAAGCTTGTCGAGCTTCTCGAAAACTATCACCCGGACATCGCCGTCGTTCGGCTTGACCGAGCAGCCGGTGATAAATTCGCGGAGCAATCCAACCATAGACTGATCCGTATGCTTTTTGTGAGTTTCCTCGATGCCGGGGATAGGATAGACAACATCGAAGTGTGTATGCTCCTCCACCCGCCGGCACCCCCTGCACTGCATACAAGGCGCTTGTCCGCGGTTTTCACACATATACATCATGGCAGCGTAGTCCGCGAGAACGTGCTTTCCGATACCGTCAGCGCCGCAGAAAAGAAGAGCGTGGGGAAAACGTCCGGAATCCCGGAAGGCGTTCAGCCGGGCGATCGCGCGTTTTTTACCGTATATTTTCATTACAGCTTCTCGAATCTTTCTATGTCGGTGACAAACACGGTCGCCCCGCCGACGCTTACCTCAACGGGATAGCTTGCGGGAGCGTCCTCGGCGCTGATGGCCGCGGCATTCGGGACATACTGCTTACGCTTGCGTGAATTCTGCGCAATAACGGAGATGACGTTATCGACAGCAGCGCTTTCACAGCAGATCATGAATGTAGTGTTTCCCGCCATGAGAAAGCCGCCTGTCGAAGCGAGCTTTGTCGCGGAATAACCGCTTTTTGTAAGTGCGGTGGCGACATTATACGCGTCGTCGTTGTTTACTATTGAAAAAATAAGCTTCATAGTGTTCCTTTCAGGCAATGTGTTTACATTACATTATATTATACCACATCTGCGTAAAAATGTAAAGTACGGATTCACTTCTCCGCAAATCTGCGGAGGATCGGAAAGCCCTCTTTGTATTCCTTTATCATTTCGGGGTGAGCGGCGGCATAACCGATCACCTTGTCTCCGACTTCTCCCTCGGCGAGTTCACGCATTACATCAGTCGGTTTGCCGGATATGACCGGACACGTCGGCGTCAGACATATCGCAAGCCCGCCGTCGGCAGACATAACCCGCAGCGGCCATATACTGCAGTCGAACGGCTTGTCGGCGCTGTCAAGAACACACCCGTTCACGTTGAACGGACACAGAGCTTCCTCTTCGGGATCGTCAGTCTCATATTTGTCGTCAATGTCTATCGTAAACGCGCCGGCGCGCGGCTTGAACTTCGCCGACGGATATTTTTCCGTCAGCCGCGATACCGTCTCACTGTCAAACAGCGGTGTCTCCCATAAACTCTGCCGGCGGAAGGAACAGCAGAACCGGCACTTTGCACATTCCTCTCTTGAAAGTACAGAACTCAGCATTTGCACACCCCATAATACTTTTTCAGCTTGAATGCGGGATAGTAGGACTCCTTTGCAGTCCGCAGCCCGGCTATCCCCATGTCCTCCTCGCGATTGAAATACTCCGTGTCGCCCGCTTGCGCAAGGCACTGGTTGATAACGGTAAAAGCACCGTTTTCCGCGTATTCCCCGAAAGACTTCTCATAGTGAACGTCCGTCACGCAGTCGGATATCTTCGATGCCGCGGTCATAGCCACAGGCTGCCCCTCAACGTAGAGCACACCGCCGAATACTCCCAGCGAGTCCATGTTTGCGAGCGCAGTCTGTATGCTCACAAGTTCCGCGCGTTCGTCCGGAGAGCCGCCGTCCTCGCGTTCCGCAAGCCACTTCTCAGCCACAGCCGCAGCATCTCCGGCATTGAGCCGCGTGAGTTCACGGTATTCGATGTCATCATACATCTTGTTGAAGTTGTTGATGTGATTCCGCTTCCGGTGAAGCTTCTTCCCGGAAAGAGCGGCAAGGCTTTCCCGCTTGTAGATGTAATCGCTGTCGTCCTCAGTGAAGTCCCACTCGACCTTGCATACGGAGTCAATCACCGCTCGCTGATTCTCGTCGCAAAGACAGAACGCGAACGGCACGCCGCGTTCCTGCGAATCCCGGTAAAGCAGCCCGATAAGCTCCGCAATGTCGGCTTCCCCGCAGTACAGCGGGAACCCGTAGCCCCTGCGGTTCGGCTTGCCGCCGCTGTAATACCGCAGCAACGCTCCGCCCGCACAGGCGATCTTCGTATCGTATTTCCCCGCAAGCAGAAAAATGTTCGCAAGGGAAGTATCGCTGCCGAAACGCCTGTTTCCGCGGCATATATTCAGGTTTTCTCTTATCGGAGCGATATCGGGAGTGTTCCATTTTATCATATTGTATGTCCTGCTTTTATTCTTGATTTTAGATCATCGGAAGAGTTCGTTCTTTGTCATACCTCGATCTCTCCGAGTTCAAAGGAGTACAGCAGCTTCTGCTTAACGCGCATACCGGTAGCTTCCGAAAGCGCAAGAGCGTAGATCTCAAGCTGTCCTTTGTATTCTTCGGTAAGCTGCAAAGCCGTGACGCGGCGGTTGGTCTTGTAATCAACAAGCACTATCTCGCCGTTCTCTACAAAGTACATATCCGCGATACCCTGCACAAACGGCTTGTCCTCGCCCGTCCAGTCGTCGATCCCCCATTCTCCCGCTTCGGGAGCGTACTCGAAGAAGATCGGGGATTCACGGTAAACCTTTCCGCTTTGTGCAGCCCGGCGGCAAAGCTCGCTGGAGAGAAAGCCTGCAATATCCTGCTCATCTATAGACGAGCGCTCGATATCGGATATCTTCCGTTCATCATGCAGTCTGTCGAGTATTTCACCCGCAGTTTCCGGCGCAGCCCCGAAGTCCAGCAGCTCCATGACCTTGTGGTAAGCGTCACCGCGTTTCTTTCCGGTAAGCCGGGAACTTTCGCTGTCTCCCACAAAAGACGGCATACGCATGAACCTGTCCATAGTGCCGCTTTCCTCGGAGAAGTCGTCAACGCTCTTTACGCCTATCTGCGTAGCGGTCACCTTTGCCGGGACTGCCGACATCTTTCTGTGTCTGTACTCCGTAAACTGCGGGATCTCGGTTTCCGCGGTTTCCTCTGCCGTCTGTGCGGTATTCCCGCCGGAGGTGTATATGCCGTATCTTGATACCTTTATCAGTGACCGGGAAGGATCGCCGTCCACCGCTCTGCTGCCGAGTATCCAGCCGTAGTGCATATCCGGCTCGCTGCCGGAATCCGGGACGGTAAATATCATCTTCTCCTTTGCTCGCGTTGCCGCGACGTACAGCAGCCGCATCTCTTCGCTTCTGCCCAGACGTTTGTATTCCCCTGCCACCATATCGTAGGTCTGCGTATTGACACGCAGCATATTCGCCGTATCGCTTATCTTCATGCCGATCCCGTAAACGGGATCACAGATGATCTCCTCACCGGCATTCCTGTCACGCGACGACAGGTTGGATATGAAGCATACCGGAAATTCCAGACCCTTTGAGCCGTGAATGGTCATAAGCCGCACCGCCGCGCCGGAGCCTGCGCCTTTCGCCTGCGCCAGCTTTATCTTCCCGCTTTTTATCTGCTCCATGTACTTTATGAAGTCGTACAGACCGGCACTTTCGCCGCCGGAGAACTTCTCCGCGTAATAGATGAGCCTGTGCAGGTTCGCTGATTTCTTTTCTCCCTCCGGAGAGGCTTCCGCGGCGGGAACCAGCATACTCTCATCGCATATCCTGCGGATAAGCCGTTCGGCGGAGTTCTGTTCCGCAAATTCCCGGTATCCGTTCAGTTCCGCAAGTATTCCGGCAGCCCGTTCATTGCTCCTCGCATAGCGCATCAGTCCGCTCCACAGGCTCCCGCCCCTGCCGCTCATCAGCTTTATCTCCGCCATGGTCTGCGCGTCCAGCAGATACGGCTCTTTCATCAGCACCGCGGCAAGATCCGCGTCACGGTACGGGTCATCTATCACCCGCAGCAGCGACAGAGCGTGCTTCACCTCGGTGAAGTCCGTGTATTCGTCGTTGTCTTTCGCGTCGTAGGGTATCCCCGCGCGGTCAAAGGCTTCCTTGTATATCTCGATGTTCCTGCTGTACTTTCCCATTATCACCGCAAAGTCCCCGTATCTGCACGGACGCTTTGTACTGCCCTCGGTAACGGTGAAGCCGCTGTTTATCATCTCTTTTATGCGGTCGGTAATGTATGCCGCTTCGGAACGGCGGTTAGTCTCGGCATTGCCGCCGCTGAACGCTATCAGCTCCGTGCGGTTGCTTTCGTCGGTTCTGTACGGCTTCCCCTGCACCAGCGCACAGGTGCTGTCATAATTGATGTCGCCCAGCTCCTCGGTCATGGTGCCGGTGAATATAGCATTTGCGGAGTCGATGACCTGCGGGCAGCTTCGGAAGTTCATATTCAGCCGTATCTCCTCAAAATCCGGATCACGGGTAAGCCGCGCAAAAACCAGCGGATCCGCACCTCTGAACCGATATATCGACTGTTTCATATCCCCGACGAAGTAGAGATTCTTCTTGTTGTCGGAAATCAGACGGAATATCTCATACTGTATCTCGTTGCTGTCCTGAAACTCGTCAACGATTATCGTCCTGATGCCGGCGGCGATATCACGGGCAGCGGCACTCGGCCCGCCGTCCTCACCGCGCAGCATTCTCAGCGTCATAAGCTCTATATCGGAGAAATCCACCCGTCCGAGTTCCCGTTTGCGGGCGGAAAACTCCTCGTCAAGCTTTTCCGTAAGTTCGATAAGTATTTCAAGTATCGGTGCACAGGTCCTCATATCCGCGCTGCGCCGTGTAAGCAGTCCTGCCGCGAGAGAGATATCCTCCCAGAGCGCTTTCATCTGCTTGTGCGGCTCCGACAGCAGTGAGCAGTCAAAGTCCTTTATGCGCGAGATCATGCGCGGTGCGGACTCGTCTTTCAGCCCGTTCTCAAACGCTTCCCGGCAGCTGTCGGCATCGGTTATGCCGGAAAGCGCGCCGCATATCACGCGCCACTTTGCCGCGAATTTTGCGGCGCCTGTGCCGTATGTCATGGTTTCGATCTCCGCGCAGAGATCGCACAGCCGTTCCGCAGGCTCCGTGATCCTGCGCGCGAAATAACGGTCAAGCACTGCGGAAGAACTGTCGGGATCGCTGTACAGCGCAAGCTGCTCCGCAAAGTACGCTTTCGCGTCGGGAATGTTCCGTGAAAACCGGTACAGCGTAAGCAGAGCGCTCTCGATACGCGCGTCGTTCTCGCCCGCATACCACTCGTACAGCATATCCCGTTTTTCGGGATCGCCGCTTTCGCAGAAGTCCTCCAGCACCTTTGCCAGCGCTTTCGCAAGCATTATATCTCCCTCTGCCGCGTCAAGCACCCCGAAGCCCGGCTGCAATCCCGCAGCGGCACTGTTGCGGCGCAGCAGGTCAAGGCAGAAAGAGCTGATCGTGGAAATATGCGCGTCCTCCAGTCTCAGCCGCTGTTCAAGCAGGTATCTGTTATCGGGTTGTTTTGCCAGTTCCTCGTCTATCGCCTTGTTGAGCCTTGCTTTCATCTCCGCCGCGGCATCGTTCGTAAACGTGGAAATGACCATTTCATCGGCGTGCACCGGGTTTTCCTCATCGAGTATCATGCGCTTTACGCGTTCAACAAGAACGGCGGTCTTTCCGCTTCCCGCCGCGGCGGAGACGATCGCTCCCTTACCGCGGAACGTAATAGCCTTTTCCTGATCGGGCGTCCATTTTACCGCATCTGCCATAGCTTAGATTATCCCTCCGAAAGGGCAAGCAGATAGCCGATCCCGCGTGCAGCCTTTATCGCCGCGTTTCCGCCTACCGACGCTATCTTTTTGCGCAGCCCGGAGATGTTCACCCATACGACATTTATCTCGGATTCGCTCTCATAGCCCCATATCTTTTCAAGGAACCTCTCGGTGGGTATCGCCTGACCGGGGTTCATCATCATCATTTCAAGCATCTGGAATTCCTTGTTTGCAAGACGCATAGTGCCGCCCGGGCCGGAGAGGCTGAAATCCCCTCTGTTAAGCGAAATGTTGCCGAATTCCAGAAGATTGTTGGTCATTTCCGGCATTCTGCGGGTCATCGCCCGTACTCTCGCCAGAAGCTCCCGCGCGGCAAACGGCTTGGTCATGTAGTCGTCCGCACCGCTGTCAAGACCCTCAACTCTGTCGTCGATCTCGCTCTTTGCCGTCAGCAGCATCACCGGAATGGTAATGCCCTGCTCCCGGATCTTACGGAGTACGGTGATCCCGTCCATTTTCGGCATCATCACATCAAGCACCGCGCAGTCGTAGTTCCCGACCTGAAGGTAGTCCAGCGCGTCCTGCCCGTTATATACCGCATCGACAGAGTAATTGCTGTGCGAAAGCAGCGTAACAAGCGCGTCGGAAAGTGTGCGTTCGTCCTCTGCAAGCAATAGTCTCATACTTTTGTTCCTCCGTTCCGATTAACAGCATAAAATGCTATTCTATAATAATAACAAAAAAACATGGATTTGTCAACGATTTTTGCACTTTACAAATCCGCCCGGATATAGTATAATAGTAATGCTGCATTTTTGCTTCAAAGGAGATACAGATGACAGATACAGAAAAAGGACTCACCCTCGAAGAAGCCGCTCAGCGCACTGCCGAGGGGCGTGTAAACGGCACGGGTGAGATCAAGACCAAATCCATAGCGCAGATAATCAGGGACAATACCCTGACGTTCTTCAACTTTCTGAACATCGTACTTGCGGTGCTTGTCCTGATATTCGGCGAGATCAAGAACGCCATGTTCATAGGCGTTATCTTCTGCAATACCGGTATCGGCATTTTCCAGGAGATCCGCGCAAAGCGCACAATAGACCGCCTGACCCTGATATCCGCGCCGAAAGCCCACGTTATACGCAGCGGAAACGAACTGGAGATCCCGAACTCTGAGATAGTGGAGGGGGATCTGGTGGTATTCCGTGCGGGTACACAGGCTTCCGCTGACTGCGAGATCGCCGTCGGCGAGTGCGAAGTGAACGAAAGCCTCATAACGGGCGAAAGCGATCCGGTATATAAGAAAGCCGGCGAGAAGATACTTTCCGGAAGCTTCGTTGTCAGCGGGGAATGCCGCGCAATAGCTGTCGGGCTGGGCGCGGAAAGCTTCGCAAACAGGATAACCAGCGGCGCGAAGTATGTCAAAAAGACCGAGTCGAAGATGATGAACGCGATAAACACCATTCTCAAAGGTATCTCGATACTCATTATCCCGATAATGCTGCTCCTGCTGTATGAGGGGATATTCGTGTCGGGGCAGACCGTAAACCGCGCCGTGGTAAGCACCGTAGCCGCGATCATCGGCATGATACCGGAGGGGCTTGTGCTGCTGACAAGCATCGTGCTTGCGGTAAGCTCCATACGTCTTGCGCAGAACAAGACTCTGGTGCAGGATATGTACTGCATAGAAACCCTCGCGCGCGTCGATGTTCTTTGTCTTGACAAGACCGGCACCATAACCGAGGGCAGTATGCAGGTGGCGGAGGTGAATATTCTCGACGACAATTCCGCGGTAGATGTGAAAGCGGCAATGAACGCGCTCACAAGCGCCCTTAACGACACCAACCCCACATTCATGGCAGTGAAAGAGCGCTGGCACGAAAAATCGGTGCAGAAAGTGGAAGCCGTTATCCCGTTCTCCTCCGCACGGAAGTGGAGCGGCGCGCAGTTCGAGGGTCTCGGCACTTACATCATGGGGGCAGGACAGTTCATTATGCGCTCGAAGTACGGCGAGATACGCGAAAAAGCCGAAAGCTTCTCCAAAGGCGGCAGGCGCGTGATACTGCTTGCGCACTCCCCCGACCCGTTCAGAAGCGGCAATGAGCTGCCCGACGACATAAAGCCGATAGCTCTGATAGCGATAACCGACAAGATACGCGCCGAGGCTCCCGCAACGCTGGAATACTTTGCGGAACAGGGCGTTGACATAAAGATCATATCCGGCGACGATCCCGTGACGGTAAGCTGCGTGGCGATGAAAGCGGGGGTTCTGAATGCCGACAGATACATAGACGCGTCAAGCGTGGAGAACATCGGAGAGGTCGTCAACGAGTACACCGTGTTCGGGCGTGTAACGCCGCCGCAGAAGCTGGAACTCGTGAAAGCCCTGAAAGCCTCCGGGCATACCGTGGGAATGACAGGCGACGGAGTGAACGACGTTCTCGCGCTGAAAGAAGCGGACTGCTCGGTAGCAATGCAGAGCGGCAGCGAAGCGGCGCGCAACGTGTCAAACCTTGTTCTGCTGGACAGCAACTTCGCTTCAATGCCCAAGGTGGTAGCCGAAGGACGCCGCTCTATCAACAACGTTGAGCGCTCGGCATCGCTGTTCCTTTCAAAGACTACCTACAGCCTGCTGCTTGCGGTGATATTCGCGGTGATACAGCTGCCGTTCCTGTTCGAGCCGATACAGATGACGCTGATAAACGCGCTCTGCATAGGCGCACCAAGCTTCCTGCTGGCGCTTCAGCCGAACAAGGAGCTTATACGCGGGAGCTTCATCTCAAATGTACTGCGCCGTGCGATACCAAACGGTATATCCGCCGTTATCGCACTTTGCACCGGTATGGTGTGGGGGCGCTCCGTCGGACTCTCCACCGAGGAGATAGGCACGATCTCGGCGTTCATACTTGCGGCGGTATCGTTTGTGATAGTACTGCTTGCCTGCCACCCGATAAGACCTTGGAAGATAGGAATGCTTATCGTACTGATCGGAGCGTTTATCTGCGGACATCTGTTCTTTGAGGATTTCTTCGGGTTCGTTCCCTTCTCCCCCGATATGATATCCATTGCCGCAACAGTTACGGCAAGTGCTATGGTACTGACCCTGCTGCTGAACTTTGCGTCGGAGAAGATATCCGGCATAATTATCGAACGAAAGGCGAAAAGGACATAATGGAAAAGAAAACAGTCTATATATTTTCGGACGGTGCGTGCTCCGGCAATCCCGGTCCCGGCGGCTACGGCGTTATACTGCGGTATGGGGACAAGGAAGCCGAGCTTTCCGGAGGCGAGGCGCACACCACCAACAACCGCATGGAGCTTATGGGGGCAATAACGGGGCTGGAGGCTCTGAAATACCCCTGTCATGTGATATTGCAGACAGACTCTAAATACGTTGTGGACGGCATCACAAAGGGCTGGGCGAGGTCATGGAAGAAGCGCGGCTGGGTAAAGAGCGACAAGAAACCCGCGCTGAACCCTGATCTGTGGGACAGGCTGCTGACGCTTGTGGATACACACGATGTGGAATTCACCTGGATAAAAGGACACGCCGGACACGCGGAGAATGAGCGCTGTGACCGGCTCGCCGTTGCACAGCGGGACATATACGCGGGGAAGTGACAAAAGTTCCTCTTGCCGAATAGAATAGAGAGAAAAACTCTATGGAGGACTATGAGATGACTTTTGAAGTAATACAGGGACTTATGATCCCGTTTCTCGGAACAACACTCGGCGCGTCATGCGTGCTGATGATGAAGAAAGCGTTCAACCGCGGTGTTGAGCGCGCGCTTACGGGTTTTGCGGCGGGCGTAATGGTCGCGGCAAGCGTATGGAGTCTGCTTATCCCCGCGATAGAGCAGTGCGAAGAAGATATGGGGCAGTTAGCCTTTATCCCTGCCGCAGTGGGATTTATGCTCGGCATCGGGTTCCTGCTGCTGCTCGACAAGCTGATACCTCACCTGCACATGAACACGGACAAGGCGGAGGGTGTTAAGTCGGACTTTTCGGACAAGACGCTGATGCTGCTTGCGGTGACGCTGCACAACATTCCGGAGGGAATGGCTGTCGGAGTAGTTTACGCGGGACTCATCTACGGCGACAACGACATTACCGCGGCAGCAGCGCTGGCGCTCGCTCTCGGCATAGCTATACAGAACTTCCCGGAAGGCGCGATAGTTTCAATGCCGCTCCACGCGTCGGGAATGAGCAAGGCGAAAGCGTTCATTTTCGGCACCCTGTCCGGCGCGGTTGAGCCGATAGGCGCTCTGCTGACACTTGCGGCGGCGGGAATGATAATCCCGGCAATGCCTTATCTGCTGAGCTTTGCGGCAGG
>JAGAWN010000075.1 GCA_017941355.1 Ruminiclostridium sp. | reverse complement strand
CCTGTTCGTGCTGCGCCCGGAGGAGAACTCCGACGCAACGGTCGGATCGCTGAGCTTTGAAGCGTACAAGAACGCGCTGAAAAAGATCCTTATGACGGGTCAGAAAGTGCAGATCGCGGTCATAAACTTTCTGAATGCCAACGAACTCCGCTCTTATCTCGGTGAGGAGCGCTACCTGAACTATGCCGCTCATGTCATACACGAACTGGATATTCTGTTCAGACACGAAAAAACCTGGTTCGATATATATTTTGAGCATCCCGGTACTATCTACATAATTGTGGACGATCTTCAGTTCAATATCCGCGATGCTTATTTCCGGCTTTCAGGGGACCTTCGCAGGAAGTCCGACAAGGCTGCCGAATCCGGCGAGCGGATAAATGCCGCTGCGTGCAGTATTGTGATCCCCGATGATCTTAATGACCGCACACAGATCATAAGGTTCGGGCATGAATTCATGAATGTAATGAAGCACGGAACCGGCTTTGCGGAAGCTTCCGAGATAATGTCCTCCCGCGATTACGGCATTATCAGCAACATGGACACGATCCTCAGCCGCGCTATCGAGCAGAAACGGTTCAGAATGTACTATCAGCCGATATATTCAATTGAGCGCGGCAGGTTCATATCCGCGGAAGCGCTTATACGTCTGATCGACGAAGAGTTCGGATTTGTACCGCCGTCGATGTTCATTCCGGCAGCCGAAAAGCGCGGAGTAATACTTCCGATCGGGGATTTCGTGCTGGAGGACGTTCACAGGTTCATTTCAGAGAACGATTTCGATGAACTTGGGCTGGAGTATATCGAGATCAATCTGTCGGTCGCGCAGTGTATGCAGGAGGAACTCCCGGAAAAGCTTGCGTTTCTGAGTGACAAATACGGGGTATCTCCGGACAGGATAAATCTTGAGATCACGGAAACCACCTATGAGGAAATGGGCGGCGTAATGCAGTTCAATCTCGATGCGCTTTCCGGGATCGGCTACACATTTTCGCTTGACGACTACGGCACCGGCTATTCAAATATGCAGCGTGTTTCAAAGCTTCCGCTGAAGATGATAAAGCTTGACAAGAGCCTTGTGGATGACATGGTATCGCATGACGGTCTGTCAATAGTGCGTAACACGGTGAAAATGATGCGTGACATCGACAAGGAGCTTGTGGCGGAGGGAGTCGAGACGAAAGAGAATCTCGAATATCTGCGGGAAATGGGCTGCCACTTCATTCAGGGGTATTATTTCTCAAAGCCTCTTCCCGCCGATGATTTTGTAGCGTTTATCCGTAAGCATAACTGCAAACAGGGTGCCTGAACAAAAGCGGTCTGCGTTTGAATTGAAAACTATAGTGTTGAATAACAAGAGATCCCTCGCTGTATGCAAGGGATCTTTTTCATATAAGTTCACCGAGTCTGCTGTTGAAGTCATCGAGAAGAAGCCGCAGCGCGGTGAAACTCATCAGCGTATAGTCGTCGGCACCGCGCTTGCTCACGGGTATTTCAAGCGGCTGTATCTCACGCCCGGAAAGCGCACGGAGTGAACGGTTCAGCGACACCATGAGCGTGTCCTCAGTCTCGCTGGAAAACGAAACGGTAGATGTGGGCGAGATACCGCAGTCAACGGTGAAAACCCCGTTTCTTTCCGCAGCACGCAGCTGTCCGGGATCGTCGGAGTTGATGATCGCGGTGCAGCTGCGGGGAAGTGTCTGCGGCAGTCCGGCGCTTCGTTTGGCAACTATCACCGGCGCGTTTATACCGGTGATAACAGGTGAACAGCAATCTATTACGGCAAGTTCGTATCCCGTTCCGGCAGCCGAGATCTCGCTGCCCTTGATGTAAAGAACACGGTATGTTGAGGAAAGCTCCCGTCTGATAAGCTGTTCAAGAGCAGTGTCCTCCGGGTCTCCGATAACGATTATTTCGGTCATTGCGCATTCCTCCTTTGCGGTAGTATGCGCAGAATAAACGAAAAAAAACCGCCGTGTTCGCAAAATCATACGCTATGAACAGATTATGCATTCGGCATTGAAAAACTCGGCTTCCGCCTTATCGTGAGTAACGAGTATCACGGTTTTGCCCGCTGTTTCGAGTTTACAATACGCCATAACGGTTTGTCTGGTTTCGTCGTCCAGACCCTTGAACGGCTCGTCGAGAAACAGAATGTCATATTCCGCAAGAAGCGCCCGGAGGAGCGCAGTCCTGCGTTTCATACCTCCGCTCAGTTCCCGGACGGGACGGCTGCCGCAGCCGCCAAGCCCCACTTCCGACAGCGCTGCTTCAAGCGCATCGTGCGAGGGCTTTCCGCGCATAACGAGCCGCAGATTTGACATAACCGAAAGGTTCTCGCAGAGTCGGTTTTCCTGGAATACCGCGCTAATGCGCCCGTCGCGGAGTATGTTACCGCTGTCCGGCGGGATAATTCCCATAAGCAGATTGAGCAGCGTGGTCTTGCCGCAGCCCGACTGTCCCATAAGCGCGGTCACGGCTCCGGAAGTGAAATCATGGCTGAACCCGCTTATAACCGGCACTTCACCGAATGATTTCGTGATGTTCTCGGCTCTAAGTATCATGCACAGTCCCTCCTCACAGCTTCTCGATACGTTTCACAGCAATATCCACCAGCAGCAGAAACAGCTTTTCGGTGATAAGACTCAGCACGATCACCACCAGTGTCCATGCGAAAAGATCGGCTGTTTCAAGGTAGATCTTTGAGTCGTACAACATTCTGCCGATCGAGCCTTTCGGAGTTCCTATCACCTCCGCCGCAATGCCGGATTTCCAGCAAAGTCCCACGGCAAGCTTCACCGCAGAACGGAAGTAGGGCATTATCTGCGACAGATAAATACCCACAAAGCGCCGGAACGGCGGGATCCCGAATACATCAGCCATGACTGTGAGCTTCGGGTCAAACGCGCGGATCCCCTCGTAAATGTTGGAGTACACTACCGGAACAGCGATCAGGAACGTTATCAGTATCGAGAGATCGGCAGATGAGATCCATATCAGCGCAAGTATGGTGAACGATGCCACCGGTATAGCCTTGACGGTTGCGATCAGCGGCATGAACAGCCGCTCAAAGAATTGGGAACGTCCGGCAAGTACGGCAAAGAGTATTCCCGTCACCATACCGGACAGAAATCCGAGCATAATTTTCGAGAGTGTGAACAGAACACCGGAAAGAAACTCCTGCCGCGGTATCAGCGAGATCAGCCGCTGCACCACTTCCACCGGTGACGCAAGCAGCAGGCTCTTTCCCACAAGCATAGCTGCCGCCTGCCATACGATAAGCCAGAACACCACCGAGCAGGCAGTCAGGACTTTACGCTTCATTCCGTTCACCTCCGTTTAAAACTATCCCCCGCCGTGAGGCAGGGGATATCTTGCTGCTTATACTGTTCAGCCGATATAGTAGAAATCATCGGCGGGGAGATTGCCGCCCACGGACTGCGGTGCGGAATCAAACAGCACTTTCAGATAGCCGGAAAGCTTTGATTTCATTTCTTCTCCGCTTATGAACACAATGTTGCAGGCGGGCAGAGCCTTCTTAGCGACTGCTTCGGGAACGATGTCAAAGCTGCCCACAAGAGCGGCAGCACCGTCAACGTCGCTGTTCACATACTCAACAGATGCTGCGTAGTTGTCCATGAAGTCCGCAAGCACCTCGGGGTAAGCTTCGATGAATTCCTTTCTGCCGATCACAACGCCGGTGAGCAGAGAACTGTCTGTTCCCAGCTTATCCCATTCCTCAGTGAGATCAAGCGCAACGCGGATACCCTCGTTCTTGGTCATTGCGGTTGTTACGAACGGCTGAGGAAGAAGCGCAACGCTGCCCGCGTTTTCGGTGAGCGCGGTCACGCACTCCGCGTGTTCGGTTTTCCATTCGATGTTCACATCATCGGCGATCCCGCTCTGTGTGAGGATATAGTTAAGTGCATACTCCGGGGTCGAACCCTGTCCGCTGGCGTAGATCGTCTTACCCTTGAGGTCATCAACGGAATTTACAGTCTCGCCGCCGTTCTCGACGATGTACAGCACGCCGAGCGTGTTGACAGCAAGAGCCTCGACTGCACCCTCGGTCTTGTTGTAAAGTACGGACGCGAGGTTTGCGGGAATGCAGGCTACATCAACGTCCCCCTTGATTATGAGCGGGGTAAGCTCGTCGGGAGCCGCAAAGATCTCAAAGTCATAGTTCACGCCGTAGGTGTTCGTGCTGTCGTCCATAAGCTTCACAAGTCCCATCGCTGTAGGTCCTTTGAGAGCGGCGATTCGCATTGTTTCCGGGATCGCGGTATCGTCGTCAACCACGGTCTCCTCCACTGTCTCGGAGGTGTCCGCGTCAACAGCGGCTTTCTCGGTTTCGGCATCAGTCGCGTCGGGAGTTTCGGCTGCCGGAGCCTCTGTATCCTCGGTGGTCGTGGTCTGCGCAGGGGCAGCGGTCGTCTGTGCGCTGTCTCCGTTGGAGCAGCCTGCGCAGAAAAGCAGCAGTGCGGCAGTGATAGCCGATGTGATCTGTTTTGTTTCGTTTCTCATAGTTCTTCACCTTTCCGATAAAAAAGCGCCGAAACGTACTGCTGTACGCAAAGGCGCGGTTTTATCCGTTCGTGCCTTTCATCTCAATGAGTTACCGTGATCCTGTCATTTTGATGTCGGTTGTTTTTTTGTAATTTCTTCCTTGCAGTCGGTAAGCCTTCTGCGCGGTGTATGATACAGTATAGCACAATTCGTTCAGTTTGTCAACGTTTTCGCTGAAATGATGCTGTGCATAAGCTGCGCAAAAGTGAACATCAGGCGAATGAAGCAAATTCCTGAGTCCAGTAGTAATATGTGTCCGAGCCTACGGTAAGAACGCTCAGACCGAATGCCACACACTCAAAATCCGGACTGAGAATGTTTTCGCGGTGGGATTCGGAATCCATCCACGCCTGGAATACCTCCTCCGGAGTTTCAAACATATTGCGTCCGTATGCTATATTCTCGCCGCATTTGAGATAGTTTATTCCTATCTCCCTGAACGCTGTGCTGAAACGTGAGCCGTCGGGGCGGTTATGGGAGTAGTAGGAGGAAAGCTCGGTCGCGCGGAGTTCGCAGACCTCATGTACGCGCGCCGAATACCAGAGTTCGGGAACTCCCGCGTCCCTACGAGCGTCGTTCACAAGTTTCAGCAGCGTAAGATAAACGTTGTCGTCGTTTGAGAAAGTACCTCCGCCTACGTTGGTAAACGGTGTTTTTGAGGTGTGGGAAGTTCCGTTTGCGGCAGTCGCGGTGGTTGTTCGTTTCGTGACGGTAGTGGCGGAAGTTGTTGCCGCGGTAGTCGGAGCAGCCGTGGTGGTGACGGTGGTTCGTGCTGTTGTGCGTGAAGTCGTGGTAACAGCTGTTCCGGGAACTGTGGTCGTGGTCGTTGAAGTCGGAGCGGTGATGTATGTGGTGGTTCCGGTAGGAACACTTGCTGTCGCGCTTACTGTGGTCATGGGGGCGGAAGAGGAAGCGTAACCGTAGGCGTTGCCGGAACTTCCGTAAGAAACGGCGGAAGTCTCGCTGCGCAGGTTTTCAAGCTCTTCCGACAGCAGCGTTATCTCGTTGGGATTGTCGGGGAACAGTGCATCGTAGCCCTCTGCCGCAGAGGTGCCGCTTGTCACAGTGGTATCGGCAGTGCTTTCGGATGTCAGGACAATGTCATTGCTGTCGGCAGTCCGTGTTTCTTCCGGATAAACGGCTTCCGGGGATATATACGTTACCGAGTGGGAGGGCGCGTCCGGGAGAGTGAACGTTGCGTACTGCTCGGAATACATGGTTTCGAGCATCTCGTCGCTTGCAAGCGTCACGGCGGGCGTGTCGTCGTCTGAGCGGTATTCCGCGGCACCCTCGAGAATGTCGGAGAATACTACCACGTCGGTTTTCTCGGCGTTTGAGATGTTGGTATAGATCAGTACCGCGGAGAGGAGTGCGCTGCATGTAAGCGCGGCGGTTACACCGCGAAGTGAGTTCTTCTGCCGCCGTGTGAGCATCTGCGCATTCCCCCTTTTTTATGATCGTCAGAATGTCATACAAAGTATATTTTACGACAATTATAATTGTTTGTCAAGTAAAACAGAGTTTTTTGCAAAAACAGGAAGAAAGATCCGTGACCACGCACTCGCATTTCCGAACTTACGCACCGGTTCGGGTCTTGACATACACGGAATGTGCTGATATAATATTGGAATGAAAACGTATCCGGAAGGGCGGAGTGCAGATGAAAAAAAAGCTGTTTGCTGCGGCGGGTATCGCTGTTGCCGCAGTGATATGTGCATATATCTTACTTACTGTGAACACAGCCTCATCCGGGCTGCATACCGCGCGGATAACTTCCGACGGCAAGGTGATACGCACGATCGACCTCGAAACCGCGCCGGACGAGACTTTCACTGTCACAGCAGAAAACGGCACAAATACAGTGACAGTGCGCGGGGGAAAGATAAGTGTAAGTGAGGCGAGCTGCCCCGACAAAATTTGCGTTCAGCACGGAACGCTAGAATCCGAATACCTGCCGATAGTATGCCTGCCGAACCGTCTGGTGATAGAACTTATCTGAAAATTTGGTGAAAGTGTCTTGACAAATGACATTATAAGTGGTATAATTTAAACTTGAATTTGATAATCATTTTTATTTTCGGAGGAGTTATGGCAGTGTACAAAACCGTTCAGCGGCAAATGCTGCTGGACTTTCTCAAAGCACACCCGGGACAGACGCTGACCGTTAAGGAAATAACTGCCGGGATAGCCGAAAACGCGGGATCCGCACCGTCGGAAAGCACGATCTACCGCCTTATGCGAGAGCTTGTGGAAAGCGGTACCGTCAAAAAGGACGTGAACGTGGAAAGCCGCGAGAACGTCTATTACCTTGCCGAAAGCGGTGACAGCGGCGTGAGTATGCGCTGCCGGGTATGCGGAAACGTGTACAGCGTTGACGACGAGAGCAGCCGCCGCATCAAGGACGAGATATCCCGCTGCGGAACGGCTTTGCCCGACGACAATATAGAGTTTATAATAAAATGTAAGAAATGCGGCAGATAAGCCGCGGACGGAGGATTTGAAATGGCTGACAATACGGTTCCCGTTTATCTGTTCTTAGGCTTTCTCGAAGCCGGAAAGACACAGTTCATTCAGACGACTCTTGAGGACGAGAACTTCGGGGCAGGGGACAATATCCTGCTGCTGGTCTGCGAAGAGGGAGTGGAGGAGTACAAGCTCGACGGGCTGAAGAACTGCACCATAACTATGAAAACGATAGACGACATTTCGCAGTTCAACAAGGCAAACCTTGCGAAAATGGCGTATGACTGCAAAGCAGACTGCGTAGTGCTGGAATACAACGGTATGTGGAGCCTGAACGATCTGTTTGTGGGACTCCCGGACAACTGGGCGGTCTTCCAGGCTATCACGATAGTTGACGCAACCACCGCGGTGATGTACAATAACGCAATGCGCCAGCTTATGTACGAAAAACTCAGTACCTGCAACGTTGTCGTTTTCAACCGGTTTGAGGGCAACGCGACAAAGGAGGAGCTGCATAAGCTCGTCCGCGGATCGAGCAGGGGAGCGAATATCTACTACGAAACAAATGACGGCGATATGGAACTTGACGATATCGAGGATCCGCTGCCTTTCGACATGAACGCGGATATCATCGAGATCAAGGATATCGACTTTGCTGTCTGGTTCTCCGACATCATGGAGAATACGAAAAACTACAACGGCAAGACGATTCGCTGCAAGATGCTGATAACGAAGCAGCCGCGCTTCCCGAAAGATGTGTTCGCTGTAGGAAGATACATGATGACCTGCTGCGCCGCGGACGTGCAGTTCGTGTGGATCGCGGCGAACTACAAGGCAGGTTTCAAGCCGCGGGATCCGCACTGGGCGTATGTTACCGGCAAGATCAGCGTAGGTCATGACCGCTACCGCAACATCGACTATCCTATAATGGATATCGTTTCGCTTGAGGACGCACCGCCGCCTGCGGAGGAAGTAGCGTCGTTCTGATGAAAGGTGCGCCGTTCACGGCGTTGAAAGGAGATATACAAAATGACAAAGATTACAATTTTTTCGGGATTCCTCGGTGCGGGTAAGACAACCCTCATCAAGAAACTGATAGCCGAGGGCTTTGCGGGCGAAAAGCTTATGCTGATCGAGAACGAGTTCGGTCAGATCGGTATTGACGGCGGCTTCTTACAGGACGCGGGAGTTGAGATCACAGAGATGAACTCCGGCTGTATCTGCTGCTCGCTTGTCGGAGACTTCCGCACGGCTCTCGAAAAGGTACTTGACGAGTACCACCCCGACCGCATACTTATCGAGCCTTCCGGAGTCGGAAAACTCAGCGACGTTATCCGTGCAGTGCAGGGAATAAGCGCGCATGACGTGCAGCTTGACGGCTTCACCACCGTTGTTGATGCCAAGAAATATAAGATGTATATGAAGAACTTCGGCGAGTTCTTCGACAATCAGATCACATTCGCAAGCTGCCTTATACTCAGCCATACACAGGGACTTTCGCAGGACAAGCTTGACGACTGCGTGAACAGCCTGCGTGAGAAGAATCCGACGGCTCCGATAGTGACTACGGACTGGGATCAGCTTACCGGCAAGCAGATAGTTGACGCAATGGTGCAGAAAGACACTCTCGACAACGAGTTGAAAGAGCTGCTGGAGCAGGCGGAGCATGAGCATCATCACCACCACGACCATGATGACGACGAGCATGAGCATCACCACCACCACGATCATGACGATGACGAGCATGAGCATCATCACCACCACGACCATGACGATGACGAGCATGAACACCACCACGACCATGATGATGACGAGCATCATCACCACCACGATCATGATGAACATGACCACGAGCATCATCATCATCACCATGCCGATGATGTATTCACAAGCTGGGGCAGGGAAACAGCACGAAAGTTTACAGCTGAGGAGATAACCAACGCTCTCGGACAGCTCGGAGATGAGGCAAAGTACGGAATGGTGCTGCGTGCAAAAGGTATTGTCGAAGGAGCGGACGGTAACTGGATACATTTTGACTATGTACCCGGAATTCCCGATGTACGCACCGGAAGTGCGGGAACGATCGGCAGACTCTGCGTTATCGGCTCGAAGATAAACGAAGAAGCAATCGCACAGCTTTTCAACGCATAAGACAAACAAAACAGCAGATACACTCGTCGGTGTATCTGCTGTTAT
>JAGAWN010000074.1 GCA_017941355.1 Ruminiclostridium sp. | reverse complement strand
GTCGCCGGAGATAAGTTTCCGGTACAGGTACAAAAGGGCGACACCGAGCAGATCACCCGTGAACCCGAAATCCACAAAATGCGCTTGCCTCACAGCAACGACGCTAAGAAGCTCGCTCCCTATATCATCGTTCGGTATGTTCAGAGTATCGACAATCAAGAGATAGGGAAAGAAACAAAATCCAAATCTGTATACCGCTTTATCTTCTGCGTATATGACGATGATGAATCGGCAGGCTCACTCAATCTTCTGAACCTTATGGACAGAGTAAAGATACGACTGCTTAAAGACGTCACTATCGCCAAGAGGATAAAGCTCGACAAGACACAAGGACTTGAAATGTTCGCATACGAGGACGATACTTACCCCTTTTACGCGGGTGAGATCATAACGACATTTGAGTACGGACCTATTGAAAGGGAGGTTTACGATGAAAAAGATTACCGAAACAGTTTCTATTGATGCAGTGGAAACCGAGGCAGTGGCAGCGGTTGAGACTGTTGAAGAGGACAAGATATTTGTGTATCTCGGACCGACGATCGGCGGACTGATACAGAAAGGCTCTATCTATAAAGCAAAGGACAAGGACAGTATTGCTGAAATTGCCCTCGCGGTGCAGAAGATACCCTCTATCAAGAAACTTGTGGTGCAGGATATCAACATTCGCGCAACACAGGCAAAGCTCGCTGACGGTAGCACGAACGCGGTCACTATCGCCGTAAAGGAGATAGAAAAGGCTGCTGCTGCGCTGGATACAACGAATGAATAACAGGAGGAATTAAGCTATGGCATTAAAACACGGCGTTAATACCTACAAAAACCCGACGAATTTTGCCGCTGTCCAGGAGGCGGCGGTAGGTATTCCGTTCTTTATCGGCGCGTGGCCTTGTCACGCTGCCGGCGGCTTCAAGGGTGAGCCGCAGATGGTGACGAGCTGGGACGAAGCCGTTGAACTGGGCGGCTATTCCGCAGAATGGCTCGATAGCAACAAAAATCCCAAGTGGACACTTTGTGAGGCGCTGTACTCGCACCTCAAATTGTTCTGCATGACCCCTTGTATCGTGTACAATGTGTACAATCCTAAGACACATAAGACTGCAGTGGAAGAGGCTACAATGACAGTAACCGATCATATCGTTGCACTGCCTTATGATGCGATAGATGATGCGGGACTGGTAGTAAAGGTTGACCTTGCGACGCTGGTCAAGGACACTGACTACACGGTATATTACAGCTATGAAGAGGGCAAGTGCTATATCGAACTCCTTGAGGGCAGCACACATTATTCCGCTACCACTCTGAAAGTTGCCTACAACAAGGCAGATCTGTCCGGAATAACAGCAACTACGATCGAGTTCGCAGTGGAGCAGATTGAGTATGTATTCGGCAAGTATAACCTTACACCCGATCTTATCTGCGCGCCCGGCTGGTCGGAAAATCCGACAGTCGCGGCAGTAATGGCGGCAAAGGCTCCGAATATCAACGGTCTGTTCAAGGGCAAGGCGGTCGTTGATATTCCTACGGGAACAGGCGGAGCGCCTACATACAACGATGTCTACACCTGGAAGTCTCGCAACGGCTACACCGACGAGAACGAAATCGACTGCTGGCCGCTTGTCAAGGTCGGTGACTATCTGTTCCACCTGTCAGTTATGGCTTGCGGTCAGATGTCAAAGGTCGATAACGGAAACGGCTCTTGTCCGTATGAGTCACCCTCGAACAAGGGTCTCACAATTACGGGTGCTTGCAATATTGCAGGCGAGGAGATCAATCTGAATCTTACACAGGCGGATATTATCTCCGTCAATGCCGGCGTTGTTACCGTCCTCAACTTCCGCAAGTGGGTGCTGTGGGGCAACTATACAGGTATCTATCCGTCCAGCTCCGATGTGAGCAAGATGTTCATCTGCACCAACAGAATGATGGACTGGATATGCAACACTTTTGTCCTTACATATTGGGACTATGTGGACAGACCTCTTACAAAGCCGCTTATCGACGCTATCTGCAACAGCTTCAATTCGTGGCTCAACGGCCTTACTCACGAAAACAAGCTGTACGGCGGCGAGATAAGTTATATCCCCGATCTCAACCCGCTCACAAAGCTGCTCGGCGGCTCGTTCCGTCTTGACACAAAGATGGCATCGCCTGTTCCGGCACAGCAGATCAATATGTACTGCGAATACGATGTAAGCCTTGTAGAAAAGGCTCTCAACGGCTAATAGGAGGTAGAATATGGCTGATAGTGGAATCATTCAGTTTGCGGTGTATGAAGACGGTACTGATTATCTCGGTATTGCGCGTGTTCAGCTCCCGAACTACAACTATAAGACCCACACCGTAAACGGTGTGGGCATTGCGGGTGATGTTACCGTCCCCGTTCTCGGTCACATGGACGCTATGACTTGTACCATAGAGTTCCTTGACTCTCCTACATCTGCCCGTGTCCTCAACGAAATGCGCAGACATATCATTGATATCCGCTGCGCTCACGAGGCATACAACCCGACAACGGGCGAGCACGAGGTACACGCTTACAAGCATATCCTCGAAATCGCTCCGCTTCAGATGACACAGGGCAACCTTGCGCCGCACTCACAGCAGGCGACGCAGAACCAGTACACCGTCTATAAGTCCGAGGACTACATCGACGGCGCACTTGTTCAGAAGTACGATCCGCTCAACTATGTACACATAGATAACAGCGGAACAGACAGACTTGCAGATGTGCGCACCGCGCTCGGCAAGTAAGTAACGGCAGTATGATAAAGTGGTTGTTCCCGAAAGGGAGCAGCCACTTTTATCGTGACAGAAAAGGAGCAATATATTATGGCATTAAACAAGACCCCTGCAAAGGAAGAAATAAAAGAGGAAACCTATGTTGATGAAAAGGAGCTTGCGATAGCGCAGGAAGAAGCCGAGAAATCGGAGAACACCTACATCATACATTTCAAAAAGCCTATCTTATACAACAACGAGAACATAGAAACACTGGAATTCGACTTTGATGTTCTTACCGGAGACGACGGCCTGAAAATCGAGAACGAATTACAGTCTATCGGGCGTCCTGCGATAGTACCCGCGTTCAGCGGTGAATACCTTATCCGTATGGCGTGCCGTGCTTGTACCAACAAGAAGATAGGCGTGGATATATTCACGAATATGCGGCTCTCTGATTACAACCGCATCAGAAGCGCGGCAAGAAGTTTTTTACTCAAATCGGAATAACATTCGGTGACGGCGGAACCGCACTCCGCAGGACTTGTCTTGTCCTTGCGAGAAACAACTATACCCCCGTGGACTTTTGGCTCGGTGTTCCGCTCGGTCAGTTGAAAGGCTGGATCCGAGCGAATAATGACCTTGTGGAAGAAGAACGGGCGGCTCGTGAAAATGCAAAGAACAGGAGGTAAACAATGGCATCAGCAAAAGAATATAATATGCTTTTCAAGCTGCAAGCGCAGCTTGGCCGTGAGTTTACCTCAAGCTTTGCGGAAGCGCAGCGGGTATTACAGCAGACAAGGACGAAAATACAGGAACTCAACAGGCAGCAAGCGGATATATCTGCATATCAGAAACAGCAGGCAGCCGTCGATAATACCGCGCGTAAGCTGCGCGACCTGCAAAAAGAACACGACAATATACAGCGTGAAATGCAGGAATCCGAAAGTTATTCCTCTTCGCTTGAAAACAAGCTGATAGAAAAGCAGAGAGCAATTGAAAATACGACGAGGGCGTTACAGAATCAGACCGATAAACTGAACGCCCAAAAAGCGGCTTTGCAGGAGGCAGGCTTTGACACCGATCATCTGACCGATGAAAGTAAAAAGCTAACCTCACAGCTTGACACTCTTGCGCAACAGGAAGAAGAAGCTGCGAAAGAAGCCGAGAAATACGGCAATAAGGGTGTGGCTGCTTTTGAGGCTGTCGGTACCGCGCTTGTTGCGTCGGGTATTGCTGCCGGGATAAAGGCAATCTACGAAGCATACGGCGAATGCGTTCAGATAGCAGGCACATTCCAGGAAACAATGTCGTCCGTAGAGGCTCTTTCGGGAGCGAGCGCGGAAGAAATGAACGAGCTGTCGAACGAAGCAAAACAGCTCGGCGCCACAACAAAATATACAGCTACCGAAGCGGCACAGGCTATGACCTATATGGGTATGGCCGGTTGGGACGCACAGCAGATGATGTCCGGAATGGACGGAGTGTTACAGCTCGCCGCCGCAAGCGGTGAAGATCTCGCACTCACATCGGATATTGTCACAGACAGCTTGACGGCGTTTAATCTGAAAGCGGAAGATACCGCACATTTCGCGGATGTCCTCGCGGCAACGGCCACAAATTCAAACACTTCCGTTTCAATAATGGGCGAGACTTTCAAACAGTCTGCGTCTATTGCGGGAGCTCTCGGTTATAGTATCGAGGACGTTTCTGTTGCTGTCGGACTTATGGCAAATGCCGGAGTAAAGGGCAGTATCGCCGGAACTGCACTTAAAAACACATTCAATGGATTGCTCGAAGGAGCAACCTTGTCTTCAAAGGCTCTCGGTGAAATAGAGATCACCGCCGTCAAGTCTGACGGTACAATGAAATCCTTTGGTGAAACAATAAAGGAACTGCGCGGCTACTTCTCGCAAATGTCAGAAGCAGAGCGCGTAAACAACGCAATGGCTATCGCGGGGCAGCGCGGATATAACGGACTGCTTGCAATAGTCAATTCCACCGACGAGGACTTTCAGAAGCTCACCAACAGTATCAAAGACTGCAACGGAGCTGCTGCTGATATGGCAGCAATAAAAATGGATAACCTTAACGGACAGGTTACTTTGATGAACTCCGCCATGGACGCATTAAAGACGACAGTCGGAGAGGCTTTCCAGGACGAGCTGAAAGATCTTGCGAAGATCGCAACGGATGTCCTCACCAATGTAAATGAATTCTTACAGGCAAATCCCGCAGTGCTCAAAGGAATACTCCTTCTCGGCGGTGCTCTGACAACAGTAGTCGGAATATATACCGGATACAACACGGCAAAGAAAGTACATAATGCACTGAAAACATTAAGTATCGCTCTGACCGCAAAGGAAACGGAAGGAGAAATTGAAGATACTGTTGCAACGACAGCACATAGCGCAGCCCTTGGGGGAGAAACTACTGCAACAACCGGAGCCACCGGTGCAACTACGGCGCACACGGCTGCATTGAAAGCGTCTGCCTTACAGTTAGGCGCGTTGATTGCTGTTGTAACCGCTGTGGTCGCTGAATTTGCGTATTACGCTGACGCAATCTGGGGCGTTTCTGACGCTGTGAAAGATGTGCAGGGAGAAACGCAAGGTATCATTGACTCAATGGACGAGAGCATAGCCAAGTCGCAGGCTGAAATGTCTATGCTCCAGGATAAGGTAGAAGTCTATGACGAGCTGCGACTGAAAGAGAATAAGACTGCCGAAGAACAAACTCGGCTTGCAAATCTCGCAGCCGAATTACAAGATGTTTTTGGTGATGAAGTCGAAGTAGTTAACTCCCTTACAGGAGAGTATAACGATCTTTCCGAAGCAGTAGATAACTATGTAGCACAGAAAATGCGCCGTGCGAAAATGTCGGCACAGGAAGAGGCGGCGGAGAAAGCCTACATTGAGATCGCAGAGATCGAGCGCAAGATGCAGGAACGCTCCGAAGAGAATACGGAGTATCACAAATCATTCCATATTCTCGACTGGAACGGAGCGGTCGGAACTACTCAATGGATGAACGACATGAAAGCATACCGTGAGGAAATTGCGAAATGTCAGAAAATCATTGATGATTATGAAGCGGCTCTCCGTGAGGAAGCGGGAACAACCGAGGAAAGCACCGAACAAACGGGCAAGCTCGCAGGCGCATCTTATGCCTTGAATCAGGCGCTTATGGCAGTAGAGAGCGGTTACCTTGATGTATCCGCTGCCGCAGAGCAGTACGGTGTCGGTGCAGATCAGCTCAACAATGCTATTACAAGCGCGAAAACATATCAGTCTGTATTGCAGAATGCGACAGCAACAGTCCGTCAAGGCTTTATGTCTGCGGAAGAGGCGGCGGAACAATACGGTGTTACCGTTGAAAACATTGATATATATTCCAATGTCGAAACCGCAATAACAACAATAGAGGCTCTTGCACATGCTTATGACGAAGCACTTGAAGCTGCGCAGAAATCTGTTGAGGGACAGTATAAGCTATGGGATGATGCAGCGGCGATTGTGGCACAGGACATTGATGCTATTAACGCTTCGCTTATGTCTCAGGCTGATTACTGGAAAGAATACGAAGCCAATATCACAAAGCTCACGGATAAAGCCTCTGACATTGAGGGCTTACGCGAACTTATATCAACATTCGCGGATGGCTCTCCCGAGAGTGCAAATATGATCGCGGGTATGGCACAAGCCAGTGATGAAGACTTACAGAAAATGGTCGATAACTGGAAGAATGTGCAAGAAGAACAGAGCAAGACAGCCGAAGGCCTCGCAGAGCTGACAACAGGTGCGGGAAAACGCACCGAGGAACTAAAAGGCACTCTTGACGAGATAGTGGAAAACCTCGATCTCGAAGACGAGGCAGGGGCAGCGGCGAAAGCTTCTATGGATGCATATATCCAGGCGCTTAAAGACGGCGAAGACGAAGCGGTAGCAGCTGCGGAGCGTATCTCTTCTCTTGTGGCAGCAGCATTGAATCCGGGAACGGCAGGAGTTGCACCGAGCACCGAAACACAGGTCAGCACTAATTCTCCAATTGTTGCACAGGATCCCTTGGCTGCTGCTATGTCTGAGTATAACGCTCTTAAAGGAGATTATGACGTACTCCAGAATATGGGGTACGGCGCAACATCTGAACAGGTGATTGATGTTGTCGATAAGATAGGACAGAAAGAAGCTGAAATCGGTAAACTGATCAAGGAGCAGGCAACCTTTGTAGGTCCGAGATTGCCTGCTTACGCAAGCGGTACAGAAGGCGCGGCCCCTGGTCTTGCTCTCGTAGGCGAGAACGGACCGGAGCTTGTAGTTTTCGACGGCGGTGAACAGGTTATACCTGCACCGGAGACCCGTGCGATACTGAATGAAATGAAAGACCTGTACAAGCTCAACGCATACGCGAACGGAACGGGCGATACGGCGATTACCAACTCAAGCATATACAATAACGATTCGACGCAGAATGTTGAAAATAACGCTGTTGCAACAGCTAATACGAGCCTTGAAACAGCAAATATAAGTATGCAGCTTGCCAACGAAGTTTATTATGAAATTCTTTCGTTCATTCCGCTTATAAACTATATCAGCCAATCGCTTATGACTATGAACGCAATCCAGCAGTACAACACTGAACAAACAGAAGCTGCTGTGGCGGCAAGCTATTCAACCGTCAATTCCCGCGAAGAGATTGGTGATAATCAGACGGTTATCAATGTTTCTCCTGTTTTCAACGTTCAAGGTGCCGGTGACGATCTGGAAGTAAGACTGCGCGAGTTTTCCGATGAACTCGTGGAAGTGGTGCTGGACGCGATAGAGGAATCGGATATGAATGCGAGGAGGCGGGTATATAAGTGAGCAAGACATACATTACCAAACAAGGTGATATGTGGGATAGCATAGCTTATAACGAACTCGGCAGCACCGACTTCACGGATGCTCTGATGAACGCCAACCTTGACTACCACGAAGATTATATATTCTCGGCAGGCATCACATTGGTATTACCTGATGTGTCGAATATCATTACCAATGAAAACCTGCCGCCGTGGAGGAGGCAGTGATGAATGAGCGATAGGTCCCTTGCAAGGCGCACAAAATCAAAGGTAATATTCGACGGTGCGGATATATCAAAAGACCTTGAACAGTACCTCTTATCCATCACATACGAGGATCACGACGAGGACGACGCAGATACTCTTGAAATCAGGGTACAAGACCGTGACGAGGTTTGGTCGTCAAAGTGGCTCAACGCAATGTGGGAGGCCGGAAAGGGAATGTCAATACAAGCGGTCATATCCGCTTGCAATTGGAATTCAAACGGCGGGGATGCCGTTCTCGACTGCGGAGCGTTTGAGCTTGATTCGGTTTCTATGCAGGGACCGCCGAGCACTATAGCGATCCGCGGAACATCCGCGCCGTACAACTGCACATTACAGCAGACCCAGCACAGCAAATCGTGGGAAAGCTACGATTTGAAAAAGATAGCTGGAGAGATAGCAAGTAACGCGGGTATGGCGGTTCAGTATTTACCAAAGCCTGTACCGTCATACGCGAGAGTTGAGCAGTATCGGTGTTCGGACATTATGTTTCTGAAAAAGCTGTGCCAGGACGCGGGGTTTTCCGTCAAGGTCTGCAATAAGATAATCGTGATATTCGACCAAAAGGAATATGAAACGAAAGGACCGGTACGGACATTCAGCAAAAGCAGCGGAAAAATAATAAAATACAAGCTGTACACCAACGAAACTCAGACTTATGCGCTCTGCCATGTTTATTACGACAACGACGGTACTCTTATTGAGTGGACGCAGAAAGCTGAAGACTACGACCCGAAAAACAACTCCAATCAGAAATTGGAGATACAGCAAAAAGTCAGCACTGTCGAAGAAGCAAAGGCTTTGGCGAAAGAAATGCTCCGGCTTTACAACAAGTTTGCGTTTGAGGCCGAGTTCACAGTACCAGGAGATCCTGCTTTGGTGGCGGGAGCAACTTTCGCGGTCAGCGGTTTTGGCAAATTCGACGGAACATATCTGATAAAGACCGCTACGCATAAGGCGAGCGGGGGCAGCAGCGGCTACACTACCACCGTGAAAGGTCAAAAGGCATTGAGTTCCGAACAGAGCGACAATTCATCATCTTCCTCGGAAATGTCGCAAGAGCAGATAGACCAGCTCGCAACTGAGGTGATCCGCGGAGATTGGGGCGCAGGACAGGAGCGTAAGGATAAAATGGCCGCTGCCGGATATGATTATCAGACCGTACAGGACAGAGTTAACGAGTTGATCTACGGGTAGGTGATACAATGAACCTTGATAATGACAGAATGAATCCGTCGCAGAACAATGGACTTGTTCGTGTAGGAATCGTTTCAAAGGTGAGCGGCAATACCGCCCGCGTTATGTTCAACGATGTAGGTGGTATGATGTCCGGAGATTTGAAGATAGTTCAGTGGGCACCTGTCGCAGGGTGGGCGCCTCTTCCGGGCATGGCTGTCCTATGCATATATGACGGAACGTTCAACGGAAACGGATATATAATTGGTACTTTGTGAGGGGGAATGAGAAATGCAAGTCGGAGCATTAGGCGGAGTAGCGTTCCTCGTTTCTCCCGAAAAAATAAAAACAGCTCGCTCGATATCATACAAAGGTTCTTCCACATACGCGGTTCATAAGCGTCTGCTTGGGAAAGGACTTCTGGAATATACTGGATCCGATCCCGAAACTATATCGTTCTCAATCCGAGTATCAAAGGTGCTCGGCGAAGCACCGGACAGCTCGATAGCAACGCTGAGGGGATATGTAAACAACGGAACAATAGTACCGTTTGTACTCGGAAACAAAACCTATGGCTCGTATCGGTGGATAGTCAAGTCTTTCGAGGTTAAAGGCGAGGAATACGACAAAAAAGGTAATTTGATAGGATCGGATATTTCCGTGTCTATCACGGAATACGCAAAGGGGTGATCGAATGGCGATACATATTGTGCGCAGCGATACACCGTTTGAAGCGTTAGTGGTCGAGAACGATCTGACGAGGTCTGTCTTGCAGAACTTAATGCTGATCGTTTCCACCCGCAAGGGTACGATACCGATGTACCGTGAATTCGGCATGCCTATGGAATATATTGACAAACCGATAGACGTTGCACAGGCATTAATGGTATCAGAGATCACCGAAGCAGTAGAAGAATTCGAGCCGAGATGCAAGCTGATAGATATTAAGTTTGATATGAGCACAGCAACAGCAGCAAGGCTGACAGCCATACTGGAGGTGGAGATAAATGGCGAGGAATGACGAATACCAGTTTGTCAGTACAGACAGCAGCACCGTTATCGCAAACCTTGTAAACGCATATCAGCAGTTCACAGACAGAACATTACAACCTGCCGACCCCGAACGCCTTGTGCTTTCGTGGATAGCGGACGCGATAGTAAAGGGCCTTGTTCGCATTAATTATGTTGGCAATCAGAATATACCGTCCAGAGCTGAAGGAGAAAACCTTGACGCGCTCGGTGAATGGATATATTCGCTCGTGAGAAAGGACGCGCAGGTATCGACCTGTACAGTTCGTTTCCATATTATTGCTCCTCAGAGCACGGCGATAACGATACCCGCAGGAACAAGAGTAACGGATAAGTCGCAGGTGCTTACGTGGGCGACTACGGTTGACACGCTGATCCCGATAGGCAGCACATGCATAGATGTCAAAGCAGACTGTGACACGCCCGGCATTATCGGAAACGGATATGTTATCGGACAGATAGATACGTTGGTCGATAAGGACAATATAATGTTCTTCGACTACTGCGAGAACATCACTGAAACAGACGGCGGAACAGATAAACAGGACGATGAAACTTACTTCCAAGCTATGCGCCGTGTACTCGACAGTTTTTCTACTGCCGGAGCTGAGGGTGCATATATCTTCTGGGCGAAGTCGGTGTCTGACGAGATCACAGACGTAAAAGCAGTCAGACCGAGAGAACAGACAAAGGTAACTTGTGACACTTTCCCGAAAGGCGAGGACAGATACGCATTTGTCGGTGGTAATTATATCATCGAAAATACGATAAATGTTTATGCTCACGGTTCGTCTACTCCTGCCGCTCTTGGTACAGATTACTACGTTGACTATTCAAACAATCTGCTGACAATAAAGCTCCGCAACAGCGGCGGTCTTATAAGCGCCGATCAGATAGACGTAGAATTCACGCACGACCTCGCAGGTCACGTCTATATCTATGCGCTTATGCAGGACGGCGAGATTGCCACCAGCACGATAAAGGACGAGATATACAAGGCTTGTAATCAGGATATGGTGAGACCGCTCACGGATTATGTAGCGGTCAAGGATCCCGAAGTTGTTCTTTACGACATAGATTTCACTTACTATATCTCGGTAGATGCGCAGATCTCGCTTACTGATATTGAGACAGCTATCAAATATCAGATAGACAGGTTTATTAAGTGGCAGTATGCTAAGCTCGGACGCGATATCAATGTGTCTATGCTTGAAAATATGCTGATGCAGACAGGCGTAAAGCGCGTAGTGATACGCTCGCCTACATTCACCCACCTGCGCAGTGGCGACACATACGATGTGCCGCAGGTGGCTCATATCCGTAACATTAACTATGTGAACGGAGGATATGAAGATGAGTAGAGCCTATGTAAAGGATAACCTCTTATCTACATTTCCGTTCGCGCTGACATCGAGTAAGAAGCTGAATGCCATAGCAGACGCGACGGCCGAAGAACTTACCAAGCTATACGAGCTTAACCGTTTCGCGGAAATTTACAACCGCATTGACGAGCTCGACGAGGAACTGTGCGACATACTCGCATACGACTACAAGATAGATTGGTATATGTGGGCTGCACCGCTTGCGGCTAAACGTGCTCTGATAAAATCACATTTCGAGGTACACCGACACATGGGAACGCGGGGCGGCGTTGAACGCGCTCTGAATTCCGTTTATCCCGGAACATTTCTCGAAGAATGGTTTGAGTACGGCGGCAGACCTTACTACTTTCGTATTGTGCTTGACGTTACCGAGCACCGCGCGGATATCCGTCAGACAGAATTGGAGCGAATGATTCGCATATTCAAAGATGTGCGGTCGGTAATGGAAACGGATCAGATAACGATACGCTCCCGCGCAACAATTCTTGTAGGCTGCACATTTACATACGCATTGTTCAACCCGCACTTTGCAGGTACTATCCCCTACGAGGCAATGCCGGGCCGTATTTACAACGATGCCATAGTTGTAAACGGCAGCGGACTTGATGTATTCTATCCTGTGCCAATGACAGATCAGGTTGTTACGGGTACACTGCCCGAACAAGCTGAACAAGGTCGGATATACAGTGATGTTATCGACGCTTACGGAATTGGCAAAGATACAGCATACCTCATAGCCGAAGCAAACGACTACCCCGTCGGAACGGTGCCTGAACCTGTCGTCAAGGGCGGTGTGAGCAGAGGTATAGTAGATGTTGGAGCTGATCTTACAGACGCCAATTTCGCGGTTGCAACAGCCGGAACGAAGCCATACGCAGCAGAACGCGGACAGATAAGTAACGGAGTGATAGAAACTACTGCCGGGGGTATTGATGCGGACTTTGCACTTACTCCCGTCGGCACTGTTCCTTATGAGGCTGAACGCGGCTCGATCTATACCGATACTGTTGAGGCAATGGCAGGAGGATTTGAAAGACCTTATGCTGTTGCTGATACAGGCGATACGCTGACAGGTACTTCTCCTTATGCAGCCGAACAAGGACAGATCTATATGGACACCGTTGAGGCTGCTTCGCTCGGCATTGACCGAGCCTATGTACCGCCCAGCTCCGGCACAGCGGAAGCAGGCACGATACCGAGTGCCGCCGAACACGGCGGAAAAAACGCAAATACGGTGACTGCAAATGCAGAAACCGTTGACAGTGCGTACAGTTCGCCATCGTCCGGAACAACTGACACGGGAACGGTACCGCAGGCATCAGCGAGCGGTGGTGTTACAAAAGCTGGTGTCAGCACGGCAGCGCAGGCAACAGATACAGGTTATCAAATGACAGAAACAGGAACTATCCCCGAACCTTCCGCAAACGGAACAACGCGGGGTGGCGATATTGGATTTGACGCGACAGGAGACAGCGCAGGATTTAACGCCCAATACTGCGGTACTCCGTTCGGGTCACCACTCAAATGAAAGGACGGTGTTTAAATGGCAGTTGATACAGCGTTACTGCACGATCTTCGCAGTTTTATACGCAAGCGTGTCGGATATATGAAATACTATGTCGGTTCTTCATCGGCACAGGTAGCTATTACAGACGCGATATTGCTTGATACCGGAGTTGTTCGTGTCAGTGCATCTATTGTACCGGAACAGGCAATAACAATACGGCGCGTGGAGCTGTATAACAACCACGGCGAACTGTGGTCACATCAGGACTGCAATATCACTATTGACAACAGGCAGACGGGCGTGCTGTACTGGTTTGAATTCACGGTCAAGGAGGGTACAACCGAATGAGGAACAGAACATTGTGGCGTGATCACGTCATTTCTCAACCAGGTCTGTTTACGATCCTCGAAAAGGCTGGACTTGCGAATGTTTACTCTGTGTCTCCCTACGGCGAGGTGATGCAGCAGGGCACTATGCAGGACGCCAACCATTTCAACAACATTGAGGAATCCCTTGACGCACACGAAATGGCGATCGACATTCTGATGTGCGGTCTGCGCTGGTTGCAGGAGGGAGAAACCGAAGAAACAAGGCTTGACGATGTACGTCTTGCAACCGAGCTTCTGCTTAACGGTATGCGCCTCAATCACTGGGAAAACGAGGACAGGCTTGATTTTCACGATGCTCAGATAGCATCACTTGACAGACAGACTACGGAACTGTACAAGTATGATGTGATCAACAAATCGTTCACGAATACGTCAAAGTATCCGTTTAACAATTCCAAGGCAAGCGTGGCTCTCGCCAACGCAAGAGAGAACACGAACTATATCGTCGTTCCGGAGATAACTGCTTTCAACGGCAATGTCGGAGAAGTAGTTATAACCGAGAAGTTAGTCAACGGTTTCAAAGCCGAATACACTGGCTCAGCCAAATCGGCTACGATAAAATTCACAGTAATAGGAGGATATAACAAATGAATGTGATCGAAATGAATGAGGGTCCGAAGATCGAGTATGAGGTCACGGGCAACAAGATAACATTCGACGATGACCTGACGCTCAACCTTGCTAAGCGCGAGGAAGATGATCCTGTCGAGATCGACATTTGCTCCGACAGCGACGGAAATCTTGTCATAGGTTCTGCTGCCGGCCGCGCCTATGTTGCACAGATCGCGATACCTGCAAGGGAGTATGAAGAAGAGGAAGAGGAAATCGACCCCGACGAAGACGCTCCCGAGGACAATAGTGCTGATAGCGACGGAGAGCCGCTTACGGCAAAGGAAACAAGAACGGTGCGTAAACCTGTTCCGTTCAATATCGACCGTGTAACGCTCGCTCTGTGGGCTGTATAACGAAAGGAGAACAAAACTATGAGTAACTTTGATATAGCGAATATCGCTTTACAGGCAGTATGCCCCGCAAATGAAATGAAGTACGACGACAAGGGTATTCCCTCTGTAATGGTTAAGATACCCAAGCAGACATGGGCTCAGCTCGGTGTCGGCACATCTACCGAGATCTTCCCCGCGTGGATCGTAAACGGCCGTGAGGTAGATTACATCTACTTCTCCAAGTATCAGAATGTAGATTCCAACGAGAGAGCGTATTCGCTCCCTGCACAGGATCCTCGTTGTTATGTAACACTCGACCAGGCAATCAACTACTGCGTAAACAAGGGGCAGGGCTGGCACGTTGCAACCCGTCTTGAATGGATGGCGATTGCCCTTTGGTGCCTCAAAAACGGCACACAGCCTAAGGGTAATAACAACTATGGCCGGGATGTTTCTGAAACAATAAACAAAGCTGTGCCTACATATAAGGACAGTAACGGCAGAACTTGCAGAGTAGCAACAGGTACAGGTCCGCTCTCCTGGTCTCACGACGGTACCGTAAACGGTATCTGGGACATGAATGGTAATGTATGGGAATGGAACGGCGGTATTCGTCTTGTACAGGGCGAGCTTCAGGTGCTCTCAAATGATGGTCTTACTTTTGGGAATGACGCAGCGGACAGTGATAATTCGCAGGCTGCTTCTTCCTCTCTTTGGAGAGCGATCAACGGTAAGACAGGTGCTCTTATCGCGCCTAACGGCAGCGGCACAACCGCAAACTCCCTCAAACTCGAATGGACAGGCAGTGCATTCAAATGGATCACCGGATCTCTCACCGAAGCAAACAAGGGCAGTCACAACTGCACATTTGAGAGTATCACAGCAGACAGTGATGTATGTGAAACTGCACAGCACTTCCTCATGGCTCTCGGTATGCTCAGGTCCGACAGCACCGCAGGCATCTATAACGGTGATAATTTCTGGGCGGATACTGCACAGGACGAACGCGCTTTCGTTGCGGGTGGCCATTGGCTCAACGGCGCCCAGGGCGGCGTCTTCGCCGCCCACGGCAGCCACGCCCGCTCGATCTCCTACAACAACGTCGGGTTCCGCGCCGCTTATGTTGACCTGCCTACTGTATAACTGTGTACTGATTAAGGCGCGATAGCGCCGACATTCTACGCTCCGCGATAGCGGAGCGTAGAAATTTATATTTTTCAAAATAACGCTTTTCGTTATTCTCTCCCGAAAACAGTGATTTTCTAACAAAACACTGACAAATCCCGAAAACGGTGCTATAATACATTTCACACAGCGCAGTCGGAAAGAGGGGATCGCGGTGGCTACCGAATTACAGATATTACAGAAAATATTTGATATGTTCGAGTATGCCTATCCCGCACTTGCTCAATACCCGAAATCCGAGAAGTACGCGCTTGTCGTTGATATCAAGCGGTGTATGGATCTGATACTTGAAAGGTGCATAGAAGCACAGAAAAAGTATTACAAGAAATCCACCTTGCAGGAACTTGATGTCGAACTGTCAAAGCTGCGTGCATATATGCGCTTATCTCACGACTTAGGATTTCTCCCTCCGAAGAAATATGAGGTGTGGAGCGCAAAGGTCGTAGAGATAGGAAAGATGTTAGGCGGCTGGCTCAAGACCGTCAATGGTCAGCCGAAAACATAAGGAATGGATCGTCTGCGCTTTCATTGCGGGTGGCAATTGGAACAACGGCGCCCAGAACGGCGTCTTCGCCGCCAACGGCAACAACGCCCGCTCGAACTCCAACAACAACGTCGGGTTCCGCGCCGCTTATCCCCACCGTCAGATACGGCAAACCTACTGGGTTTACCGTCAGTACAGGGGGTATTTATAAGGGATCTGTTTCTTTCGCCGCAAATCGCGGGGTAAAAATAGTCTGCTGTGAATGCCGTTACCGGTGAGCTATCGCAATACCCGACTGCAACGCACAGCCCTTTGGGAGATGCTGAATGTGGAAAAGCACGAACAACTTTTTGAAAGATTTGTCGATTTTGAAAATTTGTATGACGGTTATCGGATGGCGCGGCAAGACAAGCGTTACAAGTCCGAAGTGCTTACCTATTCAGCAAACTTAGAGGAACGCCTGATAGACTTGCAAAACAGTCTGATATGGCAGACCTACAAAGTTGACGGAATGCATGAGTTCTATGAGTATTACCCTAAAAAGCGAATAATCACTGTGATGCCGTTCGGTTGCAGGGTTGCTAACTGTGCGGCATATAATGTTTTGTGGCCTATTTACCGTAAGTCAATGTACGAGCATTCCTACGGCTCAATCGCAGGAAAAGGACCCATAAAAGCGTGTGACACATTGCAGAATTGGATCCGTCTTGTAAGCAGAAAACCCGATAAATGGGTGATTTGCAAAATGGACATTGCAAAGTTCTTTTTCCGAATTCCTTTCGAGGTTCAGATGAAGCATCTTACCAAGCCGATCCGCGATGATAGAATGAAGTGGTTTTTGGAAACGGCGATAAAGTGCGACGGAAGACCCTTCGGCTTATCACTCGACAGCTCCAATGTTGAGGAATGTGAGAGAGTATTCGGCATCGGAATGCAGGTCGGCAGTCTGATCTCGCAGGTCACGGGTAATGTCGTTATGAGCTCGGCAGACCATTACATCAAACGAGTGCTGGGTGCTCCGTATTATCTGCGGTACATGGACGATATGATTTTCCTCGCTCCAAGCAAGGAAAAGGCGCAGGATATTTTATTCCGCTTTGAATCATATCTGTACGATAATCTCGGCTTGCAGCTCAACAGCAAGACGGCAATAATGCCGCTGGACGCAGGCGTTGAATTTGTGGGAAAACGAGTGTGGCCGGACAAGATCACGCTGCGCAAGTCAACTACCTTGCACATGAAACGGCACTTGCGCTACGTTATGGAGCACTACACTACCGGAGAAATAACGCTCGATTATGCTTTGTCCGTCATTCGCTCATATCTCGGACTCACACAACACTGCGACTGCGAGAACTTCCGAAACAAAATGGTCGAGGACTTCAAGCTCGTTCGTTCCTTTGCGGAAGAATGTCCGTACTACGAATATGACCCGTCATATTATGAAGAAAACCCTTACGATTAAATTCGTAGGGGGATTTTTATTAAATGGGGGTATTTCTATGGAAAACGGAATTGTAGTGAACGCAGAGACCATTCAGACAATAGCTTCGGTCATAACCGCGCTTGTAATTATCTTCGGTGCGATCTTCGCTGTGTATCGCTGGTATCTGAAACAGAACAAGCAAGACGAGGATATAAAGGCTCTGAAAAAGGAAACGAGCATACTTACAAAGGGCGTGCTTGCCTGCCTTAAAGGATTGGCGGAGCAGGGGTGTGACGGACCGGTTACGAAAGGTATTGAAGATATCGAGACATATCTGAACGATCAAGCCCATTCATAGGTAAGTTGATATGAGGATAGAAATTACAGGATCGCGGCCAAAGAACAAGACGGCGGAAACGCCGAAAAACACGCGATTCGGCAAAAAGAAAAAAGTTGAATTTTCAAAAAAGTGGCTAATAGCTTGTGGCATTGTAAGTGTTATCTTTACTGCCGCAAGCTATATTTTATCAGCATTTGATAAAAATCCGGTCGAAGAATTATCGGT
>JAGAWN010000073.1 GCA_017941355.1 Ruminiclostridium sp. | reverse complement strand
TCGTCAAGCACATAGAGTATGCCTGTGGTACGGTTGCGGACGGCGCGTGCAAGCTGTGTGCGCTGGCGTTCTCCGGTAGAGAGCGTGGAAGCCGCGCGGTCAAGCGATAAGTACGACAGTCCGAGGTCAACAAGGCGCTTTGCGGTATGGTGAAAGGCTTCGCATATACTCTCCGCCATCGGCCGCATTTCCTCCGGCAGCGACGCGGGTACGCCGTTCACCCATTCGATAAGCTCCGACAGCGGCAGTGTGCAGACTTCATCGAGCGATACTCCGCGCAGTTTCAGTGACCTTGCGCGCTCCGAAAGCCTTGTTCCTTTGCAGCAAGGGCAGTTTCCCTGTTTAAGGAACTTCTCGACACGCTTCATGCCCGTTTCGTCCTTTACCTTTGAGAGCGCATTCTCAACTGTATAAACCGCGTTATAATAGGTGAAATCCATTTCGCCTGCCATGCCGGTCTTTTCGTTCATGTATAGGATATGCTTCTTTTCGGGAGCGCCGTGATACACGATATCCTTTTCCTTGTCGGTAAGCTCACAGAACGGCACATTCGTCCGCACTCCCATTTCGCGGGCTATATCCTTCATAAGCGACCACATGAGCGTCTGCCACGGAAGCACCGCGCCCTCGTCAATGGTTAGCGATTCATCGGGAACGAGTGTGCTTTCATCGACGGTTCGCACAATTCCCGTCCCCTCACATTCGGGGCAGGCTCCCGCACTGTTGAACGCAAGCTCCTCCGCACCGATAGTTGTCACATTCTCGCCGCATACCGGACAGCATATCTCCGTCATTGCGGCGTGTCCGAGTGTAGGTGGGACATCATGACCGTTCGGGCATTTATATACCGACAGCCGCGAGAACATCAGCCTCAGGCTGTTCAGCAGCTCGGTGGAAGTCCCGAAGGTGCTGCGTATTCCCGGAACTCCGGGACGCTGGTGAAGCGCGAGAGCTGCCGGTACATACCGCACTTCATCTACCTGCGCTTTCGCGGCTCCTGTCATCCGCCGTCTTGTGTATGTGGAAAGCGATTCGAGATATCTGCGTGAACCCTCGGCGTACAGCACACCGAGAGCAAGTGAGGACTTGCCGGAGCCGGAAACTCCCGCTATCCCGACTATACCGTTCAGAGGTATATCCACATCGACATTTTTCAGATTGTGTACTCTTGCCCCGCGTACTTCGATATTCGCGGGTATATTTGTTTTTTTGTCTGACATTATATTTCTCCCATTCCTTTATCTGAAATATCATATACAATTTTATCGTATAGAAGTATATTTGTCAATACCTCATCACACCAGTGAAAAACCAATACGATCTGTCAGCACTATTTGATAATAACAGCACCGCCTTTCCGTTACAGGAACAGACGTTTGTATGCCCGTGTCTTATTATGTTTTTCGGGTATCGTTAGGATGTTTATCGTCACCTCCGCACAAAAAAACTGCACTCATATAATAAGAATTTGTTCATAAGACCTAATTGACTATCTCGGCACTATATGGTATAATAATATATCAAATGAATATATAGCTTTTGCTTCAACCGAACGATATGTTTCGGGACACGGAATGTGGGTGCGTGTTTTCTTCCGGAAAACACAAATCCCCGCGAGTCGGTCACTGTGAAGCTGTTTTATCCCGGACGGAATAGAACAGATAAGTCAGATACGTGGAAGCGGGCTGTGTTTCTGCCGGAACCGGAAATCACGTTTGTTTACGGAGGCGGACTTTGCATTGCTGGTCTGCCTTTTTTAATGACGTGCCTTTCGGTAAGGCACGTCGTTTTTTATTTATCGGAGGCTTGAATGAATGACGGGATCTACAGTGTTGAGATAACCATGACAGGCGGCACGGGAAAGGCGCATATACTTTCTCCCGTGAAACTCACCGTATCGGGTGAAAGCATGACCGCTGAGGTGGAATGGAGCAGTTCCAATTACGATCTTATGATAGTTGACGGAAAGGAATTTCTGCCGGTGAATGACAGCGGCAATTCGGTTTTCGTGATACCGGTATATACGCTTGACGAGCCGCTTTCGGTGCAGGCGGAGACTCTTGCTATGTCGGAGCCGCATCTTATAGACTATGTGATAACATTCGACAAGTCCTCGCTTCCGGCGGGGAACGGTGCGGATATCCCGCTTATCATCGCGGGTTCGGCAGTCGCTGCCGCAGCGGTGGCAGCCGCCGTGATCGCGGTCATAAGGACAGGGAAGAGGAGAAAATGATAAAAAGAATTACGGCATTTCTGATCTCGGCAGCGTTGATAATGAATCTCTGCTGCTGTTCCGGAACTCCGGCTGAGAATAAAGATCCGACAGTCATAGCCGGTTATTCCGAACCGGAAAAGGTGAGCAACGCGTATGCGGACTGTTTCACGATTTACGAATATGACAACGGCGACGCGATGATAACGACAAATGACGGCAGCGCGTATCTGATAACGGACAGCGCGCCCGAAGGTCTTTCGGAGAATATCACGGTCATACCTCATTCGCCTGATCTCATCTATATGGCGGCAAGCGCGGTGATGTGCTTTTACGACGCAATGGACAGACTTTCAGACATACGTTTCTCGGCGGTAAAGCAGGAGGACTGGTACATCGAAAACGCCCGTGCCGCAATGGAGAGCGGCGGTATCCTCTATGCGGGTAAGTACAGTGAGCCTGACTATGAACTGCTGCTTGCGCAGGGGTGCAGACTTTCGGTGCAGTCCACCATGTCGGAACACGTCCCGAAAGTAAAAGAAAAGCTGGAAGAACTCGGCATACCGGTGTTTGTGGATCGTTCAAGCTATGAGACGCATCCGCTTGGACGCTGCGAATGGGTAAAGGTCTATGCGCGCATAGCGGGCTGTCCGGAACTCGGTGAGAAACTGTTCAATGAGCAGAAAGCGCACTTTGACGAACTTGCCGATGTTCAGTCCTGCGGCAGAACGGCTGTATTCTTCTATGTCACATCGTCCGGCAGGATAGTTACCCGGAAATCCGGCGACTACATAACAAAGATGATAGAAATGGCGGGAGGAGAGAATGTTTTCAGCTTCCTCGGTGAGGACAACGCTGCTTCCTCCGTGACTCTCGAACCCGAACAGTTCTGTCTGCACGCTAAAGACGCGGATATAATCATTTACAACTGCAACATTTCCGGCGAGATATACAGCATTGACGAGCTTGTGGCAAAAGAGCCGCTGCTTGCGGATTTCAGAGCGGTGCAAAACGGTGATGTATGGTGTACCGGGCGAAGCGTTTATCAGGATATAATGCGCACCGGCGACATTCTGACCGATCTGCATACTGTGTTTTCCGACACCGGAGAGGAAACGACATACCTGTATAAAATAGACTGATGAAGAAAAGAATTGTGTTTTCATTCGCGCTGCTTCTCCTGCTTATTGTTGTATTTACCGCAGTCGGCATTTCGGCGGGCAGCGCGGACATATCACCCGCCGAAGCTCTGAAGATCATCATAGGCGGCGGTTCGGACGATACCGCGGAGATGATACTGCTTAAAATACGGCTGCCGCGCACTCTTGCGGCGCTGATGCTGGGAGGAGCGCTGGCGCTGTCGGGATATATGCTGCAAACTTACTTTCACAATCCGATCGCGGGACCCTTTGTTCTCGGTATATCATCGGGAGCACGTCTTGCCGTGGCGATAGCGCTTATTGTTTCCGCAAAGACAGCCTTCGGGCTGAACTCGGCAGTCATGGCGCTTGCCGCGTTTATCGGGGCGCTGTGCGCAATGTCGGCAGTGCTGCTGATGTCGTCAAAGATCCGTAGTATGTCGCTGCTTGTGGTGTGCGGTGTTATGATAGGGTATATCTGCACGGCGATAACGGACATCATCGTTAATTTTGCTGACGATTCGGATATAGTGAACCTGCACGGCTGGTCTGTCGGTACATTCTCCGGATTCAGATCGGAGTCGCTCATAGTGTGTGCAGTCATAATTTTCGCTTCTCTGACAGCGGTATTCTTCATGTCAAAGCCGATCGGCGCGTATCAGCTGGGTGAAAGCTACGCGGTCGAAATGGGCGTGAACATTAAGGCTGTGCGTATTGCGATGATACTGCTGTCAAGCCTGCTTTCGGGCTGTGTGGCTGCATTTGCGGGACCGGTGACATTTGTTGGTATTGCTGTGCCGTTCCTTATAAAAATGCTGTTCGGGACAGCAAAACCGATCGTAATGATACCCGCCTGTTTTCTCGGCGGGGGAGTATTCTGCATAATAAGCGACATAATAGCAAGGACGGTGATATCGCCGTCGGAACTCGGTATCAGCACTGTGACGTCGGTTCTCGGCGCTCCGGTGGTTTTGATGATAATGTTGAGAAAGAACAGGGACAATGCTGGAAGTTAGGAATCTGTGCGCGGGCTACGGCAAACGCATGATAGCGCATGACATATCGTTCACTGTGAACGGCGGGGAGATACTTACATTTATCGGGCAGAACGGCTCCGGCAAATCCACGCTTCTGAAAACGCTGGCAGGACAGATACCGGCGCTGTCGGGTGAGATCTTCATAGACGGAGTAAGCTTGTCGGATATGAACAGAAATTCTTTTGCGAAACAAGTCTCGGCAATGCTTACAGACCGTCCGAAAACGGATATGATGACCTGCCGCGACGTTGTTGAGACAGGGCGGTATCCCTATACCGGGACATTCGGACTGCTGGGTGACGCGGACAAAAAAGCGGCAGCGGAAGCTATGCGGCTGACGGATACGGCGGAACTCGCGGACTGCTCTTTCGGCGAGATAAGCGACGGACAGAAGCAGAGAGTGATGCTTGCAAGAGCGGTCTGCCGCGAACCGAAGATACTGCTGCTGGACGAACCGACTTCTTTTCTCGATATCCACTACAAGCTGACATTTCTCGAAATGCTGGACAAGCTGCGGCATGAGCGGAGAATAGCGGTGGTCATGTCTCTGCATGAAACGGAGCTTGCGGGGAAGATATCCGACACCGTGCTGCTTATAAGAAACGGACGCTGCACCGGTATCGGAAAACCCTCAGAGCTGCTTGACAGAGACACTCTGATCGAACATTTCGGGCTTTCCGGCGAACTTTACGATAAATATATGTGACGACAACAGGGTCATAAGACCTTGAAATATAAAGAAGGAGATATTCAAAATGACAAGAACAGCAAGAACAACAGCAGCACTGCTCAGTGCGGTCTGCGCGATCTCAATGGCAGGATGCGGCAATAATGCCGGAACATCCGGAACATCGACGGCGGCGGAGACGACTTCCGCAACAGCGGCAGCAGCCGAAAACGAGACTGAAAGCACGACTGCCGCAGCGGAGAAAAGCGAGACCGAAACGACGACTGCCGCACCGGAAACCGAGGCAGTGACCGAAAAGCCCGAGGAGGACACTGCGGCGGACAAGCCCGTGATACTCATGGTAAGCTTCGGCACCAGCTACAACGACAGCCGCGACAAGACCATAGGCACTATCGAGGAAGCGGTCCAGGCAGCGAACCCCGATTACGATGTGCGTCGCGCGTTCACAAGCCAGATAATAATCGACAAGCTGAAAGAACGTGACGGACTTGAGATCGACAATGTAGATGAAGCTTTTGCGCGTCTTGAAGCTGACGGCGTGAAAGATCTGACGGTTCAGCCCACGCACGTTATGAGCGGTTATGAGTACGATGATCTGATCGAAGTCGTAAGAGCCAACGCGGACAAGTTCGACAGTGTAAAGGTAGGCGCACCTCTGCTCACAAGTGACGAGGACTACACCAACGTAATCAACGCTATCACTGTCGCAACTTCGGAATATGATGACGGCGAGACAGCTATAGTATTCATGGGACACGGTACAGAGCATTCCTCGAACGCAACATACTCCAGACTTCAGCAGAAGCTCATAGACGCGGGGAAGAAGCCTTACTGCATAGGCACGGTCGAAGCCGAGCCGTCGATCGAAGATGTGGTCGCATTCGTGAAGAACTTCGGTTACAAGCGTGTTATTCTCGAACCGCTCATGGTTGTTGCGGGCGATCACGCAAACAACGATATGGCGGGGGACGAGGAAGATTCTTGGAAAACCATACTCACCAACGAGGGATTTGAAGTAGTTCCTGTTCTTCGCGGACTTGGCGAGATACCTGCTATCCGTGATATTTATGTTGACCATGTGAAGAATGCGCAGCCTCTCGGCGCGGAAGATACCGCCGCATCTGCCGGAGATACCGCACTCGCTGACGGCACATACAGCATAGATGTGGATTCGAGTTCTTCCATGTTCAAAATCGTGAAGTGCGAGCTTACCGTTGCGGGCGGGGAAATGACCGCGGTAATGACACTCAGCGGCACCGGTTACGGAAAGCTGTTCATGGGTACCGTCGAAGAAGCCGCTAACGCTGACGAGAGCGAGTGTATCCCGTTCGTTGAGGACGCGGAAGGCGCATATACATACACGATCCCTGTAGCTGCGCTGGACACTCCCATTCAGTGTGCCGCATGGAGCACAAAGAAGTCCGAATGGTATGACCGCGAGCTTACATTCAAGTCGGACAGCATATCATGATGAACGAATATGTTTACCGCAGCGGGAAACTTCTCCGCTGCGGCTATACCACCGGTTCATGCGCCGCCGCAGCCTCTAAGGCTGCGGCTGTCGGCGTATTAACGGGAAAAATAGCAGTCAGTACGGATCTTGCTACACCGAAAGGAATAACACTCACTCTCGATATCCACGAACCCGAGGTCACGTCGGGGTACGCGAGATGCGCGGTAAAAAAAGACAGCGGTGATGACCCCGACATAACCAACGGAATACTCGTTTTCGCAAAGGTAGTAAAGACGGAAAGCGGTATCACGATCACGGGCGGAGAGGGTGTCGGAAAGGTAACGAAAGCCGGGCTGGATCAGCCTGTGGGGGAATGGGCGATAAATTCGGTTCCTCGCAGAATGATATCGGAGGCGGTTTCGGAGATCGCACAGAAATACGGATATAAAGGCGGATTTTCGGTCGAGATAAGTATTCCCGGAGGAGCGGAGATCGCGAAAAGGACATACAATCCGCGGCTCGGGATAGAGGGCGGTATTTCCGTTATCGGCACAAGCGGAATCATCGAGCCTATGAGCAATGCCGCGCTTGTGGATACGATACGGACAGAAATGAATATGAGAAAAGCCGGGGGATATGAAAATATTTTCCTTACTCTCGGAAATTACGGCGAGAATTTTATAGCGCGTGCCATGCCGTTCGATGTTGAGAAAAGCGTAAAATGCAGCAACTTTATCGGTGACGCTGTGGATATCGCGCTTGAACTCGGCTTCCGCGGGATATTGATAATAGGGCATATCGGCAAGCTGGTGAAGCTGGGAGCGGGGATAATGAACACACATTCCGCGCAGGCTGACGGACGTATGGAAGTGCTTGTTACCTGCGGGCTGCTTGCGGGTGCGGATACAGGGACGCTGAAAAGGCTCCCGGAATGTGCCACGGTTGACGCGGCTCTGGACATTCTTGACGAAGCGGGATATCTGCGCGGGACTCTCGGAATACTTTCGGAGCGCGCCGGATATTACCTTGAAGCAAAAGTAAAAGGCGCGGCTGAGATCGCGGCTGTGATGTTCTCGGACAAGCGTGATATACTTGTGAGAACATCGTGCGCCGACGCGCTTACAAAGCGTATTGCGGAGGAGTACAATGGTTGATTTTGTAGGAGCGGGCTGCGGTGCCGCAGACCTGATAACTGTGCGCGGAATGAAGCTTTTGCAGTCCGCGGACGTGATAATCTACGCAGGCTCGCTGGTAAATCCGGAACTGCTTGAGTACGCGAAAAAGGGCTGTGCGGTATATGACAGTGCGCGGCTGACACTGGAAGAGATCACGGATATAATCGTCAGAGCGGAAAAAGCGGGACTGCACACAGTTCGTTTGCAGACCGGAGATCTGTCGCTGTACGGCGCGCTTCGTGAACAGGCTGAGAAACTCGAAAAACTCGGCATAGAGTACCGGGTAACGCCGGGTGTAAGTTCCATGTTCGGCGCTGCCGCAGCACTTAAAGCGGAATACACACTGCCCGGGGTGTCGCAGTCGGTGATCGTAACGCGAATGGCGGGACGGACTGCCGTACCGGAGGGAGAGAGTATTCCGGCACTTGCGGCGCACGGCTGCACCATGGTTATCTTTCTGAGCGCGGGAATGACAGCCGAACTGTCGGAGCGGCTGATACGCGGCGGGTATTCGCCCGATACGCCGGCTGCAATAGTATATAAAGCAACGTGGAAGGACGAAAAGGTATGCCGCTGCACCGTGGGTAGGCTGAACGAAACGGCGGCTGCGAACGGGATAAAGAAAACCGCGCTTATAATAGTCGGACGTGTCCTGGACAGCGGACACGAGCTGTCAAAACTTTATGACGGGACATTCGGAACGGGTTACAGAAAGGCAAAAAAGTGAAAACCGCACTTATCTCATTCACCGAAAACGGGAGAAAGCTGACCGGAAAGATCGAGGGTGACAGGTTTTGCTTTGAAAAACACAGCGATCCGCAGGCAGTGTCCTTCTCCGATATAAAAACTCTGACCGGCGAATTGTTTCAAAGCTATGAAGCGCTGGTTTTTGTCTGTGCGGCAGGTATCGCCGTCCGTGCGGTCGCGCCGTGCATACGATCGAAGCTTACCGATCCGGCAGTAATCGTCGCTGACGATAACGGAAAGTTCGTTATCCCGCTGCTGTCGGGGCATATCGGCGGCGCAAACGCTCTTGCCCGGAAGGTCGCTTCGATACTCGGCGCTGTTCCTGTCATCACCACGGCAACCGATTCACACGGGCTGTTCTCACCGGATATGTTTGCGAAAAGCAACGGACTTGTGATATGTGATATGCAGGCTGCAAAGTCTGTCGCGGCGGCAGTTGTGAACGGTGAGAGAGTCGGGTTCTGCTGTCGTTATCCTCATTCCGCGGTACCGGCAGAGCTTACGGAAACTGCCGGAGGGAGAATCGGTATCTGCGTTTCCGGCAGCGCGGACGAAAAGCCGTTTGATCTGACACTGAATCTGATGCCCGCAAATTTAGTCGCAGGTATCGGCTGCAAAAAAGGTACGGCTTGCGAAACCGTAACAAAGCATATTCTGTCCGTTTTCGCGGAGAACGGGCTGGATATCCGCAGACTTGCGGGGATAGCAACGATAGATATCAAATCCGGCGAACCGGGGCTGCGGGAGTTGTGCGATAACTTCGGACTGCCGCTGAAAACATATACGGCTGAGGAACTGATGAGCGTTCCGGGGGAGTTTGCACACTCGGAGTTTGTCGAGAAAGTGACCGGTTCCGACAACGTATGCGAACGGGCGGCGGTATGCGGCGGCGGCAGGCTCACAGTGCCGAAAACCGCAGGAAACGGAGTTACTGCGGCAGTTGCGGAACTGCCGGTATTCATTGATCTTGAAAGGAGCGGCGAATGATGCTGTATATAGTCGGAACAGGCGGCGGATCCCGGCAGGGTATGACACCGGAAGCGGCAGATGCAATAGAAAAAAGTTCTCTGATAGTCGGTTACACGGTGTACTGTGATCTGCTGCGCCCGTTTTATCCGGAAAAACAATACTATTCGACCGGAATGAGGCAGGAGAAAGAAAGGGTGTTATACGCGCTGGAGCAGGCTGCGAACGGGTTTGATGTTTCTCTTGTATGCAGCGGTGACGCGGGAGTTTACGGAATGGCGTCGCTTGCCTTTGAGCTTGCGGAGAACAGCTTTCCCGGTGTTGAGATAAAAGTGATACCGGGAGTAACGGCGGCGCTTTCGGGCGCGGCACTGCTCGGTTCACCGCTCACCAACGATTTTGCGGTGATAAGTCTGTCCGATCTGCTGACACCTTGGGAGGTCATAGAAAAGCGGCTGGAGGGTGCGGCAATGGGTGATCTTGTGATAGTTCTGTACAATCCCATGTCCCGCAAGCGCACGGATAATCTGCGGCGGGCGTGTGAGATCATTCTGAAATACAGGGAGGAAAACACACCCTGCGGGATAGCGGAGAATATCGGACGTGAGGGAGAGAAATGCAGGATACTGACGCTGCATGAGCTGCAAGACACGGCTGTCGATATGTTCACCACCGTGTTTGTCGGCAATTCCGTTACCCGCGTAATTGACGGAAAACTTGTCACTCCGAGAGGTTACAGACTATGAAAGTGTACGTTGTCGGCATAGGAATGGACGGCAGGAAAACACTTACTGCCGAAGCGGAAAACGCGATCGGAAAAGCAGATGTGCTGATCGGCGCAAAGCGCATGACAGAACCTTTTGCGGCGCTCGGAAAACAGGTTTTCGAGTGCTGGAAAACCGACGATATCTGCGCGTTTCTCGGACAGTGCGGACACGGCACCGCGGCTGTACTGATGTCCGGTGACTGCGGTTTTTTCAGCGGCGCGAGGCTGCTGGAAAAGCGGCTTTCCGGCTGTGATGCCGAGATAATTCCGGGTATTTCCACGCCTGTTTATATGTGCGCGAAACTCGGGCTTTCGTGGCATGATATGAAGTTTGTAAGCCTGCACGGGGCACAGGGGAATATCGTCCGCAGTGTCTGCGGAAATCGTAAGTGCTTCTTCCTGCTGGGCGGCGGCATAACTCCCGCGGATATCTGCAAACGGCTGTGTGAATATGGAATGGGCGATACCGCTGTACATATCGGAGCAAGGCTTTCCTATCCCGATGAGCAGTTAATATCCGGAACCGCCGCAGAGCTTTCGGAGGTGCAGTGCGCCGGACTCTGCGCGTTAATTACCGAAAATGCGGCTCCGGAAAGAAACGTGCGTACCGGAATACCGGACGAGGAATTCACGCGCGGCGATGTGCCTATGACCAAATCGGAAGTGCGGGCGGCAGTTGCATCAAAGCTGAATGTGTGCTATAATGATACGGTGTGGGATATCGGCTGCGGCACAGGCTCGGTAAGCGTGGAATGTGCGCTTGCGGCAAACGAGGGAACGGTCTGTGCTGTCGATAAGAACGAAGCTGCCGTAAAGCTGACAGTGAGCAATGCCCGCAAATTCGGCTGCGACAACATTCACGCGCTTTGCGGTGCAGCCCCGGAGATACTGCGGGAACTTCCTCGTCCGGACAAGGTATTCATAGGCGGTGCGGGCGGGAATATCGCAGGGATCCTCGGCTCCGCTCTGTCTCCCGGAGGTTCGCAGAAAGCCGTGATTACTGCCGTAACGCTGGAAACACTTAATGAAGCGGCGGCTGCGTTCAGAGAGCATAGGATCTCGCCGGAAATCACGCAGATCTCCGTTACCCGCACAAGGATAATCGGGGGGCATACAATGCTGAATGCGCAGAACCCTGTGTTCATAATCGCGGGGGAGAGAACATGAAGCGGGTTATAATTGCCGGAACGCACAGCGGCTGCGGCAAGACCACTCTGACCTGTGCGCTGCTTTCCGCGCTGAAAAAACGAGAAATGCGTGTCTCGGCTTTCAAGTGCGGACCGGATTACATAGACCCGATGTTTCACCGCGAGGTCATCGGTATCCCGGCTTACAATCTCGACAGCTTCTTCTGCAATGACGATACGCTGAAATATCTGCTGCACGAACACGGAAAAGACAGCGATATCTCGGTTATAGAGGGAGTAATGGGTTTCTACGACGGAGTATCCGGACGCGGTTCTGCATACTCGCTTTCGCAGATAACCGAAACCCCGGCGGTCATTGTGATCGACTGCAAGGGTATGAGCGATTCTGTCGGTGCTGTGATGCACGGATTTCTCGGTTACAGGCTTCCGAACGATATCGCCGGGTTTATTTTCAACCGCCTGCCTGAACGGCTTATCCCGTTTGCAAAAAAACTTTGCGAAGAAGCGGGGACAAGGTATTACGGCTGTTTCCCGAACAATGGTATAACCATAGAAAGCCGTCATCTCGGACTTGTCACAGCAGGTGAGATAGCAGATCTCAGAGAGAAGCTTGACAGGCTCGGAGAGCTTGCGGAAAAATACATAGACATAGACGGGATAATAAACGATTCGGAACGCGCTTTTCCGCGGTTCGTTCAGCCGGATATACGGCAGCTTACCGACAAAAAGCCGGTTATCGCTGTCGCGCGGGACAAAGCGTTCTGTTTCATTTACGAGGACAACATTGAGCTGCTGAAAAAGCTTGGCTGCGAGATACGTTTTTTTTCACCCCTTGCGGACAGCAGGCTGCCGGAGAACATATCCGGTCTTATACTGTGCGGAGGTTATCCGGAGTTATATGCGGAAATGCTTTCAGCAAACACGGGAATGCTCTCGGATATCCGTGAGAAGATAACGAACGGACTGCCGGCGATTGCGGAATGCGGCGGATTCATGTATCTGCACGATACTTTCACCGATATGGACGGAACGGAGTTTTCCGGTGCGGGAGTCATACACGGGAAAGCATACAGGACAGACAGACTGCAGCGTTTCGGTTATGTTACGCTGACTGCGGAAAACGATAATCTGCTCTGCAAAAAGAATGAGAGATTCACTGCGCATGAGTTTCATTATTTCGACAGCACTTGCTGCGGAAGGGGTTTTACAGCACAAAAGGCGGACGGCAGGGAATGGGAGTGCGGTCATGCGGAACAGACGCTTTACGCGGGATTCCCGCATCTGTACTTTTATGCCGATCCGGAAATTGCCGGGAACTTTGTGAAGATTTGCATTGATAATACGGAGAAATGAAATGATAAGTATTGAAAGATCGCCGCTCGACGAAGATGCGGGAAAACGGGCGGAAGATCGCTGGAACAGTATTGCCAAACCGCTCGGAAGTCTCGGACTTCTCGAAGACGCGATCATAAAGACAGCGAAGATACAGCATACCGAAAATGTACGGTTCGGCAGGCGGCGCGCCGTGGTGATGTGCGCGGACAACGGCGTGGTATGCGAGGGGATTTCACAGTCGGACAGCAGCGTGACCGCGCTCTGCACCGACGAGATCGCGGCAGGACGCTCAAATGTCAATGTCATTGCCGAAACCGTGAATGCAGATGTGATCGCGGTGGATATCGGCGTCGCGGGAAAGACTTCCGCGCTCGACAGGAAAACCGCAAACGGCACTCGGAATATCGCAGCCGGTGCTGCAATGACTCAGGGTGAAGCTGAGCGCGCGGTAATGACCGGAATTAAACTTGTCCGTGAAGCGAAAGCGGAGGATATAAACATTATCGTCACCGGAGAAATGGGAATCGGGAATACCACAACATCGGCGGCGGCAGCGTCGGTGCTGCTCGGTGTTGCTCCTGCCGCTGTGACAGGGCGGGGAGCAGGGCTTGACGATGCCCGGCTTGCGCACAAAACAGAAGTTATTGAACGGGCAATAGCCGTAAACAGACCGGATCCCGAAAACGCTCTCGATGTACTCGCAAAGCTCGGAGGCTTCGATATCGCGGGAATGGCGGGACTGTTCATAGGGGGCGCGGAATGTGGGATACCGGTGGTGATCGACGGCGCTATATCGGCTGCCGCGGCGCTGATCGCCGAGAGACTCGTTTCCGGCTGCAAAGATTATATGTTTGCAAGTCATGTTTCTGCGGAACCTACGGGAAAAATGCTTCTGGACGCGCTCGGACTAAGACCGCTGATAACCGCGGAAATGCGGCTCGGTGAGGGAACGGGAGGACTTATGCTGCTGCCGCTGCTTGACTGCGCACTCAGCGTTTACAACAACGCGCACAGGTTCGACGATATTAAACTGGAGAGGTACAGACCGCTGTGACAACACTTATAACAGGCGGCGCAAAGTGCGGAAAATCCCGGCTTGCGGAACGCCTGCTTGACAGATTCACCGAGAACAAATTCTACATAGCAACAATGCAGCCATACGGCGAAGAGGCTTTTGCCGCTATCGAAAGACACAGGAAGATACGCGCCGGAAAAGGTTTTGAAACAATTGAGAAATATACCGGACTGCACGAATTGTCGCTGCCGGACAACTGCAATATCCTGCTTGAATGTATCGCCAATCTCTGCGCAAACGAAATGTTCGGCGGGGAAGAGGTAAGTGACCCGGCAGAGCGGATAATGCAGGGAATAAAGCAGCTGCACGAGCGTGCGGGTACGCTTGTGATAGTCACCAACAATGTAGGTTCAGACGGTATTTTCTACTCTCCGGAAACCAACAGATACATTGAGATCCTGGGACGGCTGAACTCTATGATCGCAGGCATTTCCGACAATGTGACAGAGTGTGTTTACGGCATACCGGTGATACTGAAAGGCGGACTTTTATTATGATAATGATAACAGGCGGAGCATTTCAGGGCAAGCGTGATGCTGCAAAACGGCTGTTCGGACTCACAGACGGCGATATCCTGGACGGCGGCAGCTGCGATATATCGGGTATTGAGAATGCCCGCTGTATCTGCAATTACGAGCTTGTTGTGAAAAGGCTTAAGGAGCAGGGCAAGGACCCTCTGAAATATGCGGAAGAACTTGACTGCGATGTGATAGTAATGAACGAGATCGGCTGCGGGATAATCCCGCTTGAAAAAAGCGAGCGGGAGTGGCGGGAAATGACCGGACGCGCGGGCTGTATCATAGCAGGAAGATCGGAAGCGGTTTACCGCGTATGCTGCGGGATAGTCACTGTCATCAAAGGAGAAGAAAATTGATAATCAACTTTATTCGCCACGGAAAAACAGCGGGCAATACAGAAAAACGGTTTATCGGAAGAACAGACGAACCGCTTTGTGATATCGGGAAGGACGAACTTAAAAGAATCGCTTATCCGGAATGTGACATCGTTGCCGCAAGCCCTATGAAGCGCTGTCTGCAAACCGCGCAGATCATTTATCCGACAAAGAAACCGATGATATATGATGAACTGCGCGAATGTGATTTCGGAATCTTCGACGGAAGATGTCACGCGGAACTTGACGGCGATCCGGTCTATATGAAATGGATATCGAATAACGGAATGACCGCACCGCCGGAGGGCGAAGATGTTGACGGATTCCGCGGACGGTGCGTGACGGGATTCCTGCGTGCAGTGCGCGAAAACGCGAATTGCACGGTGATGTCATTTGTTGTGCATGGCGGGACGATAATGTCCGTACTGGAAAAGCTCGCCTTTCCAAAAAGGGAATTTTACGAATACATGACCGAAAACGGACACGGTTATGTGACGGAATATGACGGTGAAAAACTCAGGATACTCGGAAAAATATGAACTGGATAATACCGATAATACCGCTCGCGGCAGGATTCCTGCTGGATCTTCTCATAGGTGATCCGTACAGCCTTCCGCACCCGATACGTCTGATCGGGCGGCTGATCTCCGCGCTTGAAAAATTCGTCCGTGCGCATTTTGCGGATCTTACTGCGGGCGGGATATTTCTCGCTGCTGTGACTCTCCTGCTTTCAACGGGAGTGCCGTGCGTAATTCTTTATCTCTGCTATTCCGTGAACGTCTGGCTCGGTGCTGCAGCCGAAAGTGTGATGTGCTTTTATATGCTTGCGGCGCGAAGCCTGTACAGCGAGAGCATGAAAGTGTATAATGCACCGGACACGGAAGCTGCGCGGAAAGCGGTGTCTATGATAGTCGGGCGGGACACGCAGGTGCTTGACCGTGACGGGATAATCCGCGCTGCGGTGGAGACTGTGGCGGAAAATACATCAGACGGTGTGACCGCTCCGATCGTTTATATGTCACTTTTCGGTGCAGCCGGAGGATTCTTCTACAAGGCGGCGAACACTATGGATTCCATGATCGGCTACAGAAATGAGAAATACGAAAAGCTGGGAAAATTCGCGGCGCGGCTTGACGATGTACTTAATTATCTTCCCTCGCGGATAACCGCGCTTGTTATGATCGTTTCCGCGTTTCTTCTCGGGTATGATGGAAAAAACGCATGGAGGATATGGCGGCGTGACCGAAGAAAACACGCAAGCCCAAATTCCGCGCAGACGGAGTCGGTATGCGCAGGAGCGCTGGGAGTACGGCTTGCGGGTGACGCATACTATTTCGGGAAACTGCATAAAAAGCCGTATATCGGCGATGACGAACGCCCGATCGTGAATGAAGATATCCGCCGCGCGAACAGGCTCATGTATCTTACTTCCGCGATAATGCTGGTTCTGTTCTCGGTTCTGCGGGTGCTGATATACGGAGGTGTTTTCGCATGATGAATGAGCATGGCGGCGATATTTACGGGCGCAGTGTAAAGCTCGATTTTTCCGCGAATCTCAATCCTCTCGGTATGCCGGAAAACGTGAGAAAGGCGGCTGCCGAAGCTGTGGGAAAAAGTGACAGGTATCCCGATCCGCATTGCAGAGAACTGACGGAAAAGCTTGCGCTCAGCGAAAAGTTCCCGGCTGAGAATATCGTCTGCGGGAACGGTGCCGACGATCTTATTTTCCGTATAGTTCACGCGCTCAGACCGAAACGCGCGGTAATAGCGAAGCCCACATTTTCGGAATACGCAAAGGCGCTCGGTGAAGCAGGCTGCACTGTCGCGGAATACCCGCCGGAAAGTATCTGCGGAGTTCTTGACGAAAGCGTTGATATGCTGATACTCTGTAATCCCAACAATCCGACGGGACAGCTGTACGACACCGAACTGCTCGGAAAGATCAGCGAAAAATGCAGTGGGAACGACATTGTTTTTTTGTGTGACGAGTGTTTTATCGAGCTTTGTGAAAACCCTGAAATGCACAGCGTCAGGCAATTTGTAAACGGGAATACCATAGTTCTGAAAGCGTTCACCAAAACCTATGCAATGGCGGGACTGCGGCTCGGTTACGCACTTTTCGGCAGTCCCGGCATTGCCGGAAAAGTGCGGTGCTGCGGGCAGTTCTGGAGCGTTTCGTCAGTGGCGCAGGCTGCGGGTATCGCGGCACTTGACGAAACGCAGTATGTCGGGAATGCCCGTAAGATCATCGCCGGAGAGCGTGCATACCTGTCCGGAGAATTGCGGAGATACGGTTTTGAGGTGTTTCCGTCCGATACGGATTTTATACTGTTCAGGTGCGGTATTCCGCTTGACAGACTGCTTCTGAATGAGGGGATAATGATACGGAACTGCGGAAATTACAGCGGACTCGGAGAGGGATATTTCCGGATCGCGGTGCGCATACACGAAGAAAATGAAGCACTGATAAAAGCGATAGAAAAGGTGATAAAATGGCAAAAAACATAATGCTGCAAGGCACGATGTCAAATGTCGGGAAAAGCCTGCTGACAGCGGCGCTGTGCCGTATATTCAGACAGGACGGCTATTCGGCGGCACCGTTCAAGTCACAGAATATGGCGCTCAATTCATATATCACCGCCGACGGTCTTGAGATCGGACGCGCTCAGGCAATGCAGGCGGAAGCCGCCGGACTCGAACCGTCTGTGCTGATGAATCCGGTGCTGCTGAAACCCACCACAGATGTCGGTTCGCAGGTGATAGTGAACGGAAAGGTGCGCGGAAATATGAAAGCCGCCGAATATTTCCGGCACAAGAAAGAACTGATACCGGACATTCTTGCCGCGTATAACAGTCTTGCCGCACAGCATGACATAATCGTGATCGAGGGTGCGGGCAGCGCCGCGGAGCTTAATCTCAAAGCCGACGATATCGTGAATATGGGACTTGCGAAGCTTGTTGACGCGCCGGTGCTGCTTGTGGGAGACATCGACAGAGGAGGGATATTCGCGCAGCTTCTCGGTACTCTGATGCTTATAGAGCAGGAAGAACGTGAACGTATCAAGGGACTTGTTGTAAACAAATTCCGCGGAGACAAGACGATCTTTCAGAGCGGAGTTGATATTCTTGAAGAGCGGGGAAGAGTACCCGTGGCGGGGGTAGTACCGTACATAAAGTGCGATGTCGAGGACGAGGACAGCCTTTCCGACAAGCTTGAAAACCGCTCCGTGAACGGGGTCATAGATATTGCCGTGATACGGCTGCCGCATATCTCGAATTATACCGACTTTGATGTTTTTTTGCAGTACGACGGAGTTTCGGTGCGGTATGTAACGAAGCTTTCAGAGCTGGGAGAACCGGACATGATAATACTCCCCGGAACGAAAAGCACCATAGCCGATATGAGGTGGCTGCGTGAAAGCGGGATCGAAGCCGCAATAAAAAAAGCCGCCGGGAAGCTGCCTGTATTCGGCATTTGCGGCGGTTATCAGATGCTCGGCGCGAAAATAGCCGATCCTTTAAACTCCGAGGGCGGCGGTGAGATCGAGGGAATAGGTCTGCTGGATACCGGGACTGTGTTCTCCGCCGAAAAGCACCGGACACGAACGGAGGGGCATTTCGCGCAGATCGGCGGTATGCTGTCCGGACTGTCGGGGCTTCATTTCAGCGGGTATGAGATACACATGGGTGAGACCGGCGGGAACGCGGATAAGCTGCTTGACTGCGGCGGCGCATTCTGCGGCAGCGTTTACGGCTGCTATATCCACGGAGTTTTCGATGAACCGCAGGTGTCGGCGGCTGTCGTCGGAATACTCTCCGAACGTAAGGGACTGCACTTTGACGGTAAGGTCTGCGACAGGAAAACATACAAGGAAACGCAGTTCGATATACTTGCGGATGAAGTGCGGAAGAACCTTGATATGGGGCTTGTTTACAGGATCATCGGTCAGCGCTGATACAGCGTGTACAGCATAGCGTTGACAACGGCGGCGGCAACATTGCTGCCGCCTTTTCGTCCTGCTGCAACGATGCAGGGAACGTCTGACGTCATTATCAGTTCTTTTGCTTCAACAACGTTCACGAATCCCACAGGGACTCCGATGACCAGAGCCGGGCGGAACCGGTTTTCGCTTATCAGCTCATACAGCCGTATAAGCGCAGTGGGAGCATTGCCCACTGCGTAGATCACCTGTCTGCCGGCGAATGTTTCCGCTGCTTTCTCCGCAGAGACTACCGCGCGGGTGACACCGCGTTTTTTGGCTTCTTCCGCAACATCCGGGTCTGACATAAAGCAATGCACCTCGCAGCCAAGCGATCGGCAGGCAGGCTTGCTTATACCCGAATACGCCATCTGCGTGTCGGTGACGATCACCGCTCCCGCTTTCAGAGCGGCGATACCTCGCTCCGCGGCGTCGGGTGAGAACCGCAGATTTTTCTTGTAATCGAAGTCGGCGGTGGTATGTACACAGCGTTTTACGATAAGTTTTTCATGTTCGGTAAATGCCGACATATCGCCAAGCTCGCTCTCTATAATCTCCATGCTGCGGCGTTCGATATCGGCGGGAAGAATGTTTTTGATCTCCATAGAATCTCTCCTGTGAAAAGTTGGTATATGCGGCGTGAAACCTGCGTTTATCTGATGTTCCTTGACTCTCTTACCGCGAATCTGAGTGTGAACAGCAGCACACAGAAAAGCGCTGCCGATACCGGCATAACGGTCATCGCGATACCGTAGCCCACTGCGTTTACAAAGCTGCCGAAAAACGCGTTGAAGCCGATATCCGCAAGTGTGCCGATACTTAATATCAGACCGGTAGCGGAACCCGAAACTGAGGCGGGGAAGAACTTCCCGATCAGCATGACTATCAGCGGATACGCGACTGAAAGCGCAAGTCCCGCCGCGGCAATGAAGAATGTACCGGCTGTTCCGAGTGCCATTCCGGTGATATACAGGGCGGCTCCCGCTGCGGAAGATATCAGCAGTGTGCCGAACACGCCGATTTTGTCAATGAACGGCGCGAATATCAGTCTGCCGACGGTTATTCCTCCGAAGAACAGCGACAATGTGAAAGATGCGTCCTGCAGACTCATTCCGAGATACTCCGTGCCGTATGATGTCAGCCAGTTCATAAGACCATGCTCTGCCACAAAATAGCTGCCGCAGATCAGTATCAGAAGTATGCTTGCGGGAGATCGCAGAAGCGCGGGTATGCTTATCTTTTCCTGCGCTTCGCTTTTCTCTGTCTCCGGGAGTTTCAGTCCCGCGAGCAGTAAAAGGCATACCGCCGCGGCAGCAAGCAGTATCAGGTTTACCGTGTGCCATGCGCCGAGACTGTCGGAGAATCTTCCTGCTATGTTCTGTGAGACTGTTATACCGACGCCTTGAAGAAAGTTCAGTATGCTTACCACCATTGCCGGAACCGCAAACATCAGCGGAGTCATCATATTCACGGTGGTTGATAGCATCGTGGAGCCGCCCATTGAAAAGATCATACCTGCCAGCAGGATATGGTAGTTTTCCGTAAGAACGTATGTTAAAAGCGCGGCGCACCATATTATCAGCAGCCCCGTGATATAGCGCTTCCGCGGTATCCTGTCAGACAGTCTCCCGCCTACGGACAGAAACAGCAGATTGCCTATGTAGCTAATCATTATTATCATGCCTGCCTGCTGTTCCGACAGTGCGAAAGCTTTCCGGAACTCCGGCAGGAATATGCCTCTCAGCGAGTCCGAAGCAGCCGTTATCGTCATCAGCAGTCCGCAGAAAAGCAAAGCTCTTATATTTGTTTTTTTCTTTTCCATTTCAGTGTCTCCCGGAAATGCTCTTATTACCATTAGAATTATACATCAAAACGGTATCAATGTCAATGATATTCATCATTGCCGTAAGAACCGATGCGGATTGTTGATGTCAATGCGGCAATATGGCATTATAATGAAATCGCCGATAATTGTTTGACTTTCATTATTATTTGTGGTAAAATAAATGCGGAATAATATATCGGAAATGCGGCAAAGTTGTCGGGAAAGCACTTTTCTGATAAGTGACAGAGCCGGGTACATCACAGGGAAGACTTTTGTCATAGACGGGGGAATGTCGGTCTGAGTACCTGTCTCTGACCGGAGAGCAGGATATACCGTAACGTCACTGCAATGTAAAAAACGAAAAGGGAGAAAACGAGAATATGGCAAGTACATTCGGCGCAGTCCAGCTTGCGCATGAGTTCCTTGAAAAACAGGTCAGTGCGGGGGATATATGTATTGACTGCACAGCCGGACGCGGAAATGATACCGTGTTTCTGTGTGAGTTGGTAGGCTGTGCCGAACGCTTTAGGGTTTCTGAAAACTCTGAACTGCGAGACAGAAAAATATCCCGTCCCGGATAAACCCGAGACGGGATCACGGCGGAGCATTCCCCGTTGGCGCAGAAAGAGGGATTTGAACCCTCGCGCCGGTTTCCCGACCTACTCCCTTAGCAGGGGAGCCCCTTCACCACTTGGGTATTTCTGCAAGTGCCGATTTCTTAAAAATATTAGCCAAAAGGCTTGGCGGAGAGGGTGGGATTCGAACCCACGGTCCCTTGCGGGATCACCGGTTTTCAAGACCGGCTCCATAAACCACTCGGACACCACTCCAAATCTCATCTATCGAGCTGTGACCCGATTGCTTATATATTTTAACACATATTTCACAATAAGTCAAGTACTTTTTTCAAAAAAACGATATTTTTTTGAAATAACCGGCAGATCGCGGTCAAAAGAGAAAACGGCGGTATTATGAGTAGCCGCCGTTATGGTCTTCCTGTCAGCTTATGTCTCTGCCGAGTTCGTCTTTACCGTCGAAGCCGAGCATAAACATTCTGTGGAAATCTCTCATGTCAACGCGCGTAACGGTTCTTGTCAGACCGCCCGAAACATATACGCGTCCACATTCGCTGCAGGTATCGGTCTTGATCTGGACAGTCTGGGAAACGATATGTTTGCCCTCCTGTCTTGCCTTGATACCCTCTCTGCGAACGTGTTCGAGTTCATGGCTCCGCACTCTGCTTTTTGCGGCAGCGGGAGACATTGCGGTAGGCATCTGGAACGAGACCGCAGAATCATCCGAATCGTCCTGATAGCGCCTTTTACGGCAGGTTTCACATTCACAGTCCGGCGGATCTTTTGCAAAGCCGTCTTTTTTGTCTTTTTTCAGACCGAAAAGACCTTTTTCATCGTCTTTTTCCTTGCCGCGAACGTCTTTATCGAGAATATTTCCTTCGGTTTTATCGGTTTTGTCAGCCTTGTCGGTCTTTTTATCCCTGTCCTTTGCGGTCAGGAGACCGAACTTTTCGGCATCTTCCTCTTTTTTCTTTGCTTTTTCCAAAGAACCGATGGGCAAATGCTCTTCCTTGAGTGTTCCGTCAAGATCATAACGGCTTTCATTTTTCTTAATGGTCTGTTCTTCCTTGAGACCGAGTTTTTTTGCGTCGTCAGACACTTTGAGATATGAATTGGCTGCATTTCTGTAGTTAGAAATGCTCTGGTTGAGTTTCAGTGCGTCCAAAGTCATATTCATATCCCCCCTTGATTTCGGCAGCCTCCGAGCCTGTCGCAGCTCATTGAAGCATAGGGTAGATATTGGCACGGCACCGGAGTGATCGGTTCCGGTGAACCCGTGCGATCCGCCTTTCAGTCTCTCCGGGACTGCGGCAGGTGATCAGATGTTGCCTTTTCAAAACACAAACCACGGTTATTAAAGATAATAACCTACAGTAAATATAACATATTTTTGTAATATTTTCAAGAGACTGACCGGATTTTTGTAACAAATGACAATTCCCCCGATACCTGTTTGGGTAATCCTACAAAAAACGGCACATTGTGAGAAAAGTACACAAGTGCCGTTTACGCCATGAGTATTATGTTTTCATTTTCATCGGGGATCGAGTTGCTGATGAATTCAACGAATTCGTCTCTCGGTATCGGACGGGAGTAGTAGAATCCCTGGATATATTCACATTCCAGCAATGCGAAGCGCTCAACCAGTTCCTGCGTCTCGACTCCCTCAACGACGATCTCCATATCCATGTCTTTCAGCATCTTTACCGTGTTCTGGAGAACGATCATAAGCCGCGGATTGGATTCAAAGTTTGCGAAAGTCTTGTCAAGCTTCACGATCTTCAGGGGAAGCAATGCCATTCGCGCCATATATGAATAACCGGTGCCGAAATCGTCGAGTGAGAATGTCAGTCCCGCGTTGAGCAGGGAAGTGAGGTTTTCGGCAATAATGTTCTGGGTCTTGGAGTCGGCGGATTCGGTGATCTCAAGGTTGATCTGATCGGGCGAAACACCGTACTTCTTCATTACTCCCAGCAGATCGCCCGCAAGACCGCCCTGCATACACTGAACGATAGACAGGTTGACCTCGATGTATTCCAATCCCAGCCGCTTGAAATCGTCGCTTGCGATGAATTTGCAGACTTCCTCGAAAACGAACATTCCGATCTTGTGAATTTCGCCGGTCTTTTCGGTGATCGGAATGAATATCTCCGGAGATATGAAACCGTATTTCTCGTTGTAAAGGCGCACCAGCGCTTCCGCCGAACGGAATCTCCCCTCGGAGAGACTGTAGATCGGCTGATAGAAAACTTCAAATTTCCTGTTAAGCACCGCGTCCGCAATTATCTTGTCGATCTCGCCCATGAGATCGTAACGGCTCTTATCCAGCAATTCTCCGGCGTGAAGCACCTTTCCGGTGAACTGGAACTTGGAGGACAGGTCTTTTCCGAACTCTATCAGCGTATTGAAATCCGATATTTCCTCGGGACATTTCGCAATACATACAAAGGCGATAAGGTTCAGTTCCATTCCGTTAAGCGGAACCTTGGGCTTCAGCGCGGCATTGATGCTTTCGGCTGTGTACTCGGTCTTTTCGTGGTCAGTGTAGTTTATTACAATGCAGAACCTGCCTTTGTCAAGGTAATAGACACCCGCGTCGGTCTTTGAGCGGTTGATGATGGCAATGATACGCTCCGCGACAAGCTTCAGCATATCGTTGGCGGCATCGTAGCTCAGTATTTCCTGTATCTGCAGATAATTGGCAATGTTTATCAATATAACATCTACCGGTTTTTTGTTGTAGAAGTTCATCTTCATATCGTGCGCGTAGGCGTTGAATTTATAGACACCGGTATTGAAATCTATGTACGCCTCCGGACGATTTATGAACATTGATATGAACAGAAGTCCGAATGCAAACGCGAGCATATCTATCCGTATCTCACGGTCAAAGAACTGCACGATAAGCGCACAGAGGAGCAGAGGAAAAGTTCCGAGTATCGCGGCAAGCCTGCCGAAGCTGAAAAGCTTACGGTAAACAAGCAGATATCCAATGCACGCACCGCAGATCAGACCGCCGACGATATACAGAATGTTCATAGCGGCGCCGCGTGTGTACACCCCGTTTCTTACACTGAATATCATGCCGTTGAAGCAGTTTGCCGTAAATGCGGCAGCGTAAACTGTTACCGGAACAACGAGGAAGAGTATCTCGGTTCTTTTCCTGCCGAAAATGTGAAATGTATCTGTCTGTGCGATTATATAAACGAAGTAGATCGGAGCGATAGAGTTGAACAGAAACAGCCGTATCGTGTGGGCGGCAAACTGAAGGGCGTCGAGAGACGGCTCCGCAAGCTGGTCAAGGTAAGAAGCCGCGATATCGCAGATACAGGTGAGGATACAGACGCAGTTCATCAGAATGAAGTACCTGTTTGTCTTGCCGCGTGTCATGCGTCTGAATATGCTTGCGACAACGATGAAAGTGAAGATAATCAGTGCGCATATATCAAATGTGGGTATCATGTGTATATACATAACGTCACTCTCCTGTCCGCAAAATTTACTATATTATACTATATTTTACAAAGAAAGTCAATATAACCCAACAATTTGTTGAAATTTTTATGCAAATTCAACAAACGCCAATAAGCAATTTAACGTGAACACAACTGTGTACAGCCGGGAGCCGGATCGGAAGAATCCCGGAATACCGTAAGTTACTATTGACAAATCCCGCTCAAAGTTATAAAATTAATGTAGAACTTCTTTTTTAATGAGGTAAAACATGGAAAACTTATGCTTTGAAAACAGAGAGCTTTCATGGCTCAGATTCAACGAAAGAGTGCTTGAAGAAGCCGAGGACGAGCGCGTGCCGCTGTGTGAGCGTCTCACGTTCCTGTCTATCTTCCAGAGTAACCTTGATGAATTCTTCATGGTGCGTATCGGAAGCCTGCACGATCAGATGCTGCTTGACAGCGAGAGCCGCGACAACAAAACGAAAATGACTTATGCGGAGCAGATAGCCGCTGCCGCAGAAAGAGTTCGTGAACTCTGCAAAAGACGTGACAGCATCTACCGCTCGCTTATCGAAAAGCTCAGGGATCAGGGTATAACGCTGATCGACTTTTCCGATATCGGCGAAAAGTCCGAAAAGTACCTGCGCACGCTGTTCAAGAACGATTTCATGCCGCTGCTGTCAACCTTTGTCGTTGGCAAGAAGCAGTCTTTCCCGTTTTTGCAGAACCGCGAGATCTATGCCGTGGCTACTCTCGTCAGCAAAAGCGGCAAGGGCGAAAAGGAAAAGGTCAAGATAGGCATAGTTCCCTGCGGCAGCCGGTTGTTCCCGAGACTTATCCCGATACCGGAGCGCACAGGCTGTTTCATGCTTGCCGAGGAGCTGATACTGCACTATCTGCCCCTTGTTTTCAGCGGTTATAAGGTGAAGTATTCGGCTCTCGCGAGAATAACCCGCAACGCTGACATCGACGCGGACAGTATCTACGACGAGGATCTCAACTACCGTGACCACATGGCGGAGGTTGTGAAGCTGCGCAAGAAACTTTGCCCCGTGCGTATAGAAGTCAACGGCGATATCGAGCGTGAAACGGTGAAGAACCTCTGCGATCAGATAAAGCTTGACAGCAGCATGGTTTTCACTTATGATACGCCGCTCGACGTTTCGTTCTTCTCAGGGATCTGCGATCAGCTGCGCAGCCGTTCCGAACTGTTCTACGCGACCCGCCCGCCGAAGAAATCCCCGGATTTCGACGAATCGCGCTCCATTCTCGATCAGATCGAGGAGGGGGACAAGATGCTGCATTATCCCTATCAGAGCATACGTCCGTTCTTGATGATGCTGAGCGAGGCTGCACATGACCCCAGCGTTATCTCCATTAAGATGACGCTTTACCGTCTCGCGCGCGACAGCAAAGTGGTCGAGAGCCTTGTGGAAGCCGCAGAGAACGGCAAGCAGGTAGATGTTCTTGTCGAGCTGAAAGCCCGCTTCGACGAGGAGAACAACATCGAGTGGAGCCGCCGCCTCGAACGTGCGGGCTGTCATGTCATATACGGGATCGACGGGCTTAAAGTTCACAGCAAGCTATGTCTGATACTGCGCAGAAAAGGTGACGAGATAAAGTACATCACTCAGGTGGGTACCGGAAATTACAACGAAAAGACAAGCCGATTGTACACGGATCTGTCCGTAATGACGGCTGACCCCGATATAGGACACGAGGCTTCGGCGGTATTCCAGGCGCTGACTCTCGGTGAGACTGTCGATCATATGCAGCGGCTGCTTGTAGCGCCCCATTGTCTGCAAAACAAGCTGATTGACCTGATAGACCGTGAGATCGCAAAGCAGAAAAACGGAGGTACGGGACATATCCGGCTTAAAATGAACAGTCTTACAGACAAGGTGCTTATGGATAAGCTTATAGAAGCAAGCCGTGCGGGAGTAAGGGTGGAAATGGTAGTCCGCGGCATCTGCTGTCTGCGGCCCGGAGTAGAGGGTTTTTCCGACAATATAAGCATTATAAGCATTGTGGGACGCTATCTTGAACACTCCCGTATCTACATTTTCGGAGACGGCAGCGAAGCTTCCTATTACATTTCCAGCGCCGACTGGATGACACGCAACACCCTCCGCCGTGTGGAAGTGGCGCTGCCGGTGTACTCGGAAGAACTCCGAATGCAGCTTGAGGGGATATTTGAGCTGCTTCGCATGGACAATGTACAGGCGCGTGAGATGCAGCCGGACGGAAGTTACAGACGGCGGTTCCCGGGTAAGGATATCGCTGTTTCAGCGCAGGATATGCTGTATGACCACGCGTACCGCCAGGCTCCGAACACAAATTAACGCAGTATGAACAAACGGCTTGTGATAGGAATGACCGCCCACGTTGACTCCGGCAAGACCACTCTTGCGGAAGCAATGCTTTATACAAGCGGTAATATACGGAAGCTTGGACGCGTGGATCACGGGGACGCTTTTCTTGACACGCATAGTATCGAAAAAAGCCGCGGTATCACGGTTTTCTCGAAGCAGGCGGTAATGGAGCATGACGGGACGCAGTTCACGCTTCTCGACACTCCGGGACACGTCGATTTCTCTGCCGAAACGGAGCGCACATTCTCGGTGCTTGACGCGGCAATTCTGGTGATAAGCGGCACGGACGGCGTTCAGAGCCATACGGAGACACTGTGGGAGTTGCTGAAACGCTACAATGTTCCTGTTTTCATTTTTGTGAACAAAACAGATATCTCCCATCTGAGCATGACCGAGCATACAGCGGAACTCAACCGCAGGCTAAGCAGCGCGGTAACAGACTTCACGGCTGAAAAAGCCGATATCGACGACGCGGCTGCGCTGTGTTCCGAAACGCTTATGGAGGAATACCTTGCCGGCGGCTGTATCAGTGACCGTTCGCTTGCGCAGGCGGTTATGAACAGAGAGATATTTCCCTGTGTATGCGGCTCCGCGCTGAAATTACAGGGAATAGAGACGCTGCTTGATCTGCTTGTCCGCTTCACAGCCGAGCCGGAAAGATCGGGAGAATTCGGCGCAAAAGTATATAAGATCTCTACAGACGGTAATACACGCCTTGTTCACATGAAGATAACCGGCGGAAGTCTGAAAGTCAAAAGCGTGATAGAATGCGGTAAGGACGCGGTACCGGAAAAAGCCGACAGACTGCGTGTGTATTCCGGCGCGAAGTTCCGCACTGCCGATGAAGTCTTTGCAGGGGAACTGTGTGCAGTCGAGGGGCTGCCTTCCGCGTATGCGGGCGAGGGGCTGGGTGCCGAGCGTGACGCGGTAAAACCGTTCTTGGAGCCTGTGCTGTCATATCGGGTCATCTGTCCCGACGGTGCCGATGAACATACCGTGTTCACGAAGCTGAAAACGCTGGGCGAGGAAGACCCGGCACTGCACGTTTCGTGGCATGACCGGCTCAAAGAGATACGCATAAGCCTTATGGGCGAGATACAGCTTGAAGTGCTTAAAACCGTCATTTCCGAGCGTTTCGGTTACGATGTGTCTTTTGATGAGGGCAGTATTGCATATAAAGAGACTATTATGAACAAGGTCGAGGGCGTAGGGCATTTCGAGCCGCTTCGCCACTACGCGGAGGTTCATCTGCTCATGGAGCCGCTTCCGCAGGGCAGCGGGCTTGTGTTCGCGGCGGACTGCCCGGAGGAGCGTCTCGCGCTGAACTGGCAGCGGCTTATCCTCACGCACCTTGCGGAGAAAGCGCACTGCGGAGTTCTTACGGGTTCGCCGATAACGGACATGAAGATAACAGTCGCGGGCGGGCGCTCCCACCCTAAGCATACCGAGGGCGGGGATTTCCGGCAGGCTACCTACCGTGCAGTACGAATGGGACTTATGAACGCGCAGAGCGTACTGCTGGAACCCTACTATGAGTTCCGTATCGAGCTTCCGGACGAGTTCGTTGGGCGGGCAATGACCGACTTGCAGCGCATAGGCGCAGAGTTCTCACAGCCTGTTCCGATTTCCGGCAACACAGGAACATCTGAGATCAAAGGAACTGCGCCGATAGCGAAAATGCGCGGGTATCAGACAGACGTTTCCGGCTATACGAAAGGGCGCGGAAAGATATCGCTGTCTTTTGGCGGGTATTTTCCCTGCAAGGACGCTGATGAGGTAATAACCGCGTCGGGATATGACCCGGAAACCGACCTTGAAAACACCGCGGACAGCGTGTTCTGCTCCCACGGGGCGGGATTTGCGGTAAAGTGGAACGAAGTCCCGCAGTATATGCACGTTCCGTCTGTGCTGGAACCCGAACGTCCTGCGGAGCCTGAAACGGTGCCGTTGCGCCGTCAGACCGCTCCCGCAGTGTATGATGACAAGGAGTTAATGGCTATTTTCGAGCGCACCTACGGCAAGATAAACCGTGACCCGCGAAATGCCATGAACACCGTAAAGAAGCACTCCGAGAAAGAAAAGGAGTACGTTTACAAGCCGGTGCTGACGGGAGACGAATACCTGCTTGTTGACGGCTACAACATCATCTTTTCATGGGACGAGCTGAATGTGCTGGCTAAGGACAACCTTGAACTTGCCCGCACAACGCTGATAAACGCGATGTGCAATTACCGGGGATTCACTGGCGGGAACCTTATCCTCGTGTTTGACGCGTACCGTGTAAAAGGCGCAGTGCGTGAGGTCGAGGAGGTCGGCGGTATCTCCGTGATCTATACAAAAGAAGCAGAAACAGCCGATATGTACATAGAGAAAGCAACACATGAACTCGGTAAGAAGCACCGTGTCCGTGTTGCCACATCAGACCGTCTGGAGCAGATAATCATTCTCGGCAACGGCGCGTACAGAATGTCGGCATCGGAGTTCCATGACGAAGTGATGAAGGCTGAACGTGATATCCGCGAGACCATTTTTGCGAACAATTCGGCAAATAAACTAAAAAAGTGAATCCAACGTATTGCAGAAAGAGGTGGTAATATGAAGATATGCGGGATAGTTGCGGAATACAACCCTTTCCACAACGGACATAAATACCACATAGAAAAGACAAAGGAACTGTACGGCGCTACTCACATAGCTGTCGTGATGAGCGGTAACTTCACACAGCGAGGTGAAGCCGCAGTTTTTGACAAGTATCGCCGTGCGGAGGTTGCATTGAAAAACGGTGCTGACCTGATAATCGAACTGCCCGTGGCGTATGCGCTCGGAAGTGCGGAGCAGTTCGCGACCGGCGCGGTGTCGCTCCTCAAAGACCTCGGCTGCGTGGAGATGATAAGCTTCGGCAGCGAATGCGGAGATGTTTCGCTGCTTGAAGAGACTGCCGGAGCGGTCATGTTCGCGCAGCAGAATGAGGACTTTTTCATGCACATGAGAGCCGGTGACAGCTATCCCGCCGCGCTGCAAAAGACAATCGAGAAGTATTATGAGGAAGACATCATCGACGCCTTGACTGCACCGAACAACACGCTTGCTGTCGAGTATCTCAAAGCGCTCGGCGAGTTCGGTTCGTCGATAAAACCGGTGACGATAAAACGTGTCGGGACAGAACATGACAGCGGCAGAACGAGCGGTTATTACGCAAGTGCGTCGCATATCCGCAGGTCGCTTATCGCAGGTGAGGACATGAGCGCGTTCGTGCCGGAACTCCCGGAGGGATACGCGGAAAACATTGCAAAAATGTCAAATCTCGAAACGGCAATACTTGCGAAGCTGCGTATCATGTCCCGTGACGAACTGGAAAAAGCGCCGAACGTGCTGATGGGTCTTGAAAACCGCATTTACAAAGCCGCGCGGGTATCTACGAGCCTTGCGGAGCTGTACGCGCTTATCAAGACCAAGCGTTACACCATGTCGCGTATCCGTCGGATAGTAATGGCAGAGTTCATCGGTATCCGCAAGACCGATCTTAAAACGCTGCCGCCGTATGTGCGCATACTCGGTATGAACGGGCGGGGCAGGGAGATACTCGCGGCTGCAGAATGCGAACTTCCTATCGACACTTCGCTGAAATCGCTTGCGGAGAAGAACACAAAGACCCGCCGTTTTGCGCAGCTTGAGGAGCGTGCCGGAGATCTGTACGCTCTCGCCTTTGACAAAAAGCGCGTCTGCGGACTCGACTATACATCAAAACCTGTTATTTTGGAGTGAAACTATGAGCATCAGAATTTTTGAGGAAGAATACGGAAATTTCGGAAAATGCCTTGTAATGAGCAACGGCACGGTCACTGCGCGCATCACCGTCGATGTGGGACCCCGCATCATCAGTTACGCACTGGACGGGTGCAGGAATGTTCTGAACGAGGATACGCAGCGCAGCACTTATCGGGATTCGGACGAACTGCATAGGTTCTTCGGTACAGACGAGAACTGGTATATTTACGGCGGACATCGGCTCTGGTCAAGCCCGGAGAGCTTTCCGGAAAGCTACACCCCCGACAATTCCCCGGTACGGTATGATATAAGCGGCGGTACTGTCACATTCACGCCCGCTCCCCGCACAAAGGTGGGAGAGCAGCACGTCATGCGCGTGACGCTTGCTGAGAACGGCAGTGGTATTACCGTGTATCATTCTATCGAAAACATCTCCGACAAGCCTATAAGGCTGTCGCCGTGGTGCATGACAGTCGGCGAGAAAGGCGGGACTCTGATAGTTCCGCAGAGCAGGGAACAGACCGGGCTTTTGTCCAACCGCCGTCTTATCCTGTGGGAGTACACCGATATCCGCGATGAACGCCTGTACATCAGCAACAAGTATCTTACTCTGCGCCAGACGGACAAGCCGGAGAAGTTCAAGATAGGCATGAACAACATCGACGGCTGGTGCGCTTATGTCTCCGACGGTCAGATATTCCGCAAATCTTTCGGATATGAACGCGGCGTGCATTACCCGGACGGCGGCTGCAACTTCGAGACTTTCACCGATCGGCATATTATCGAGATCGAAACGCTCGGAGTGCTGAAAACTCTTGCTCCCGGTGAGAAGAATGAGGCAGCGGAGAACTGGAGCCTTATCCCGTGTGACAGCGGATTTGACCCGCAGAGTGATGAAAGCATTGAAGCTTTCGTTGAAAAATACAAACTTGCAGAATAGTAAAAACCCCGGAAGATATCTCACTTCCGGGGTTTTGTTTGTCAATAAAGCCTTATATCTTTCCACAGATGCTCGAATCTCCGTGAAACGGCATGGGTGCAGGGTCCGCCCTGCCGCTGTCCGCGTAGGACGTCTGTCGAAAAAAGGAACTTTTTCGACAGACTGACACCGGAAGATATCTCACTTCCGGGGTTTTTGTCATTCTTTTTCCGGTTCCGAACTTCCTGTCTCCCGGAAAAGCTCTCTCGCTTCCGCGAGACACAGTTTGTTTGCGCCTCCGCGCATACCTATGAAGCGTTCCTGAACATGGTCACGCTCCCAGCCGCAGACACGGCAGATATCATATTCCTCATTTACTGTCGGCTGACCGCAGCAAGCACATTTCAGCATTTGCGCACCTCCGTCACTGTCTGTTCCAGTAGTTTATTCCCGCTGTCGGGATAAAGAATGTTCTGATGTAGCCGTCCTCCGAAAGCACAAGGAAATAGTTTGTGTCCTGATCGAAATACATATAGTCGCCGTCATCGGAGTATTTGTGCAGTACCCGGTCTGAATCAGAGTTGATAAGGTCGTTCGCAAGCTGGAGATATTCCTCTTTCGTGATGTTTCCGAACTCGGCGCCGTGCTTCTCATAATGCTCGTCATAGCGCTTCTGATTGCGGAATTTGTAGGTCTTTGTTTCTTTCGGAGCTGTCGTTGTATCCTCCGAGGAAGCGGCAGTCGTGATCTTTTCGGCAGCCTCCGAAAGTTCGGAACCTACGTTGTCGGCAATTTCGCTCAGTTCTCCGGAAACCTCGCTCTGAACGCTTTCTATCACCTGAGGGATCTCCGAAAGCCCGTCCGATACACGCGAGCCTATGTCACCGGCAATGTTGCCGATGTGTTCGGAAACGACACCGCCCGCGCTTTCAAGTCCGCTTGAGACTTCTCCGAGTCCGTCTTTCAGTTCCTCCATACCGTTCGAGAACTCGTCGGCACCCTCGGACACCGCGCTCGATACTGCGCCGGACATTTCGTTAAGACCGCTTTTAAGTTCGTTCATTCCCTCGGCGAGATCCGCGGCTCCCTCAGACATCGCGGAGGACAATTCCGCTCCTGCGGAACTTACCACCGCTCCCGCCAGCTGTGATGCCGCCTCACCTATCTGTCCGCATGAGCAGAGCGTCATTGCTGCGGCGATCACCACGGCGAATAGTTTCAATACTGCTTTCTTCATTTTGTTATCTCCTGTTGTAAATTGTATTATCGGTAAAATCGGTTACGTTCATCTCGAAAGTCTGAACACCTTTGCGCCGTGTGGGGTGAGCCGCGCGCTGATCTTGTTCGCAATAGGCGCACTGAGTCCGCTCCACAGCTCGGTGCAGGTGAATGTTCCCGTTATCTCGAGGTCTTTCAGCGGTATATCTACCTTGCTTTCCTTGTCGCCCGTGTTGAACACGGCAGCGTATGTACCGCCGTTCACGTCGTTCGCAGTCCAGAGGATATGCTCTGTGCCGTCGATAGTCCTGCGCCATACCTGATGCGCGTTTCTCGCGTTGCTGTGCATTTGCAGTATTTTCTCGTTCGTCAGCAGTTTGAGCGTCATATCGTCGCATTTTGTCAGATCGCCGCCCATGAAAAGGGGAGAGCGGAAGATGCACCAGAGGGACATCATCGTTATCTGTTCGTCCGGTGTGAACTTCGTGCGGCTGTCGGGCGAGTAGTCCTGCAGTATCGCGCCCAGCGGCAGCATATCCGCGTCCGGCCAGTGTCCCGCGCCTGTGTGGGTACACCATTTCTCGCAGCGCTCAAACATAGCGTACAGAAGCTCCCACTTGTCCCAGAAGTCATCGGTGATGCGCCACATATTTGAGATCTGCTTGAACAGCTCGGCTTTTTCCAGCGGAGCGGGTCCCGGCGAGAGACTCAGCACCATTTCGATAGGACAGTCCTGAAGCGCCTTGCTGAGCATTATCAGTTCGCTTTCCGCGTGCGGAAACTCGCGCGCGATGTCATCGCACTTGACGAAATCCACGCCCCACTTTGCGTACAGTCTGAAAATGCTGTCATAGTAAGCCTTTGCGCCGTCCTTTGCGGGGTCAACGCCGTACATATCTGTGTTCCACTGACAAATGCTGTCGGTCTTTGCTATCTCGCGGGCAGTGCGTTCGGAATGCAGTATCTTCGTGTTGCGGTGAACTGCCTGCCGCGGGATACCGCGCATTATGTGGATACCGAATTTCAGTCCGAGCGAGTGAACGTAGTCCGCAAGCGGTGCGAAGCCCTTTCCGCCGGCGGACGACGGAAATCTGTTCTCTGCGGGGATAAGGCGCGAATACTCGTCCATGCACAGCTCAGCAAACGGCTCGTACTCATGGTTCTTAGCGTTTGCCGCGCTCCACTGGATATCCACAACGACGTACTCCCAGCCGTACTTTTTGAGGTTTTTCGAGATGAATTCGGCGTTCTTGCGCACTGTATCCTCGTTTACCGCCGCACCCCAGCAATCCCAGCTGTTCCAGCCCATAGGGGCTTTTTCTGTAAAGTTTAACATGGTCTGACCTCCCTTATATTATTCATATTTAATTTCATAATCCGTAAAATCCGCTGTGTTCTGCCCGGTTGCGTACAGCCCTATGACCGTTCCGGTGAAGCCGCCGCAGACCTCGCTGGACAGGTATTTGGTGTCCGCGCTGCCGATCATCAGTCCGTTCACCATGAACACATAGCTCAGATTGTCGGCTGCAACGGAGATATCGGCACTCCCGTCCGGAATATAAACAGTCGCCTGTTCATGTTTTATACCGCCTATGTTCAGCCGCAGGACAGCTTCAAATCCCTTGTCCGTCCTGCGTACTGCTATGTCGTAATGCTCGGTTTCGCAGTGATACAGCGTCAGCCCCGCTTCTCCCGCGTCGATGCTTACTTTTGTACGGAGCCTGAAGCAGAAATCACGCTGGTGCATACAGATGAAAGTGGGAGAGTCGGTATCGTCAAGCGTTATGTTCGTACCTTTCAGCGTGAGACGGTCTTTGTCGAATATATAGTTCTCCGGTACGGGCTTGCGCAGGTACTGCCAGTCAACGTTCCACAGGGTGTTCTCAAATGTGAAGATCCGCTTTTCTTCCTGAGGGAAGTCACCCTCGATATCGTAATATTCGTCGCAGGTACCGTCATGTCCTGCCGTGAACCAGCCGTCGTTCCCGAATGTGACCGGAACGAGGAATACTTCCCGTCCCAGATGGTGGAAAGTCATCCAGCGGTGTATCTGCCGGAAGCCGAGACAGAGAATGTACCGGTTTCCGTTTTTGTCCTGTATCAGATCGCCGTGACCTATGCCCTGAATGATGTATGGAGCCTTGTTGCGGTTGGTGAGAACCGGGTTCCGCGGGCAGCTTTCAAAGTGTCCCCACGGACTGTCGGAGCGGGCGCAGGTAATCATGTGACCGTACTCCGTGCCGCCCTCCGCCGCCATGAGATAATAGATGCCGTCGATGTTGTACATGTGCGGGCTTTCGAGGAACCTGCCGCCGGAACCCTGCCAGATGCACCGGCTGGGAGTAAGCTTGCGGCCGGTGAGTATGTCGATCTCGCACTGCACCACGCCGGAAACTCCGCTGTCGTCCTCGCCGTTGCTCAGAAAGTACACTTTGCCCTCATCGAAGAGCAGGGAGGGATCTATACCGCTCTGATCCACGGTTATCGGGTCAGACCATTCGCCGTAGATATCGTCTGTCCAGACATAAAAATTTTCATGTGTGGTGTCGTTCGTAGTCACAAGATAGAAACGTCCGTTGTGAAACCTCAGTGTCGGCGCGAAAACTCCGCCGGAGCTTCCTATCTTGTCGAGCATGACCTGTTCCGGACGTGTCAGTGCAAAACCTATCTGCGTCCAGTTCACCAGATCGTCGCTCTCAAACAGCGGTACTCCGGGAAAATACTGAAACGAGCTTGCCGCAAGGTAATATTTACCGTAGGCGCAGCATACGGACGGATCCGGGTAGAACCCCTTTATTACCGGATTTCGATATGTCATTGATGCTCCTCCTGTTTATATTTAAGTCAAAAACTACATTTAATCCTTTTATTTAAGTTAAATGTTATAAAATATTATAATATCATTTATTGAATTTGTCAATTGTTTTTATTGATTTTTGCGTGTATAATAAAAAAGTGTAAAGGTGTATTTATACACAAGTCTGTTAATGACGGACTTAAACCCTTTTTTGGAGGAACAGATATGAAGAAGATCAACAAATTACTTGCCGGTGCTCTCGCAATGGCAACCGTTATCGGTGCCGGTTCCTGCGGAGGCGGCGGCGGAAGAACACAGGGCGGCGGTGACAGTGCGAACGGCGGCGGAGATGCTGCACAGACCACGGCTGCTACCACAACAACAGAGCTTACAACTGCCGAAACATTCGGTCAGAACGAGGGCGTTCAGGACGCTGCTTCCAATATAGCTGTTGAAGAAGAACTGCACCCCGAGAAAAAGCTCATATTCCTCTCCGCATGGTATAACGAGGAAAACACTGCTGAGTACGAGATATTCAGACAGAATTACGGCATTCCGGAGGAGGGCGAGGCTTCCTACGGCGATTACAAGGACGCTATCATAGTATGGAGCAGCTATGCTTACGGTACAGGCTATGACAAGCTTGCGCAGATGGTGGCTTCCGGCGATTCACCGGATATGTTCGAGTTCACAACTCTCTGCTTCCCCTACACAGCATACAGAAATATGTTCCAGCCTATCGACGACGTTATCGACATGAGCGGCCCCGAGTGGGACGGTTACCGTGAGATCAGCGCACAGATCAAGTGGAACGGCAAAATGTACTGCCCCGTAAACCAGTTCAGAGTAGAAGATCTTTGGTATTACCGCAGAAGCATTCTTGAAGAAGCAGGTCTGCCGGATCCTTACCAGCTCTTCCTTGACGGTGAGTGGGACTGGGATCACATGCTCGACATGGGCAAGCAGTTCCAGCAGACAGGCGAGAATAAGTACCTCGTTGACGGCTGGTACATACAGTCCTCTATCATGAACTCCGCAGGCATACCGATGATCGGTATGGACGACAGCGGCAAGATCGTAAACAACCTCTACACACCCGAGATCGAGCGTGCAGCTCAGGTAATCAGAACTCTCTGTGAGCAGAACTACCGCTACCCGCTGGTTGAGAACGGCTGGTCTGTAAACGACAAGGCTTGGCTCGCAGGCGATACACTGTTCATGACACAGGGCGACTGGTGGTGGCAGGGTGACCTGTACAAGTACATGAAGAAAGTCGGCATCGAGAACGACGACGTATTCTTCGTACCGGGACCCAAGAATCCGAACGCAGAGGGACATCCCTGCAACTATGACGTATTCGGTTACGCACTCTGCGCAGGTTCCACCAACCTCGATTCCTACAGAGCATGGAACAAGTGCCTCATGCTTGCAAAGACTGACGAATCCACTATAGCTGCCGGCAGAGCGCAGGCATTCGAGAACTACAACTGGACAGACGAAGCTTATGATCTGCTTTGGAACGTATTCGAGAATCCTTCCGCTACAACTCTCACACCTGTATTCGACTTCTCCTACGGTGCAGGTACAGACGGTATCCACGGTACTTCCGGCGATACTCCTATGGATCACATCATGAAGGCGCCTATCAACGATATGTCCGAACCTTCATTCGAGCAGGCTCGTGAAGAGTACGCAAACGTTATCAACACAAACATCGACGAGATGAACGCTTCTCTCGGTTTCTGATAACATTATATCTGAATCAGCAGCAGCCCTTTCCGTTTTCGGGAAGGGCTGTTTTCAGAACGTGTATTGACGAATTTATAAATGTGTGATATAATTATTACAGGAGCAGATAATGAAAGGTTATTCTTCAAGAGATGTGATAAGAAAACTAAAAGCTGACGGGTGGTATGAGGTTGCCTGCTGCGGAGATCATCATCAATTCAAGCATAAGAACAAGCCGGGCAGAGTTACCGTAACACACCCTGTCAAGGATATTCCGATAAAAACACTTAAAAGTATAGAAAAGCAGTCGGGTGTGCATTTTGATTAACAGAGATTAAAGGAGACCGATATGAAAGACACATATATTTTTCCCGCGATACTTGATAAGGGAGAGGACGGCATTTCCGTTGAGTTTCCCGATCTTCCCGGATGTCTGCCGTGTGCCGATTCGATCGAAAATGCAGTGAAAAATGCCAAGGAAGCAATGCAGCTGCATATCTATGGTATGGAATCCGATAATGAGGTTATTCCGGAGCCAACGCCGTTTGAACGCATAGGTATCGAAAGAAATCAGACGCTTATGCTTGTAGAGGTATTTATGCCGCCGTTCCGTGAGAAAATGCAGAACAAATATATAAAAAAGACTGTTTCTTTGCCTGCTTGGTTATGTTCACAGGCGGAACACAACGGTATCAATATCTCTGTGTTTCTGAAAGAAGCGCTTGAGAATGAGTTGAATATGAATAATAATATCAAATAAAAAAGACCCCGCATCTCGAAGGTTTCTTTTTATACGCGCATCGTGCGCGTCTTTGGAAACCTTCTGTACGACGTCCTGTCGTCGTGCGGGGCTTTTTATGTAACTCAATAGTTTTCTTTTCTTACCTCGAAGAAACTCTGCGGGTGACCGCATACAGGACAGACACCGGGAGCCTTCTTGCCGATAACGAGATGTCCGCAGTTGCGGCATTCCCAGATAGTCTCATCGCTCTTCTCGAACACTCTCTGCATATCAATGTTGTTGAGGAGTGCGCGGAATCTTTCTTCATGGTGCTTCTCGATAGCGC
>JAGAWN010000072.1 GCA_017941355.1 Ruminiclostridium sp. | reverse complement strand
GGACGAAATGAGCTTGACATCAAGGAATGTGTCCGTTGTTCCAATGCGCCGCAGGTGCATTGGAACAACATCTGAAAGTCTGTTTTACAGACTTTCAGGCAATAACTGCCAAAAGGCAGTTATTGAGGACACATTATTTATTTAAAGTATATAGATACGCAGCGCCGATTATTCCCGCATCATTGCCGAGTTTGCAGATACCGAGCTTTGTGGAGCTGTCCGGGTCAATGCAGTAACATTCGTCCGCAATGTACTTAATTATCGGATCGGTAAGATTCTTTCCCTCTTTGCAGATACCGCCGCCTATGAGCAGTATCTCCGGCTGGAAGATGTTCACCATGTTGGTGAGTCCGCAGCCGAGGTAGCTGATGTAAGTGTTCACAACATCAGTTGCCGCCTTGTCGCCGGCACGGAATCCGTCGAATGCGGTCTTGCCGTCAACGTTGTCAAGACTTCCGCCGGCTATTTCCCACATCTTTGTGTCCTTGTGAGCCTGCATGGATTCCTTTGTGAAGTTTATTAGCGCAGTCGCGGAGGAATATGCTTCAAAGCAGCCTTTGCGTCCGCAGGAGCAGGGTCTGCCGCCAAACTCTATGACCGTATGTCCGACTTCACCTCCGCAGAAATTGAAACCTGTGTATATTTTGCCGTCAATGATGATGCCGCCGCCGACGCCTGTGCCGAGAGTGATAACAACAACGTTCTTGTAGCCCTTGCCTGCGCCGTTCACAACTTCTCCGAACGCAGCCGCGTTTGCGTCGTTCTCAACATAAACGTGAGTACCGAGCTTCTCGCTGAGTATCTTTCCGAGCGGGAAGTTGTTGAATCCGAGATTGTTTGAGTGCAGAACTATACCCGTATTGCGGTTTGCTACTCCGGGAGTTCCGATACCAACGCTGTTCACATCGGAAACAGCTATGCCCGCAGCCTCACAAGCCTGCTTCACGCCCTCAACTATGCTTTCCGCGATCTCCTCGCCGGGACGCGGCAGGTTTGTCTTGATGTTTGATTTGCCTACGATGTTGTAGTTTTCATCAACCACTCCTACCTTTATGTTTGTTCCGCCAAGATCAATACCTATATTGTACATTGCTTTCCTGTCCTTTCGATTCTTTCTTTTATGTATCCGAGGAATCGCTCCTCGTCTGTGTTTATGATGAGTTCTTCCGGGAATCCGATCCTCGTCAGCAGGCTGTCCGCCTGTTCAAACGCGCCTATATGGGTATAGAAGTGCGCGTCGGAGCTTACCGTTATCCTTGTGCCGTACTTAACGCAGCAGTCAAGTATGCGCTTATACCTCTCACACTGCACCTCGCCGCGCTCTACCCTGCACTCGTTGACTTCAATCAGTCTGCCGCTGTCCGCGCAGGCTCTTGCGACTTCATCAAAGTCGTAGTCGAACTTCGGGCTTTCGGAATGGCTTATCACATCAACATACTTGTTCTTCAGAGCATTCAGATATGCCTGCGTATGTTCATGTCTTGTTGACGGAGTGAACGTCTGAACGTGCAACGATACATTCACCCATTCGAGAATGTTGTAGTATATCGGCTCCTTGTCCGGGTAGATGTCAAGGCTTCCGTCCGGATCGAGAATGTTCGCTTCTATGCCCTTGAAAACGCGGACACCCTCCAGAAAGTCCGGAAGTATCCGCAGATTCTCGAAATGCCATGTATCCGGCGCGTCCTGCATCGCAACGCCGTGATCGGTCATTCCGAGATACTTTATCCCGTGTTTTCCCGCCCATGAGCAATTCTCCGTTATCGTGCTGTACGCGTGAGTCGATGCAACGGTATGGGTGTGCATATCGGTTATGTACCGCCGGACTGTTTGTGTATCTGTCAAATAAAAACCCTCTTTTGTCCGTATAAACTGTTATGTTACACCGTCGATGCGGTGTGTTTAAACATCATACTTTGTTACAGTGTCGGCACCTTCCATGCTTAGACCCAGGTTGTCGAGCAGATCCTGCGCCGCGTTGTAGCCCATTTTCTTCTGTCTGTTGTTCATTGCTGCAACTTCAAGAATAACAGCAAGGTTACGTCCGGGCTTTACCGGGATAGTAAGATAAGGCACTTTAACGCCGAGAATAGACATATAGTGATTGTCCATACCCATGCGGTCATATACCTTTTCGGGATTCCACGGCTCGATCTCAACCACCATATCTATCTTCTCCGTCACTTTGACAGAACCGATACCGTAGAGCTGACGGACATTGATGATACCAATGCCGCGAAGCTCTAAGAAGTGTCTGATGTTGTCCGGTGAACTGCCGACGAGCGTTATGTTGGAGGTCTTGCGGATCTCCACCGCGTCGTCTGCCACAAGTCTGTGACCGCGCTTTACAAGCTCGATAGCAGTCTCGCTCTTTCCGACTCCGCTGTCACCGAGAATAAGCATACCCTCGCCGTAAACCTCGATAAGAACACCGTGACGTGTGATACGCGGTGCTAAATTCAGGTTCAGGAATGCTATCAGCCTTGCCATGAACGCGGAAGTGCTGTCGTGGCTGCGCAGGACTGTTACCTCGTACTTCTCGCCAAGCGGGATAAGCTCCGGAAACGGGTCAAGTCCGCGGGCGATAACAACTGCGGGAGGCTTTTGCGAGAACAGCTTCTCGAACGAATCCTTACGTTCTTCCTCTGTGCGGTGCTCCATAAACGCATACTCGGACTTTCCGAGTATCTGAATGCGGGAATTGTCGAAGTATTCATAAAATCCGCCGAGCTGAAGTCCCGGACGGTTGACATCGTTGCTGGTAACGTTAATTTCTTCGGGCTTTTTCGGGCAGTAGAGCATTTCAAGCTCGTTCTCCCGTATTATCCTGTCCAGTGAGACCGAAAATTCCTGTGGCATAATGCTGATTTCCTTTCAGATTTATTGCTGAGTATGCGGCAATCACATACAGATATATTATACTATATTTGTACAGATTTTGCAATTGTTTTTTAAAAATTTTTTCAAAATCCGTTCGGTATTGCCAACATATATGAAGTCAGACATACCGAAGTAATTTTATTGACAAAACAGCGGCAGTATGCTATAATTGCTACTGACAATAACCGGAGGGTTTGGGACAGGAGATTTTTATGAAAAAGAAGAAAACGATCGTTCTTATTATTTCTATCGTGTTGATCGCAGGGATCACTTTTTCCGGCGGTCTGTGTATGTCAATTGAACAGCTGTGGTTAAAGATAGTTCTTCTGGCACTTGCAAACCTTTGCAACGGTGCTGTAGCGGTCATTGCGATGAAGATCACAGATAAGAAGCCGGAGTTTGATATTAAAAACATCAGACAGTATGTGATAGGTACGGCGATCGCACTTGCGCTGTCTCTGTCGATCGCATTTATCCCGGCGTTGTGCGGAGTCTCGCTTATAGGCTCACATAAGGATTTCTCATGGTTCGGTATCGTTTATAATTTTCTGAATTACTTTCTGATAATCGGACCTGTCGAAGAATTGGTTTTCCGTGTATATATTCAGGATACAGTTGTTTCCTTTTTCGACAAGAAAAAATACATCGGTGTCGTAGTTTCGTCATTGATTTTCGGGCTGTGGCATTGGATAAACGGCTCGTTTGTTCAGGTTTTGTTTGCGTCCGGCATAGGTCTTGTATTCGGTACTTGCAAATACCTGATAAAAGACTGCAAATATCCAGGACTTGCATTGGGTCACGGATTGTATGACTTTCTCAACGAGATAGTGAGAATGTTTATCATCTGAATCAGATTATCCCGGTTTATCCGAACAGCAAAACGCCCCGAAGTGTTTGAAACACTCCGAGGCAAAACTATTGTCTGAAAGTCTGTTTTACAGTTTTTGAGGACACATTACTTATCAAACTTGAACCAATCGAAGTCAAATCTGCTTCCGGGCATGAACACGAACGAAACATCGTTTACGCCCTTTATCTTCTCCAGCGGGAATCCCTGTTCCGCGTACTCATAGCACTGCGAGAATTCCATGAGCTGAGTATGCTGAACACCGTCGGTACCGGTATAGCGAAGCTGTACAGAGTTGAGCGCGTTCGGCGTCTTACCGCATATCGTAATTTTCGATGCGCCGTCCTCACCGAAATCCAGACCTTTGAACGTGATTATCACATTGTTTCCGATATCCGTCACCTGTAAGCCCGTGATACGGTAAACATCACCGTAGATCTCGTCGTTGTCGGCTGCATAGTTTTTGTCGTACGCGCGGTTTACCGCTGCAAATTCAAATCCTCCGAAAGTAAGCTTCCGATTGAATACCAGCGCAATATCTTCGTTTCCGCGGAGTCTTTGAGGAAGTCTGAACTCCTGCGGAGCGAATCCCTCCCACATACCGTTATGCTCAAAATCAAAAGCAGCCGCAAGCGTCGAACCGCTTTCGTCCGGATTGCCGAGCCACAGCTCAACTTGTGTCGTGCCGCCCTCATTGTAGCCGCAGAACAGTCTTATGATGTCACTGCCGGAACTTCCGAAATCAATGTTGTTGAATCCGAACACAAGACGGTCATTACCGGTCACCACCGCACTGCGCTCGATGATGTTCACAGGACGGCTTGTATAGGAAGAAAGCGCCGGTGATATAAGTGTGTACGGATCTAAAGCGAGACTTCCGAAGCCGCTGTTCATCATGTGTATCTCGGAATAGATCTGCGGTATATCTGTGCCGTTCTTGCAGTATGCGCGTATTACATAAGAGCCGTCGCCTTTGCCGGTTATCTTCGCGCCGTAGTCGGTCTTTTCTATTTCCGACAGTGCTATCGGCGCTCCGTTTGGAAGTATGCAGGAGAACTCGATATCCTTGTAATCCGCGTTTTCCGGGAAGCAGCGCGCCGTTATGCCGGCAGCGGGTGTCTCCGGTTCAAGTATGCTGCGTGTTGCATACATCTCTATCTTGCGCAAAGGTGTCTCGGGCTTGTATTCTTCCGTAACTTTCGGATAGTATTCGGGAACCACCGATACGCCCTCCGGCTTAACGTCCGTTTCAAGCGAGGTGAAAACAAGTTCCTTGCCCCATAATCCCTCACTCTTAATACTTACGGTCACTTCGCCCGGTTCCAGCGTTGACTGGATTATCGCAAGAAGCTTTCCGCTGAATAGACGGCGGTTGTCGCCCTTGTAACTGTCATAGTCGGTGCTGTCACCGTTGTCAAGACCTACCAGTCTTGCCGCGCCGTCAACCGTTACTCTGACGCGGTTGCGGGCATTCTCGACAATTACACCGTTGCTGTCAACGACATTTATCTCGATGAAGATAAGATCACGTCCGTCTGCGTGCATAAGGTATTTGTCGGGTATAGCGTCAATACTCTCGGGATCACCGAATGAGCAGATCATATCTGTCGCGGCTTCGTTTCCGCTGCTGTCATAAGCGGTGGCAACAATGGTTCCCTTGCGGTAGCGAAGAGTCCACTCACAATAGAAGCGGTCACCGTGAGCAAGATCAATATGCTGTCTGCCCATGCTCCTGCCGTTGTATCTGAGTTCGACTTCCGGCATATTCGAGTAGGCGCGTACCGCTATCTCCTCGCCGATGTTGAAATCCCAGTACGGGAACAGATGTACAAAAGGCTCGGAATTCTTCCCGCCCCACGCAGCTTTGTACATATAGTAGGAATCTTTCGGGAATCCGGCTGTATCCACGATACCGAAGAATGAGTTTTTGGAGCTGTAGGGCGTAGGCTCGCCGATGTAATCAAAGCCCGTCCATACAAACTGTCCGCCCACAAAGGGTCTGTCACGGTCATCTATCACAGCCTGTTCGCTGGCTTTCCCCCAGCCCACAACGCTGTTTCCGTAGTCGGAGCATTGCATATCTATATGGGTAAGCACGGATTCATCAGCCGGAAAATGGTATATTCCGCGTGAACGGGTGGTTGAAGCTGTCTCACTGCCGTAAATGAACCAGTCCGGATATGCCTCGTGATGACCGTCGTAAAGATCCTCGGAGTAATTGTATCCTGCGATCTTCAGAAGATCCGCGACCTTGCGGGCGTTTTCCCAGCGCATATAGTTGGAACCTATGGTGCAGGCTGCATTTCCGTACTTATCGTGCTTCGTTACTTCACGCAAAAGCATCTGCGCGATCTCCAGACCGTGTTCGTCCTTGTGGGTATCAAAGATCTCGTTGCCTATGCTCCACATAATAACGCAGGGAGCATTCCTGTCGCGGGTCACCCAGCTTTCAACGTCTTCCATGTAATGCTCCTTGAAGAACCGGGCATTATCAAATTCGGTCTTGGGTATCTCCCACATATCGTAGCACTCGCTGTCAACCAGCAAGCCGAGTTCGGTGCAAAGATCAATAAGCTCTTTTGCCGGCATATTGTGGGAGGTTCTCACCGCGTTCACACCGAAGCTTTTGAGTATCCTGAGCTGCCGTCTGATCGCGTTCTCGTTCACAGCCGAACCGAGAGCGCCAAGGTCATGGTGCATACAAACGCCGTGCAGCTTCATTCTTCTGCCGTTGAGCAGAAAACCGCCGTCCGGGTCAAACTCCGTGGTGCGGAATCCGAACGTGTTGGAAACGCTGTCCAGCACTTCCCCGCTCCGGATGATCTCGCTGACCATTTTGTATGAAACCGGAGTTTCGATATCCCAACTTTCCGGGTTTACAGCGTAGAACGCGGAACGTGAGAACCCGTCTTTCTGCGGGAAAGTCACTTCCGCGCATTTTCTGCCAAGGCTGTCAAAAACGCGGTGGCGCACTTCACAGTCCCCTCCGGAGCTTTCAGTCTCGATTATGACTATCCACTTGTTGTTTTCGTCATACTTGCGGGACGAGATATAAACCCCGTTTTCCTTTATGTGCAGTTTATTAGTGTGACGCAGCACAACGTTTCTGTAGATACCTGCGCCGGAGTACCAGCGCGAGTTCGGTGCCTGGTAGCGCACTCTGACGTATATAGTGTTCTCGCCCTCGCGCAGCTTGTCGGTGATATCCAGAGAAAAGCAGGAATATCCGTACTTTCTGCCTCCCGCTTCCTCACCGTTCACATACACGGTGCTGTCCATGTAGATGCCGTCGAAACGCAGGATATAAACATCATTCTCCGTGAGCTTATCCACCGTGAATGTCTTTCTGTACCAGCCGTCGTCCGACTTGTACAGGTTATGCGTGTCGCCTATGAGCCAGTCATGCGGCACTTCGACATCGTGCCACTCCTGCTCGCCCTGCGCATCGGCAAGCTTCGAGCCTACCGGCTTCAGCATAAAACTCCAGTTGTCGTTAAAAAGCCTTTCCGACATTAGAAAATCCCTTTCCTTCTGTATTTATTTAGCTTATTATGTATATTTTGCCGGGAGTTGTCTGAAATACAACTACACCGTTACTTTTAGTATATTCCACCTTGTTTCCGCTGTCGTCGGTAAGATTTTCAAGTTCAGTTCTTACAAGCGCCCATTCACCCTGCAATGATTTTACGCGGATCTCTGTCGGCTTGCAGTGATCCCACTTTGCCGAGACCTCAAATCCACCGCGTGCGCAGAGTCCGCTGAACTCTCCGCTTGACCACTTTTCCGGAACAGCCGGAAGAACATCTATTATATACTCGCCCTCAGTATCAAGCACCTCATGGCTTTGCAGCAGCATTTCCGCAATTCCCGCACTGCCGCCGAAGTTGCCGTCTATCTGAAACGGCGGGTGGAAATCCCAGAGGTTCGGGTATGTGCAGTCGGTAAGCAGCCCGTGCAGCAGCTTGTATGCTCGTTCTCCGTCACCGGTCCTTGCCCAGAGATTCAGTTTGTACGCTCTCGCCCAGCCGGTGGATTCATCGCCGCGGTCGTTCATCGTGGCGATCGCCGCCTGCATAAGTTCCGGAGTACGCTTATTTATAAGACTTCCGGGATAAAGGCTCATAAGATGCGAGATATGACGGTGGTTCTTCTGTATCTTCGAGCGGTCGAATCCCGGTTCGTCCTCCTCATACCACTCTTTCAGCAGTCCGGTCTTACTTACAGTGAACGGCTTGAGCTGTTTCAGCTGTTCCTCTACCTTATCACGCAGACCGTCATCTGTCTCGTCATAAAAGTCACGGGACAGCATCAGGAACCGCTCATAAAACTCGGCTATGAGCGACTGCTCGTAAGTATTGCCTATTGTTACGGGACCATGTTCCGGAGAATAAGTAGGCGAAGAGACAAGGCGCTGCTGCTTCTCGTCCCATATCAGCCACTGTGTATAGAACCTCGCCGATTCGCGCATTATCGGATATATCTCATTCATCATGTATTCCACATCTCTGGTATAGTCGTAGAAATCCGCGATATTGAGCATAAGCCACGCCACTGCCGCCGTTGACCAGCCCCAGTAGAAATCCCAGCCGGGGGAAGTCCAGCCGAATGGGGTTGACTGGGTATGCGCTATCCAGCCGTTTTCGGGGTGTTCGCTGTCGCTTACTATGTTGTAGTATTCTTTCGCGGTAATGCGTCCGGGAGCGCGGAGACTGTCAAGAAAACGCACCAGCGGTTTTGCGGTCTCGGCAAGGTTCGTGTTGAACGCGCCCCAGTAGTTCATCTGCAAATTAACGTTGATGTGATAATCACAGCACCACGGCGGGATATTGCTTTCGTTCCATACTCCCTGTAAATTCGCGGGCAGTGAACCCTCGCGGGACGAGGATATCAGCAGATAGCGCCCGTACTGGAAATAGAGCGGTTCGAGCTGCGCGGCGGCTTCCGCTGAACCGTTTCGGTATTCTTCAAGAAGCTTGCCTGTATCGGAGAACAATTCACCGGTATTGCCGAGTTTTAACGAAACACGGCGGTAAAGCGAATTGTAGTCATAAAAATGCTCTTCAAACAGGTTTTTCCTGCCAACGCACTTTTCAAGCACATCATTTACAGTCACGATAGGGTCAATGCCGGTTCTGTAATCCGGAAATCTATCGCTGTAGTCCGTAGCAGCTGTTATCAGTATATTGACATCGTCGGCGTTTCTGACCGTGACACTGCCGTCAGAACACTCAACCTCTCCTCCGTCATTCTCAATATAAAATGCAGCGTGATAACGAAGTCCGTTATCTGCGAGTGCGCCGTAATAATCAAGTCTGTTTCCGTCAGCCTTGACTGTACAGCCTTGCTGTACCTTGTCAAGAGACAGCTTAAAGCTGATGCTGGTATCCTCATCACACGCGAAATGTATGCAGATGACCCTTGCAGGATATGACGCAAAAGCACTGCGGAAATATCTTATTCCGTTGTGTTTGAAGATGTTGTTGTATTCGGCTGAATCAAGACTGAGACTCCGTTCATATTCCGTCACATTGCTCTTGTCGATATCCGGAAAGTCAAATACAGCTTCACACAGGCACTGATACGCACCGAAGCCGTCGCCGGTCTCACAGGTGAGATTGGGCAGCAGAGCGAGCGCTTCATCGTACTTCCCTGCCGCAAGCAGCTCCTGCACTTTTCTGACGGACTTGTACGCGCCTTTTCTGTTGCCGCCGTCATAATCCGGTCGGTTTGCCGAGGGACCGCCTATCCACAGGGTCTTTTCGTTGAGGACAACTCTCTCCTGTGCAATACCGCCGTAGAAAGTAGCTCCCATATACCCGTTGCCTATAGGCAGACAGGTGCTTTCCCACTTTGTCGGGTCGCCCTCTGTCCTGAACTTTATCTCATTATATATTGTGTCCATAAATAACTCCGGAATTCAGTATGTCAGTCGCCTGTCGTTTCGCGCAGTATTAGACTGTGCGGAAGCATATACAGCGACTTGTCGGGTTCGTCGGATTTCATGTTTTCTATCAGCTTCTCCACTACGAGCTTTCCCTGCATGAAGCACGGCTGGCTCACAGTAGAAAGGTGCGGTACAAATATATGCGCGTACTGTATATCATCGAATCCGAAGAACATAACGTCCTTGCCGATGTTTATACCCGCGGACAGAGCGTAGTTCATAGCGCCTATCGCTATCATATCGGAGATCGCAAAGATAGCGTCCGGCGGTTTTTCCAGCGACATCAGCGCCGCACAGCCCTTAGTGCCGGATTCGGCTTCGTAAGAGCCGTAATACACAAGGCTTTCATCATAAGGGATACCGCTTGCTTCAAGCGCCTGCCTGTAGCCGGTCTCGCGGTCTATAGACGACTGACTGCGCTGTTTTGTCGTTATCAGACCTATACGTTTTCTTCCTTTGTTTATAAGGTAGTTTACAGCGTCACGTCCGGCTTTGATATTATCTATCGTAACCGTAAGCACGTTGCAGTTTTCAAGCCTTTCGAGACACATTGCGATATGATGGTTTTCGGCAAGCTCGGAAATAGTCTTTGCGTCAAGCTTGGGTCCCAACAGAACCGCGCCGTCAACAGAACGCGAGAAAAGCATACCGAGAAGATGCATTTCATGTTTCGGATCATCGCGCGTTGTAGCGATAAGAACGTCATAGCCTTTTGCGAAAGCGGCTTCTTCCATTCCCCGCAGGACTTCGGAGTAAAAGCTTTGCTCTGTGGAAGCGATTATGGCAAGAATACGCCGTGTCTCGCTTTTGCGGAGATCACGCCCCAGAAAATTCGGACTGTAGCCGAGTGATTTAACGGCATTGCTCACTGCCTCCACAGCTTCATCAGACACGTTGGATTTATTATTCAGCACACGGGAGACTGTTGCGACAGAAACCTTAGCTGCTTTTGCAACATCCTTAATCGTTACGCTCAATTCTCTTTCCTCCGTAAGTTTGTTCACACAGAATCCAAAACAGGTACAGAAAGCCAAACGAACACACAGTATGGCAATATTATACTTTTAAATTATAACACAATACCCCGCATATTATCAATATGCACAATTAACAAATTTACCGACACATTTTTTTACAACAGGTTTACACATTTGCCGAAAGAAGCGGTATTGATAAAATGCACAAAAATCAGTCAATAAAATTGTACAATCGGTTAATTTACAAAACTGCTTTTTTAACTTAAAATTAGAGTAAGACTTTTTTCACCGAAAGGAACGGACAGTATGATAAAAAAATCCGTTACAATGAGCGATATCGCAAAAGAGATCGGTGTCAGCACCGTAACAGTCTCGAAAGCACTCGGCGACAAAGACGGCGTGGGCAGCGAACTCCGCGAAAGGATCAAACAGAAAGCCGAAGAAATGGGATATCAGTTCAGCGGCACCTCAAAATCAACAAAAGAAAACCTTACCTACAGCATAAGCGTTATCGTTGCGAGACACTTTATCTCCGACGCGAGCGCTTTCTACTGGGTAGTTTACAGATATATCGTTGAGCTGCTGCAAAAGCAGAGCTACTACGGCATACTCGACGTTGTTTCCGACGACGACGAAACTACCTGCGAAATGCCGAAATCCGTATCGGACAAGAAAGTTGACGGTGTTATCGTGCTGGGACAGTTTTCCAACAGCTATGTGAATGCGCTCATGTCGCTGGGAGTACCTACGGTTTTCCTCGATTTCTACAGTTCCCGCAATGATATAGATACGGTAATTGCCGATAATTTTTTCGGCTCGTACCTTATCACCAATCACCTCATTTCCCTCGGACACAGAAAAATAGGATTCATCGGTTCGATCGCTTCAACATCGAGTATTCAGGACAGATATCTCGGATACTACAAAGCACACATCGAAAACCGCATACGGCTCAATCAAGCATGGGTGATAGAGGACAGAAAAGCTGACGGGACAGGATTCCGTGAGTACACTCTCCCCTCCGAGCTTCCCACAGCTTTTGTATGCAACTGCGACGAGGCTGCGTATATCCTTATAAACCAACTTCGTTCGCGGGGACTTCGTATCCCGGAGGATATCTCCGTTGTCGGATATGACAACCATATCTACTCCACGATCTCAAATCCCCGAATCACAACGATAGACGTGAACAGCTATGAAATGTCAAATCATGCTGTCGATATGCTGATAAAAAAGATACAGGACAAGAACTACCGCTGCGGGCGCGTTCTTGTGACCGGAAACCTTATTGAAAGGGACAGCGTAAAAAGACTGAAATGATAAAGATAACCGACACACATTCACATTACGACGATGAAGCGTTTGACAGCGACAGATACGAGTTGCTTGACCGCCTGCTCGCGGAAAAATGCGAAAAGATAGTCACGCTTGGCTGCGACATTGAAAAGAGCCGGTTTGATCTGAAGCTTGCCGAACGCTACGAAAACGTGTACGCCGCTGTGGGAGTCCACCCGGAGAACTGCGCTGACGAGCGTGACGATTACCTCACCGAACTTCGGGCGCTTGCAATGCACCCGAAAGCCGCCGCTATCGGAGAGATAGGGCTTGACTACCACTGGGAGGGATATGACCGGGAGCGTCAGATACGTTTTTTCCGCGAACAGCTTGAACTGGCACGGGAACTTGATCTGCCGGTGTGCGTACATTCCCGGGACTGCACCAAAGACATTATGGACATACTGCGGGAATACAAGCCGGAGGGTGTAATGCACTGCTTTTCGGGTAGCATAGAAACAGCGCGGGAATTGCTCTCATTCGGCATGATGATAAGCTTCACAGGTCTGCTTACGTTCAAAAACGCGCGGAAAGCCACGGAAGCGGCTGAGTATATCCCGCTTGACCGGATAATGCTGGAGACTGACTGCCCGTACATGGCTCCTGTCCCCCACCGCGGCGAACGCAACGACAGCGGCAATCTGATCTTCACTGCACAAAAGCTTGC
>JAGAWN010000071.1 GCA_017941355.1 Ruminiclostridium sp. | reverse complement strand
GGAATTTTGCCTGCGAAAATCCAAACGCACACGGAATTATAACAAGCAGCTGCACGGCTGTTATCACTACCGCATACAAAACGCTGTTCCAGAACATCGGATAGAAGATAAAGCAGTCGAACAGCAGGTCTGCATAGTTCTGAAGTGTCGGAACACCTTCGGAAACGAACGAACCGTAAACGGTCAGAATCACCGGAACTGCAAACAAAAGCGCCACTGCAATAAAGAGTACTATCACGAGCTTTTTCACCTGTCCCACCGCCTTTGCACCGCAATTCCCGCAGACACGATCAGGAATACTATCAGCGATGTCAGCACAGCGCTCGTCGCAAGACTCTGATAGTCGAGCTTGAGGAAGTTGTTGTTCATATAGTATTGCAGAGTGTAGCTGTGGTCGGGCGGGTAGTTCGTGCCGTAAAACAGATAGCTCTCCTTGAACACCCTGAAACTGTTGACTATCGACAGCAGCACAGTAAACAATATCGTCGGCATTATCATCGGGACAGTTATTTTTCTGTGCAGGGTGAATGTTCCCGCGCCGTCAAGTCTCGCCGCTTCGTAGATATTCTCGTCAATGCCTGTGAATGCCGCGGTCAGCAGAATAATACAGATTCCGATGTTCTTCCAGATAAAAAGCAGATATATCGGCAGCGGTATTGCAGTGTCGGTGAATATCGTCCGCCATATCAGCACCACGCTGGCGGTGGGTATCAGCATAGGCAGAATAAACGCAGTCCTCAGCTTTTTCAGCTTTCTTATCCCGAATGACAGAATGAGCGAGATAACCAGCGCAAGCCCGATCAGCACCGGCATGGCAGTAGCAATTATCAGCAATGAATTGATGAGCGCAAGTCGGAAATACTCGTTATTCAGCGTTTCGATGTAGTTGTCAAGTCCCACGAAATTGCGTCTGAACTGGTTATCTATCAGCGAATAGTACAGCACACGGATATATGGGATAACAAAAAATACCGCAGTTCCCGCAAGGCTCGGCAACAGGCAGAGCTTGCATTTTGTATTGAATTTGAGATGTTTTTTCATTATTCGTTCAGGTAGGTTTTCAGCTTTCTGTCGGCTTCGGTGATGAACTCGTCAAGCGATATTTCTCCTGCAAGATAGCTGTTGAAGCTGTCCCAGTAAAGCTCGTCAGGATATCTGAAATGTATTTTTGCCTCGGCACAAAGATCAATCATTTGCTTTACTGTTTCAGTGTCGGTATAATTCCCTTCCTCAGTTTTGAAAATAAATGTGTTTGGTTCTGTAAGCTGATATTGTGTAAGCCTTTCGATATAGTCGAGCGCATCGCTCAGATGCTCTGAATTTGGGTTTACACTCAAAAAGGTCACAACGGGTACAAGCATATTCGGCTCGAATATACACGGTATTCCTGATACTTTGAAATCTCGGTCATAGAAATTCATTATGCTGTCCGAAAACGTTCTGAGGACATCGACAGAATACCAGCACATAAGCTGTTCATCACTCGCAACCCCCGTAGTTGTATCATGGCTCGAATCTCTGTTGAGGATTTTCAGTTTCTTCAGATTTTCGGCGGCTGCACGGAATTCCTCGGTATCAAAGCTGTCGTACTTTGTTACATAATCGGTGAGTATGTTTGATTTCATAGCAAAGCTTGTATAATTGGTCTTGCCGTATTCCTCGGGAGAAAGCCCAATAAGAAAATCAGCAAACTCGCTGAAATTCATTTTGGAGTAGTCCGTGTCACCACAGTTGCTGAATATAAAAGTAGTATTCATATAAATCGGCAAAGCCCATATTTCACCGTTTTCGTCTATGAACGCATCCTTTATCTCCGGAAAGCATTTGTCAAGATAATCTGAAACCCCCGGAACATCATTCAGCGGATAAAAACTGCCTTGACTTTTTATAGAGTACGCGATCTCGTCCAATGTACTGATATAGCACATATCATAGTCCCTGTCCTGAGACAGTATTTTCAGTGCAGCTTCTTCATTTTCGGGCTGAATAACATTTATGGTATATCCACAGCCGAATGGGGTGGAACGCGAAAGCCGTGAGCAAATAAGATTCACCGGCGCATTGTATTTATAATAATCCGAAAATCGTATTCGTCCTATTACGATCTCGCCTTTTTCGTTCGGTTCCACCGATTGAAAATAGCAGTATCCATTAGACGCATACAATCTTTCTCCATTAACCTGCAGTCCCGGGATTAGCTCCGCCATAGACATATTATTCATATCAGAAGCGCACAGCATATACTTATCTGATGTCGTCCTGATGTTAAAAACAATATGCACGCCGTCAATATATCCTATACCGCCTATAGGATATACTACATTCTCAGCATACATTTTCTCTGAAAAAACACCATCCTTATATTTTTCAATATATATGCCGTTATCGTCACATGCTGCAATGAGTGCACCACCGTCCGGCTCGGCGCAGACTGCTGTCGGATTATCAACAGGCAGCATCTCACATTTCCCGTCAAAAACGCGAATCAGGCTCATATTGCCGATAGAACTGTTACTGTAAATACGTCCCCCTTTGTTATAAACGACACCTGCATTCTCCTTACTGGCGACCTCTGCGAGAATATAAAGCTCGTTCTTGTTACCGCTCATTCCATAGCCGAGTTCTATAGGAATATCCGACTCTGCATAGATTTCATTTTCTTTGCCGTTTTGCCCGATCTTCCAGACATATATCCCGTTGGAAGTACCGCTGCCGCTCCAATTTATCTTGAGGACATAAAGATCATCGCCCATAAATGACATACTTTCGGGTATTCCGGGACACTCTCCGAGCTTGGTGCTTGTACCGTCCTCGTTCAGCTTCATCAGATTGGAAACCGAACCGTTTTTGATATCTACAACTACATCACCGTTTGCTGAGACTGCGAGTCGACCTGCATAAGAAGCGCTGTATGTGTACTGCAAATACGACGATTCATTGCTGTCGTTATTCTTGGTGACGGGTGAGCTAATGCTGTCTGTATCGGCGGGTGCAGTTTCGGAATTGCAGCAGCCGCAAACCAGCAGACAAGCGGTGGTGAAAAACGCAATAAAGGTTTTCTTACTCATTTGTTTCATCTCCTAATAAATAATGTTCAATATATTGCTTAAACAAGTACGGATCATCAGGGAAGTCTTCCGGAATATCTATATACACATCGTTACCGTCTTGATTCTTTATAATAATCTGCCTGATTTTTCTGAAATCATATATATAGTATTCCGGCTCGTCAATATCCAAATATATCTCGGTAAGATCTTCCGTATCAAGTATATCGAGCACCTCACGACTTCCGACAAGTCTGTAAATATAGTTTCCGTCCGTCCAGAAGCGTTCGATCACCGAACCGCGTTTGTATCTTACTTCCACCATATTTTTTTCGGGATAATCAATAATTTTATCAATGATATCGTCGTCCTTGCGTATATCAATATTGAACGCGCCGACAGTGTATTGATGAAAGAAAAACTCATTTTTATAATCATTGCTGTTATTGTATTTGACGATGTGCCTGTTGTCCGACTTGGCATGATACGCACCGTTGACCTGATATCCATTAGGAGCTTCTATTATATAGTAGTGTTCTATCGTTTCAGGAGCGTCGTTGTTTATTGCAACAGAAAGTCTGATGTAGATAGGATCACTGTTCTTGTCTATCTCAAATATGTTTTTTATTACGGCAAATCCGCATACCGCAAGAACAAGTGCCGCGGCAATAGCGATAATTGCGATACGCTTTGTCTTTTTTCGTACAGTTTTCGGTAAACCGGATCCGTGGTTGCAGAATAAACTATTCATTTTATTGTCAAAGCTCTCGGGGAAATCATATTCCGGCATATCATCAAAAGCGGAAAACTCTTCCGTGTAAAGCTCCGACAACGCTTCATTCAGCATTTCTTCATTTTTCATCGTTTTCCGCCTCCTTCATAAATTTTCTTATTGCCACCCGTGCGCGGTATATCCGCTGATATGCGGTGTTTTCGCTTATACCGAGGTATTTTGCCGCCTGTTCATACGGAATATCGCAAAGGCAGATAAGCTCCAGTATCTCCCGCTGGTTGTCGGGCAAAGTCCTGATAAACCCGACAAGCTCCTGTTTTGTGATGCTGCTCATAACTTCGGACTCGGTGTCCGGAGACGTATCTGGGATCTCCGTTTCCGGCTCGGCTTCAAGCGTCGCATTTATCCGTTTCCTGTACATATCCACCGCGACATTCCGTACAATGACAGCAAGAAAAACACCCCTTTTATCGGGTGGCATTTCTGTAAATCTGCCGATGTCGGTCATCACCCTGCAAAACGTTTCATGTACCGCGTCGAGAGCGTCCTGCTCATTTCCGAGCTTTGAGTACGCGATATGGAACATTCTGCTGCGGTGCTGCTCATAAAGCGCGGTGAGCAGATCCCGTTGTTCGCTTGTTATCGCCGGTTTTCTGTTTTTCATATATAAAGACCTTTGTGTCGATTTTTCCTTCTATATTATATATCGTTTGAGGGCGGGATTTCTTACGGGTAATTTTGAAAAAAGTTTTTTATATGTATTATTATAGTGTATTGTCTGTTAAAAAACAAGAGCCACATATAGCGTGCATCAACTGTGCATGATTATATGATTTATCTGTTTTATCATAAGCAATAGAAAACCCGCTGTACATTGGTTTGTTACAGCGGGTTTCTTGTGGGGAGATATGTGATTATAAGCGAATTTTTAATAAAGATGTTTTCATATTGTTGATATGACGCAAGGAGTGAATCCCATAAAACGGAAGACCATTCTTCTCACAAAGTCCCTGCAACCACTTGTACGGCATATTGGGACACATCGGCTCTCCGTTATCCTTTGTAAAGAGTCTGTCGGTCTCCACCCACAGATTACCCATATTTCTCGCCTGCTGCTCCTGTGAAGCGTGCAGCTCTTTCAGCAAGTCCATAACCTCCTGCGGAAATTTAAGAGTACGCTGTGACTTCTTTGTCTTTGTGGTATCCTTAAATACCCCGCTGTCCTTGGTGTAGTTGGAAGTCCTGCGGACGCTGATAACATTTCCGTCCCAATCGACATCCTTCCATTCCAGCCCACACATTTCACCACGGCGAAAGCCGCTGTAAACCGAAAGGATGAAATAAACACGATACTTCATAGGCTCGTTCTCCACAAGGCAGAAAAGCTTCTTTACCTCATCGAGCGAGTATATCTGCTTCTCCTTCTTCTGTCCTTTCGGTATCGAAACACGGGAACAAGGATTGTCAGAGATCATTCCGAGCTTTACAGCATATCCGAGAACATCGCTGATAAAGCTCAGATGATGAATGACTGTCTTACGAGCTATCGGCTTTCCGGTCTGTAAGCTCTTTCCATTAACGGCAAGGTCATCAATGAACTGCTGTATCTGCCTGCTTGTTATCTTGTCGATGTGAAGATGACCGAATGCGGGATAAACCCTGTTTCTCATTGATCTGAGCATTGTGTATGTAGTCTTGCGAAGATTGAGCTTTACATACCCTTCAAACCACTGTTCAGCCAATTCCTCGAACTTTGCACTTGCTACAGTACAGCCTTTCAAGCACTTTTCTTCAAAGAGCGCCACCTGTTTCTGTGCTTCCTTGTCTGCCTGCTTTGCTGTCATACCCGGGTCAGGCTTCCAAGTCATTGTTTTTGAAACCTGATTTCCATTTATGTCGTATCCAACGCTAACCCTTATCTGATAAGAATTACCGCGCTTTCTAATATTTGCCATAATCTGAATTCCTCCTACTATTCAGACTGCTGACAACTTTACTACCCCTTTATTATACAACTTTCACGCTTTAAAGTCAAGTGTTTGGAGATAGTTTTTTTTAAATGCTGCCTAACGGTCTGATTATGGTCAATTATCCTCTCTGCTGTTTGGAACACAGCGCGATTATATTTGCTTTCGGAATAAGTATCTTCCCATTTGTTCCACAACCCGCTCTGACGCACTCCAGTTCGCCCCGAGCTATCAGCTTTCTGATCGTATTACTCGTCAGTCCCTTCACAAGCTCCGTACACTCCTTTATGGTGAGCATTTCCATAGGCTCATCCGGCACGGACACTCTCTGTTCAGCGGGAGCCTCCGCAGGCTCGGCATTTGTTACGGAGCCCGCGCTTTCGGCTGTATCACTTCTGGTGTTTGTTGTATCATACTCAACGAGCTTGCTCAGAAGCATAAATATCTGCGAGATTATCTCATTTTTCTCTTTGGTACTCATAATAACTGCTCCTTTATGTACTGTACTTATTATCCTGCATATATCAGATCGAAGACCTCGTCGAAAAGCTCATTCGGCATAAGCTCGCCGTGGAGCTTGAAGAATATCTTCTCTATCTTGCAGGTGATAGCTAAAGCCCTGTCGTAGTTTGTGATCCTGCCTATATCGTACTTTGCGTACTTAACCGCTAAAAATTTTGCTCTGCTCATAATATGTATTTCCTTTCTATATACCTTTATATAACTGTGCCGCAAGCGTTTGTATTCGCCTGCGGCACTTTTCGTATTGCTTATCTTGTGATGATCTCAACTACCTGCTGAAACATATCGTCCGGCATAAACACGCCGAAGCGGTGATAGAACACCTGCTCGATCTCGCAGGCTTTGCCCAGCTGTTCGCTGTACTCCTTCAATGCCTTTTCAACAGCCGCAGAAGGATTCAGCGGCTTGATCGATATTTCATAAATATCTGTTTTCATAAGATGTATATCCTTTCTTTATATAGTATGCGATTTTCTTTCCATCACCGGCACGAGTCCGCGCTCCTTCAGGAAGCGGTAAAGGAACTCTCTGCCCGTGTGAGTCCAATACATCACGAGTCTCGGATTGTTATAATCGTAGCGCGGGAAAATGGTTACAGTCTGTGTGTAACCCAAATCCTGATAGTCGGCGTAAAGGACCCAAGTTCCACAGTGCATCTTGTACTGAACACCAAAAGCATAAAGCATTGCATTCATTCTTGTAGCAGACATTCCGTAGTCTTTGGATATCGCCGTCATCGGTATTAACCCCTGCGCCTGCAAAACCTTGTCGTAAAAATCACACTTAGGCTCATTCGCTTCGAGCTGTTCTTCAAGATCGCGGCTTTTCGCTTTTTCCTCTTTCAGTTCACGGAACAGCTTCTCGGCAGCTTCCTTGTTGGCGGCTATTTCTTCGAGAAGTTCATCCGTGACATAAGCGCCGTGTTTTCTGATCGAGGGGAGAACCTCCGAAGTAACCCACCTCTTAAACTCACGCAGCTTCATAATTCTCAACTTCACTTCAAGGGGGTACTCATCTGACACGCCCTTGTGAGATTTCTGCGGTTTCATCGCAAATAACAGAGAATACAGACCACTTTCGTTGATAACTATCAAGCGCTGTCTGCCGCCGGCAGTAGGTATAAGCGCTGTTTTTCTGTCATCCTCGTCTATACGACCGAGGCTACGCCTATGGTTTTCATCGCCAAATGCAAGGCATATATCCTTACCGACGAACCAAACCTCGCCGTTAATATCGAGTGTCCTGATCTTACCGAAATGTGCGTTCTCAAAAATCTGCAAATTGTTTTCCATATTATGTTTCCTCCATATTTACCTTTTGTCCGGCAGC
>JAGAWN010000070.1 GCA_017941355.1 Ruminiclostridium sp. | reverse complement strand
CGAAAAGTCGAGGTCGGGTTGTCACACTAACTTCGGCTTTTCTTGTTTTTTGAGCTATCTTGTTGATTGATTGAAGGTTTCTTCAGAATAGAATAATCTGAAAAAAGAAAAGAGTATCAGTCTCCGTTGTATTAGGAGATTGTTACTCTTTTGTGCTATATTGGATTTTTATCGGAATAAGGTCACTTTTGGAAACTGCCCATTGTTAATTCTTATGAACTTCAAACATTCCCATAAACCCGCGCAGCTTCGTTCCGATATCTGTCTCCGGCGGGAGCAGGGCAAGCGCGACCTGAAAAGGCTCGGTGCTGTCCGCGTCTGTCTGTGTGAGATAGGCGTAATCGCCCTGAATATCGGTCACAATATAATCGTGTCGTTCCATAATGTCACCTCTCCGGTTTTGTAAAACAGCTCCTGAACATCCGGTATGTCAGGTTTATTCTTCGATCTTTACAGCTTCGGTCTCCGTCCATGCCGGTCTGAATCCGCAGCTTACAGCGATATTCTGTGAGGGGATATTCGCTGCTGCGGTGCCGTAGAACGGAACATCTCCGTTCTCGATCACCTTGTTTTTCAGCAGGCTGACAAGATAAGAGCCTACCCCTTTTGAGCGGTATTCCGGAAGAACATCTATCCCGATCTGCTGCCAATGCGGCGCATCCTCCGAGCAGCCCGTCATGCCCATGATGTTATCCCCGTCAACCGCCATGCAGACTATCCTGTCGGGACGAACGGGGCATGGAACAGGAAATGAGATCGCGTTCGGAAACCTTTCATCACCGTAGAAACGGTCTATTTCACTGTCATACAGCCACTTTACCCGAAAACGTTCTTCCGGAGAAACATTCCGGCAAGGCAGGAACATATGATGTGTCGGGTTTATCTTATAGCCGTATTTTTTCAGTTCTTCGTTCAGCTTTGTAAGATGATCGAATTCAAACAGGCGGTGTCCCTCCGTATCTGTTACAAATCCGTGCAGGAACTCATGGAGACATTCATCTGCCATGATAACGGAATTTCTGCCGAGCGTCACCATTTGCAGAAAAGGCTTGCCGGGACTGTAGCTTCTTCTTCCCTCATTCAGCTTTGAAACTGTGACGATGTTTTCATTCGCCCTCAGATCTTCCGGCGTACAGTTGTAATCAAGCGACAACTGCTGCAATAGCTTTTCATAGTATCCACCAAACATGATCTTTACCTCCGGATAAGTGGTCGGGAAAGTTGAGTGCATATTATTCCGACATTGAAATTTTTTCCTTGATGCAGCATATTATAGCGGCGTCTCTCCTTACTCTGGGGTATAGTATCCCGCACTGTCCGGCAGTCAGGAGCTGCGTGGGATCGCTGAACTTATGTTTCTCTATTGAATCCAAAAATCCGGAACTGTCACGGTCTGTCAGAGCGTAGAGTTCGTCTGTGTTTTTATTTGACATAAACGCCTCTCCGGCAACTTGGCTTTGAGGTATTTTATTTATTATATCATTTCATTCCCGCAGTGTCAATACAGGGGGACTTTAAGTTTCCCCAAAAACTGAACGCTGAGTTCCGGAACGGGGTAAGCGGGTATGTTTCGAAAGAAAAGCATGAAAGCCCGTACAAGGTGGGTACCATAGGTGATTTCGCTTACACCGGCAAGGAGATCAAGCCCGATCTGTCTATCGAGAAGGACGGAAAAAAACTTGTAAAGGGTACCGACTACACTCTGACGTACGAAAACAACATAGAGGTCGGCATTGCGACAGCTGCCGCAAGATTCACGAACGATAAATACAACGTCGTTCGTCAGACTTTCAGGATCGTACCGGGCAAACCCACGCTGAAAGCGGTTCGCTCCGGCAAAACTTACAAGTTTACATGGAGTGCGTCAAAAGGCTGCGAAAAGTATCAGTTACAGTATTCTACCGACGGCGGCAAGACCTTCAAGACTCTCACAAGGCCGTCGTCCTCAAAGACATCATACACCGTTAAGCTTAAAAGCGGTTCGTATGTGTTCCGGATGCGGGGATACAAAACCGTTGACGGTACAAAGTTTTACAGCAAGTGGTCAAAGACCGTAAAGATATGATGACAGCATTGCATTACACATGAAAGAACCGCTCACTTTGTGCTTACAGCATAAGGTGAGCGGTTTTATGTCCGGAAAGGAGAATATACAGTGACTGCACCGCAAAATGAGAAAAACTCCGGAAAATATCTCATTTGAGGTCAAGCCGGAAAAAATAGGTTGCAAAACCAAGAGATATGTGCTATAATAAGAGGGAAAAGGAGGTCTGTACAATGATCTATGATTACACTGTCAAAACAAGAAGCGGTGAGGATTTTAAGCTTTCCGATTTTAAGGGAAAGGTGATAATGATCGTCAATACCGCTACCGGCTGCGGATTCACTCCACAATATGCGCCTATCGAGCAGCTTTACAGGGATTATCACGACAAAGGGCTGGAGATACTCGATATTCCCTGCAATCAGTTTGGTATGCAGGCTCCCGGAACAGATGATGAGATACATGAGTTTTGTGTCAGCAAATTCAACACCACATTCCCCCAGATGAAAAAGTCAGATGTGAACGGCGAAAACGAACTGCCTCTTTACACATATCTGAAATCACAGAAAGGCTTTGAAGGACTCGACGATCACCCTCTTAAAGAGCAGCTTGAGAATATGTTTACCAACATGGACAGACGGTGGAGAGCAAAACCCGACATCAAGTGGAATTTTACCAAGTTCATAGTTGACAGAGACGGAAATGTCGCTGCACGTTTTGAACCGACAGCGGATATGTCAAAGGTGGAAAGCTGTATAAAGTCACTTCTTTGATCGTTCACGAACGGAAATACGGATCTGAAAGATACCTCTAAGGAATCGCTGATTAAATCGCTTTTACCCAAGAATCGACACCGTGAAAGGCGTATAATATCATCACTGCTATTTCTGATGTCGATTTAATCAGCGGTTCCCTAAAGACCGTACTGAAAAGAAAAGAGGTTCCCATAATACAAAGGAGGATAAACAAATGTTAAAAGACTACGAATTCTGGTTCCTGGTAGGCAGCCAGACGCTCTACGGAGATGATGTGCTGACAACCGTTGCAAAACGTGCGGCGGAGATGACCGACAAGCTCAATGCTTCCGGAAATCTTCCGTGCAGGCTGGTATATAAGGCTACCGTAAAGAGCAACGCCGAGATCACCGAGGCTGTACGCGAGGCAAACTATGACCCGAAGTGCGCCGGTATCATCACATGGTGTCACACGTTCAGCCCGTCAAAGATGTGGATAAACGGATTTGCCGATCTTCAGAAGCCATACTGCCATTTTGCTACACAGTACAACCGTGAGATACCGAATGAAGAGATAGATATGGATTTTATGAATCTCAATCAGGCTGCTCACGGTGATCGCGAACACGGCTTTATTGCAGCCCGTCTGCGTATGCCGCGCAAGGTGATCGCAGGGCATTGGGAGGACGAGGACGTTCAGAAGCGTATCGGAAGCTGGATGAGGGTGGCTGTAGGCGCGGCGTTCTCAAAGGGACTCAAAGTCATGCGCTTCGGCGACAATATGCGCGAGGTAGCAGTCACCGAGGGCGACAAGGTGGAAGCGCAGATAAAGCTGGGCTGGCAGGTCAACACTTTCCCTGTGGGCAAGCTGGTGGAAACGATGAACGCAGTCACCGATGCCGAGATCGACGCACTGATGGATACATACCATGCTGAGTATGACTTCAATACCGACGACATAGAGACAGTCCGCTATCAGGCGCGCGAAGAGATCGCGATGAAGAAGATGCTGGACGCGGAGGGCTGCAAGGCATTCTCCAATACATTCCAGGATCTGTACGGTATGAAGCAGCTCCCGGGTCTTGCTTCGCAGCACCTTATGGCGCAGGGTTACGGCTACGGCGGCGAGGGTGACTGGAAAGTATCCGCAATGACCGCGATACTGAAAGCTATGAGCGAGGGTCAGACCGGCGGCACCGCGTTTATGGAGGACTACACATATAACCTGAATCCCGATGCTGAGTACAGTCTCGGCGCGCACATGCTTGAAGTATGCCCGTCCGTGGCAGCTGCAAAGCCCCGTATCGAGGTGCATCATCTCGGTATCGGTGACCGTGAGCCTCCTGCAAGACTTGTGTTCGAGGGTCATGCCGGAGCCGCGATAGTTGTCAGCCTTATCGACATGGGCGGCAGGCTGCGCCTTATCGTGCAGGATATAGAGGCTGTGAAGCCGATACTTCCGATGCCGAACCTGCCTGTAGCGAGAGTTATGTGGAAAGCATTCCCCGATCTCACCACCGGCGTTGAGTGCTGGATAACCGCCGGCGGCGCACATCACACCGTACTGAGTTATGATGTTACAGCCGAACAGATGAAGGACTGGGCAAACATCATGGGGATCGAGTTCGTACATATCACGAAGAATACTACTGTTGAGAGCCTTGAACAGCAGCTGTTCTTAAACGACCTCGCCTGGAAACTGAAGCAGTAAAAACAGTGCAGATCGTTCCCCTGTTATCTTGGCAAACGGCTTGACGACAGAAAACGGAACAGCAGATAGTCTGTGTGGAAAGTCCGTATTTGTCTGCTGTGTCAGAGAAATACGATATGCCCGTGAGCCGCTTGACATACGATCTGCAAGAATACCGATTGATCCACGAAGCCGCAGTTTTCTGCGGCTTTCTGTATGTCAATAAAGCGGTATTGGGTGTTCTGTTTGCAGAGTTACGAATCTCCGTGAAACGGTATGGATCCATGCGTCATTGTTGCCGCGGAGGACTGTGCCATGTCAATTATATCACAGAACAATACCAAAAGCCAAGAGACCGAAAGCGCGATTTCAAGATTTATCAATTCCACAAGGAAATACGATGATATGGGCGACTGGCTTTATCTGAAGCTGATGCTCTTCAATATCGGCACATTTATCAAAGCCGCTCTCGGTGACAGGAGTGGACTTGACAAAATGCTCGATAAGCTGTTTTATGATTACAACGGATAGGTGGATATCATTGCGAACCGGACGCAGTATCAGGTACCGTTCTATTTGATACAGGGAAAAAATGATCACAATGTCGGGACAATGGTTGAGGTTGCCGTGGAATACTATGAGAAAGTGGATGCGCCGGACAAAGACATCTGTCTGGTCGAAGGTGGTCATATTTCGCCGTTGCTGTGCTGTGATCAGCTTGCAGCATTTGTCCGTAAGATTTCCGAAAAGCAGAAGTAAATCAAATAACCTTAGCCTATTGGCGCACCTGTTTTCCGTTCCACATAAGTCATAATCAGAATTATGGAGCATACCACAACAGGCACAACTGTAAACACTCTATATGGACACACCCACACCGCGCAGCCGTATTCAATAACAAAACAAGGCTATAAACCGCATATTACTGCGATTTATAGCCTTGTTTAATTCTGTTACAAGCTCCCGTACTTCGACCCGTTTTACTTTGCCTGAAACGATGAAAGAGAACACAAGTACGCAAAGACTGACAAATGCCACAGCACCGATAAAGGATATACCGTGGAAGAAGAACTGACGCGGTTCGCCGAGCAGATGTACGCCAAGACCGTTCCTCAGAATGTCCGTGATTTTATTGACATGATGAGCAAGCAGCAGCCTGCACCAAAGCCGAGAAATCCTTCGGCTGACAGTGAAAATAATGCTTGATTTATAGTCAGAATGGTGGTATAATAAAAAACAAGTAAAGGACGGTGATGACCGTGAAATATGTTTTGATGCATAAAAATACTCCTGTCGCGGAGCTTGAGATGGACGAGAACACAGGACATATATTAAAGGTTCCCGAAACATACGCCGCGGAACATCTGCCTGTCGGTGTAGGGTTCAAAAAAGGGGCTACAGAGCGTGCTGACCTTAATGATTGGTGGATAAATCGGTCCATACCCGCGAGCCGTTCGGGACTCAGGAATGTCCTCGAGACACTTGGCATTGCAACTCCGAGCGCGCTTCTTACCCGTTGTTACGGATTGAGTTTGTCAGACCAATACTGGATAAAGCCGGAAAATAGCGATGTTTCATGGAGCAACGTGAACTTTTTTGAGAACCCGTTCTCACATGACATAGGTGATATATTGTTCGGAAAGCCCTCAAGTAAAAGAAACTTTGATTTCTTTTCTCCGGACAACACATCTAACGGTAATCTGAAAAAGCGCTGGAAGATCGTTGATGAAAAGAGATGCCTTATAAAGGGCGGCAGTAAGCCATTCCAGCAACAGCCTTACAATGAGGTAATTGCTTCTGCGATAATGCGGCGGCTTGATATACCGCACATTGACTATGAACTCATATGGGATGAAGATGCTCCATACTGCATATGCGATGATTTTATCACTGCCGAAACCGATCTTGTGAGTGCATGGCAGATTATGCTGACGGTAAAGCAGCCTAACGATATCTCACGTTATCAGCACTACATCAACTGCTGCAGCGGAATAGGGATAAACGATATAGTTCACGCTCTCGATCAGATGATAACACTCGATTATATCATAGCCAATGAGGACAGACATCTTAATAACTTCGGACTTATACGGAACGCTGAAACGCTCCAATGGATCGGTGCTGCGCCCGTATTCGACAGTGGCTCCTCGCTCGGTTATGAATTGACACCGGCGCAGATAAGAGGAAACGCAGCGGTGGAATGCAAGCCCTTCAAGAAACATCACAAGGCACAATTGGAACTTGTGACATCGTTTGACTGGCTTGACTTCTCTAAACTGGACGGCATAGACGATGAAATATCCGAGATACTTTCTGACGAACGAGCCGCAATGTTCCTGGGTGCAGACAGAGCCGCTGCAGTAGCGGAAGCAGTAGAAAAGCGCATAGATGATGTGCATGATATGGCTATGGATATGCATGGCGGTATGGCAAATGATAATACCGAGGACGATGTCGAAGAGGATATAGCACAGAGCTATGAGCCGAGATTATAATTGAATAATACAAGCGAAATGCCTTTGGATAGTGATATCCAAGGGCTTTTTGCGTTTTGAAAGGAGATCACAGGTATGTAGGACAAGATAGAACAGTCATATCGCCAACAACCGCCCTGTTTCGCCCCGTGTGCGATTATCGGGTGCAGGTGGAGAAACGATACGACCGAGAGGTCTGGACGCAAATTTGAGCCGTTTCTGACGGCGTTTCGGAGGAACGACAAAGGAGCAGGAACCGGAGTTGATTTGAAGCGATTTCGACCGTCTCGTGAGCAGCCGTGAGGGGTGGTTTTGGGGCTATGATTTTTATGCAGGAAAAAGGGCGGGCGTCTTTTCGCCGCCTCGCCCGTCAACATCGTCGGGCAAAGCCCGCCGTTAAGGGATAAAGCCAATTGTGGAAAAGGGGTCAAAATATGAGCAGGAGCAGAAATCGGGGGTCAAATCCCGTGAAAACAGAAGAAAATGCCGATGTTAAGGCATCCGAGGTGGGGTCAAAAAAGATAAAGTACGCTTTTCACATCTCTCCGGAGTGCATGAAAGCGATAAATGATATGTACAAGAAGGACGGAAGCTCTACAAGAAATGAGTTCATCTCGTTTCTTTTTGCGCTTCCGGTAATGCTGACATTCCAGTTGATCGCGGAAAGAATAAACGAGATTCCTTCATCTATACATTCATAAATATTTCCTTCAAAGTGGTTCAGCTTTATAAAGGTATCCTTTGTTGTGCTTGCATAAATCGCAGTTTTCAGAAGTATCGGATGATTGCCCGAAAAAAGGACTTTTCCTGCATTGGTCAAGTAATGTGTCCGGGCATTGAGAACTCCAAGCTTTGACAGGACAGAAGCCGTATCTGTGTACTCATAATTGATCCTGCCGGATTCATTTCCGTCATTTATCACTTTTTTAAGGAGATGCTCGTCAACATCAGACGCAGTTTCGTTTGAATCCTCGTTTTCCCATTCAGAGTAGTCCTTACGTCTCGACTTGAATAAACGCTCCGGCTCAACATCCGAAATTTGTTTATCCTCATCGGCGAAACGCTGATAATACTTTCCATACGCGGAGTATGGGGCGTTGTTACCGTTGAATATAACTTCTATGAATGCTCTGCCGTCATCGGCATACTTGGTTTGTATCTCATACCAAATCAACGACTTGATATAGTCGCCGATTTCCCTTGATATCTTCCGTTCGGTATCTTTTCCGATCTCCTGCCCGATAACATCACCATTATCCTTTACGCCAAAATACAATTCACCTTTACCGTGTTTGTTCAGGATACTCGCAAAGGAAATGATGCCTGCCTTCATTTCGGATGTTGATTTTTGGAATTCTATCATTTCATTTTCTTTTCCGATGTTCATGCACTTGCCCCCTACAATGACCTGTCATGGACATTATATCACGTCCATGACATTTTGCCAATATGTCCATGACACTTCTTTTATTATATGTGCAATTTTGTAGTAATATCCGTTTTGGAACTGCATATATGCTGATGTTCCTGCAAAAGAATGATTTGCCCGCTGCGATCATTTTTGATACCGATTTTTCTGACATTAACGCTCACATATAAAAAGGAAGGTTTTCCGAAAAGATGCACGACGGGAAGCTTTCTGTATTCGGATTGCTTACAATAAAATCATATTATAGTCAATATATAGGTATGGGGGGACTTTACATATTGAAATCTAATAAAAGGTCTCCCAGATGTAATAGTAGGTCATTCACATACTTGACAAAAAACTGCATACATTATATAATAGTAGTAAGAACAGAACCACGGAACTATACAAAGGGGGTATTGATATGAGTGCAAAGGAAATAGCTTACAGTATGTTAGATACGCTCACAGAGGAAGAGTTAAATGCTATCATAGTAATACTTACAGGGATGACAAAAGGGAAAAAAAACAATATTAAAACCGCTGATACCGAAAAATATCAGACTGTTTCAGATGAAGAGGTAGCGTTTGTATCTAAAAGACTAATAGAGAAAAATCTTGAAGCATATAGGGAGCTTGCAAAATGATAAGGCTGACAAAATCACAGATATTGCAATTACACTCCGAGTTGATTCAAGTAACCGGAGGAATTGACGGTGTTCGTGATGACGGCTTGCTTGACTCCGCTCTTGAGTCTCCGTTCCAAACTTTTGACGGAGATGATCTCTATCCTGATTTACAACAGAAAGCAGCAAGGTTAGGATATTCACTTATTTCAAATCACCCATTTGTGGACGGAAATAAACGGATAGGCGTTCATACTATGCTGACATTTCTTTCCTTAAACGGGATAAAAATTGACTGTATGTAAAACGAACTTGCTGATATTGGGTTAAAGGTCGCATCCGGAAATATGAGCGCAGATGAACTTGTTGAATGGATATGTAATAATACAGACTCACAAACAGAATAAACGCTAAAAGCGGCATTGCCTGTAATATGGTGATGCCGCTCTTTTCTTTATGTCCACACAGCAATTTGAAATAAGCTATTTTGCGAAGTTCTCGTTTCGGAAGCTGTATATTCGGAGGTAAACGAAGATCTGATTGAAGGTTTAATTGACAACGACAGTTTTATTTCACCAGAGAAGGACGACAGCAATACCGTTCTTTTTGGTTTTCCGAAAAGATCCCCATGTTCCCGCGCAAAGAAAACTCGGCTGTCATTTGACCGACAGCCGGATTTTTGTTTTTATATCTTCGCTCCGGGAGTTTTATCAATTTACAAACTCGTTTGGCACATGCTCAGAACAAGCTGGGAACCGTTATGATCGGGATATCGCTTGCTTCTTTATAAAGCCTTTCCGCTTCCGAATAATTACCGGAGCTTACGGCGGAGTCGGCCTGGTCGATAAGCTGGTTATACTTGTATTCATTCTCCTGATGAGCTTGTACTGCCTTATTATACGCATCGACTTTGTCGTTGAAGTTTTTGGCATCAGCCACAATGATCCCGGTTCCGACAGCAAGAAGTCCTATAAAGATACCGAGATAAAGTGCGTCTCGTTTTGCTTTCTGGGCTTCCATACGCTCGTTGTTTTCGATAAACTCGTCATCGCGCCATACTCCACGATACGCTTGACCCTGTTCTACAACATTGCCGTTTTCGTCGTAAATATAATATACTCCTACGCATACCGGATCAATCCAGAAGTTTTTGCCGCTGTTGCGCAGTTTCTCATATTCAGCGGTATCCGTTATAGTATAATAGTACCAGAAATACCCTACTGTCCCGTCCTCATAGTATTCTATGGTCTCATAATCACCACTTTTATAATACCCGTCTGAACCTTTCTTGTAATTCTTGAGGTCTGCAGCTTCTGAATCCATATCATGTTTCTTTATGATCATTTTGCATCTCGATTTAGCCAAACCGCGCAATTCGGCACTGACATAGCTTGTATTATATTTATTAGTCATCGTAACTTCGGTGTAAATACCGGTGTGTTCGCCTTCCTCATTCACCTCTGTGTATTTTTGCTTTATGACCTCACCGGTATCGGGAAGGTAGTATGTCAGAAAATGCTTTCCGATAAGCTTGCCGTGTTCCCAATTACCAAAGCATCTCACATTGACAAGGATACACTCGGTGTCCTTGTAGTCCTCCTCATACGACTCAATAGTGTAGTCGCTGCCAAATTCGCCGTTATAATAGTCTTCCTGATAGAATGTTCCCTCAGAATTCACATATTTGTTATACCATTTTTCGGAAGCGCTGTAATATCCCAGACCATTCGGCAAGCCATCTTCATCGGTAGGTCCGTAGAATTTTCCGGAATAGTACAGAGCGTACTTCCAATTATCGGATTCATATACGCTCTCTATAGTGGGGGAGAACAATACCGGAATATTTTCCGGTTTTTCAAAATCAACGCCCGTGACTCCTTTTTCCTCGGTATAGCTTATCTTTTCACCATTCGAGGAATATACTCCCATATCGACAGGGAAGTTGTCCTCGTTGAAGCTGTACCAGCGCAGAGAGCTCTTATCGCTGAAATCTCCCTTGACATATCCCCAGCCCTGATCGTCGGAATATCCATATTCCATATATCCTACTCCGCAGGGCTCATTGTCCGCGTATACCCCCTCATAGCGCATATATGCCCCTTCGCCGCGGGGAAGACAAAGCTTGACATCACCGCAGGGCTTTCCGTCCACCCATTGGCCGTCACAGTATTCATCGTTGCTCACGAAGAATTTGCCCTCGCCCTCGGGGTGACCTTCATACCATTCTCCGGTATATTTGCCTTCGCTTCCGTTGTAGTTATAGGGTTCGTTCGAGACGTTAGTCAGATCTTCCTTGCTGACCGTAGATTCTCTGAGTCCGGTCTGCTTGTTATTGCCAAATATACCTAAAATGCCGTCAAGAAATCCGCTGTTTTCTTCTTTCTTTGTTGTTGTTTCTCCTTTTTTATCGCCTTCATCGTCTTTATTGCTGAAAAAGCCGAAGGGGTCAAGCGGGTTTACGGAACATGATGTCAGCGTGATCGATGCCGCAAGCAGCAACGATACCATTTTTATTATCCTTTTTTTCATATTGGGTTCCTTTCTTATGCTTATGCATATAGTAAATTTTTTATGCGGAGAATGATTTTGATAAGTCGCTCCAGCCGGGGCAGCATGCAAGAGATGTGTTAATTGCTTTCAGGGTTCCATCGGGATCGATTCTGCCAGCAATTAACAGATAATCGTATCTGCGATATTTGTGTTCTGTGCGAACATTGACGTCTTCGGTGTTTACGTCGTATTTTTGAGTCATTGTGCAGTCGAATTCTGTCCATCTGCCGTTCAGATATACAGCACACCATGAGTGGTTACCGTTGGATATAACGTATCCGCTCAATAATCATGCGCCTGTAAAAGTAGGTTCAAATATGCTAAAATAGTCCAAAGAGGTCTTAAGACCAGATTGGAGTTGTTTAGCCAATGGACAAAATAGGATCAATAAAAAAAGAACTCAAGCACCGAAGG
>JAGAWN010000069.1 GCA_017941355.1 Ruminiclostridium sp. | reverse complement strand
TTCGGCAGAATGTATGAAGATATACAGCGCGGACTTATCGACACGGTGATCGTAAAAGACCAGTCCCGCTTCGGACGCAGCTACATTCAAGTGGGAATGTATGTCGAGCAGTTCAAGGACATGGGAGTTCGGTTTATCGCAGTCGATGACTGCTATGATTCGTCGCAGAATGACTACGATATGATGTTCCCGATGCGCAATGTCATAAACGAATACTATGCTCGTGAGGCAAGCAAGAAGACTAAATCCGCGAAGAAAGCGAAAGCAAAAGCCGGACAGTTCATAGGTTCAAAACCACCTTTCGGTTACAAGCTTGACCCGAATGACAGGCATCACCTGATCGTTGACGAGCCTGCCGCGGAGGTAGTCCGCAGGATATTCACACTCGCGTCTCAGGGAAATGGTTTCACCCGCATTGCAAAGATACTGCGAGAAGAAAAGGTGCTGACACCAATAGCATACTTTAATCTGAACAACCCGGATTACTTCAAATCCGATTACTGGCGGCAGGAATTCGACTGGCACTGTGAGAGCGTCCGTGTCATAATCAATAATGAAGTGTATCTCGGAAAGCTTGTTTACGGCAAGGAACGCAACCGTTCAATGAAAAGCAAACGGCGTATCAAAGTACCGAAAGAGGAATGGATTATTACTGAGAACTGCCATGAGCCGATCATCACACAGGAGATTTGGGATAATGTCCACAAGCTGCTCTCGTCCAAGCACAGGGAGATCAAGACCGGCGAGGTGCAGATGTTCGCAGGGCTTGTCAAGTGTGCAGACTGCGGTCATGCCCTCACCTATTCTCAGAAACAGCGAGCGGACGGAAGCTACCACGGCTCGTACTCCTGCTGGATGTACAAGACCCACGGCAAGGAATACTGCGCCTCTCACTACATCACATATGACGATCTGTACGCGGTCGTATTCGCGGATATTCAGCGCGTGATTCGAGCATACGGGTATGATGCGGACAGGTTCAGACAGCTTCTCGACAGCAGATGCAGTTCAAATGCGGACAAAAAGATCATTGCTCTGACTGCCGATTACGATCAGAAAACCTCTCGTATCACAGAGATCGACAAGGTGCTGAATAAGCTCTATGAGGACAGCGCACTCGGCAAGATCCCTGAAAGCAGATTCGAGATAATGCAGCAGACATACGATGCCGAGCAGAATGCTCTCCGCAAGGAACTGCCCACGCTGAAAGCTGAGATCGACAGGCTTAAAGAGCAGACAGATGCCGCCGATAAGTTCATCAATGTCATTCGCAAATACACATATCTCAATGATCTTAACGCTGAGATACTGAACGCGCTGATCGATAAGATTGTTGTTCATCACAAAGAGGTCGGCTCGGACGGCAGGGAGTATCAGCAGATCGAGATACATTATCGGTTCATTGGCAGGCTTGATGCAGCCGAGCAAGTCAAAAAAATTGCTTGACATTGGACTCAGGATATGGTAAAATAACATATATCAGAGTAATTACTCGGTTCAGGGTTATTATTGAAAAATGAACATTTAGCTGGAAAACGGCTCAATCCCGCAGTACGAGCGGGATTGTACGCAATTAAGCAATCGTCGCTTTAAAACAAGTCCACGGTCGGGGGTTCGAGTCCGTTCACCAGCTCCAATTGAAAACCCGTCTAACAAGATTGTTAGGCGGGTTTTGTTTTTGGATTGCGAACATATTATCCATTTACGATATATCACGCTTTGCCGCAAACGCAAAATGCAGTCCTGTAACGCCACGGATTATTAAAAATTCGTGAAAAGAATATCAGATCAGTTATGCTTAAGCATTATTGCACCACCTAAAGTGCCTTTCACCGACAATATTTTTCAGAGAGACCTATATCAGATATCGGCAGGATTTTATATTATCAATTCTATTGACAAATTCCGGACCTTATGATAAAATGTTTATCAAATATAGACAATGGATCATCAAAAGGCGGTAAGAGTATGTGGAGCAGGGAATTTGATGCGGAACTGATGGCTGCAAGGCGGACGGTTCTGCTTGAAAAAGGATTTGAGATCTTTACAAAGAGAGGCATAGAGTCCGTATCTATGCAGAACATCGCTGACGCGGCAGGCTGCGGGATAGCAACGCTTTACCGCTATTTCGATAAAAAACAGGGTTTTGTGATCGAGGTAGCTACAAAAAAATGGAATGAGATCCGGGAACTGGACAGCAAGAGGCGTGAGGAAGCAAACATTGACGGCATGACAGCGGCGGAACTGCTCGAATTCTACCTTGACGGATTTCTGATGTTGTACCGTGAGAAAAAGGATCTTCTGCGTTTCAATCAGATGTTCAATATGTATGTGGAAAGTGCAGGAACAGAAAAAACTGCTCTTGAAACATACTATGGCATGATAGAAAATTTCGGAGAGTACTTCCGTATGATATATGAACGGGCAAAGACGGATAAGACAGTCCGCATCGACATACCGGAAACAGAAATGTTCTCAACAACGCTCCATCTCATGCTTGCGGCGGTCACAAGATACGCGGTGGGGCTTGTATATAAGCCGGAAACGGGATCTGACGATATGAAGGAGCTTGAAACGCTCAAAGCTATGATGCTTGCGATGTACAGGTCAGTATGAACCATGACGGGTTAGGAGAAATTTATGTAACTGCATGACGCAGTAAAGAAGGCTCCCGAAACAGACAGCAGCTTGTTTCAGAAAGGATTGCTATATGGAAAAGTGGGTAATAGTTGTTGATGATGACATCTTAAATCTGAAGGTAGCAGGATATATACTAAGCCGGAACGATATGCGCGTTACGTCTTTGAGTTCGGGCAAGGAGCTTCTTGACTGCGTAGCCGAGAACGGCACACCCGATCTGATACTGCTTGACATAAGCATGCCGGAAATGGACGGATTCGAGGCGCTCGCAAAGCTGCGCGAGACTGAAAAGGCAAACGGGTGGGAGGAGACCCCGGTCGTTTTTCTTACCGCTGCCGAGGGTGCAGACGCCGAGACTCACGGATTTGAAGCAGGCGTATCGGATTACATAAAAAAACCGTTTGTTCCGGAAGTATTTCTGCGCCGCATAAACAATGTCTTATCAAAGCAGGAAAAAATGCTGAACTTCAAGAACGAGGCGACGATCGACAAACTCACGGGCTTTCTGAACAAGGGAGCTGCCGGCGTGGAATTTTCACGGCTGTGTTCATCGGAACCGGGCTGTCTGCTGATGATCGACCTTGATTCGTTCAAACTTGTAAATGATATCTACGGTCATGAGACCGGCGATGAGGTGCTGATAAGCTTTTCGCGGATAGTTTCCGCTGCTCTTCCGAAAGATAGCAGGGTGGCAAGGTTCGGCGGCGACGAGTTTGTTTCATTCTGCCCGGAAAAGCTCAGCTATGAAAAGCTTTCGGAGATCACGGCGAAAATAAATGAGGACATGATAAGAGACGCAAAGAAGCTTATGGGCGAAGATATGCAGATACCTATCGGCGCGTCGATAGGAGCTGTGACGGTGCCGGATCACGGCAACGACTATGATTCTCTTCTGAAGCTTGCGGACAAGGCGCTTTACAGCGTAAAGCGGCACGGAAAGCATGGCTGTGCGCTGTACAGCGCAGATGATTTCCCGGACGATGAAGAAAATGATATCCTTGATATCCACAGTGTTTCGGAGATACTCGGCGAACGCTCTATACCGAATGTCGCATTGCAGCTCGACAGCGAATCTTTCGCGTATGTTTACAGATATGTGATGAGGTACATCATACGCAATAACCGGACAGCCTGCAAAGTGATGTTTACGCTGTCCCGGAACGCGGGTACTGATGAGGACGAATACAAGGAGCTTTGTACCGAATTCGGAAATCATATAAGGGAATCTCTGCGGAAATCCGACATTTTCATGCGAAACCGCTCGGACAGGTATTTTGTGTTTCTCACAGATGTCCGCAGGGAAGCGATGGAAAAGGTCATCGGCAATCTTCTCCGCAGCTGGTGTGAGCTGCACGGCGACAAGCTCCTTGCGTCGTTTGAAACGGAGTTCGTCGGCAGCACGGACGATCATGTGAAGCATTCCGACAAGATCAGCATAGCTGTTGTTGATGACGATTACCCGAATCTGCGCATGGCAGAACATATATTGAACAAAGCAGGATACGGTGTCACCACGCTCAGATCCGGTCAGGCTCTGCTTGATCATGTCGAAAAAAGCATTCCCGATCTTATTCTTCTCGATATAATAATGCCCGACATGGACGGATTTGAAACAATGAAAAAGCTCCGCAGCATGGAGCGGGAAATATCGGAGATACCGGTAATATTCCTTACCGCCGATGATAATACGGAGTCGGAGAGCAAAGGTCTTTCCCTCGGCGCTATGGATTTTATCAAAAAGCCGTTTGCGCCGGAGATCTTTCTGCTCCGTGTAAGGCATACTATTGAGCTGACTACCCTTCAGCGCTCTCTTAGCGCTGAAGTGGAGCGCAAAACCAGTGAGAACAGAGCTTTGTTTGTGCAAGTTGTAAAGTCTCTTGCCGACGCGATCGACGCAAAGGATACCTATACAAACGGACATTCCGGCAGAGTCGCGGAGTATTCAATGGAGATAGCAAGGCGCGCGGGATATCCGGCGCAGCGGCAGAGCGACATCTATATGATGGGACTTCTGCATGATGTAGGCAAGATTGGTATTCCCGACGCTGTGATTAACAAGCCTGCTCGTCTCACAGACGAAGAATATGAGATCATCAAGACCCACCCGGTAATGGGCGCACGGATACTGAAAAATATACAGGAGATGCCGAAGCTTGCGACAGGTGCAAGGTGGCATCATGAGCGCTATGACGGCAGAGGCTATCCGGACGGTCTGAAAGGCGGCGATATTCCCGAGGAAGCAAGGATAATCGCCGTAGCAGATGCTTACGACGCTATGACGAGCCGCAGAAGCTACCGTGACGTGATGTCTCAGGAAAAAGTCCGCAGCGAGATCGAAAAAGGAAGGGGTACACAGTTTGACCCGAGGTTTGCGGACATAATGCTCGCAATGATAGACGAAGATGTGGATTATAAAATGAGAGAGGTGTGACGTATGCGCGGCAGGGATCTTGAAACATCATTTCACATGATCTTACTCGGTATGTTTTCCGTGATGACGGTGGTGTTTGATATAATAATCGTACTGTCACAGTGGGAACTTCCGGCTATACCCATCATAACCGGTGCGTGCGTTTTATGCTGGGTGATGCATTTTACGGACACGGGAAAGCCCGCGGTCAGGCTGTACCTGTATATCATCGTCATTCTCGGAGTTCTGATGTTCTATGCTCTTCACGGCATACCCATAACCGATATACCGATATTACTGTGCCTGCTTATAGTTATACTCTCGCGGCAGAATGATGTCAAGCTTGTTCTGCTGACGGCTCTGTCATACCCTATATACATCGCCGTGAATATTTTTATAACCGGATATCTGAATGCCAATACTTCAACTACGGTCTATTCAAGAATAGCTCTCGGGATCTTCTGCCTTTCGTTCGCGGCGGGGATAGCCGTATATTTTATCCGGATCGGCCGCAAGGACGGGAATGAAAAGGACGAACTGCGGCAGGAAGCGGCAGACGCTAAAAATGATACAAAGCAGTTTCTTGCCAATATGTCCCACGAGCTCAGAACGCCCATAAACGTTATCTGCGGACTGAGCGAGCTGATGCTTGACGCAGGTCTTCCGGAAAAATACAGTGATGACCTGTATGCGCTGTACAGTGCCGGAAAGCGCATACAGCGCCAGATAAGCGACATACTTATATTCTCCGAACTTCAGACTGACCGTTTCCGTATCGCGGAAAGCGAGTACGAGCCGGAGTCGGTGATCTATGACACGATACGGAGCGTTTTTACCAAGTCATACATAGGCGCGGATTTTGCAGTCGATCTATCTCCTGCCGTACCGCGTGTGCTTATCGGCGATGCAAAGCGTCTCCGCAAGATACTCGAATGTCTGCTTGACAACGCGGTGAAATTCACGGAATCCGGCGGCGGATATCTTTATATCAGCTCCCGTCCGCAGGGAGATGATATCAACCTCAATATAGACGTATATGATACGGGCGTGGGCATCGAGAACAAATACAGGAACCGCCTGTTCAGCGGCACTTTTGCAGCCGATGACAGCACCGAGCGGCGCAGGGGCGGGCTTGGTCTCGGACTTGCGATAGTCCACGGGATAGTGCGTTCAATGCACGGTTTTGTAAAACTTGAAAGCAGCGGCAAGGGGACCCATGTTCACGTCACCGTTCCGCAGAAGGTGGCTGACCGGACGTGCTGCATAGGCATCTCCGGCGCGGGAAAATACCATGCGGTATGCTGGTTTGACAGGTCGAAATACGCGCGTCGCGAAGTGGGAGAGTACTATTACAAGACAGTGGATCATGTCCATGAAGAACTGGGCGTTGACGTAACGGTTGTGACTTCGCTGGCACAGCTCAGAGAACGGGTGGAAAAGGGCGGCGTAACGCACATTTTTATTGCCGAAGCCGAATATGGCAGTGACCCGTCATATTTTGAAAGGATCGCAAAGCAATGCTGGGTATGCGTATTTTCCGGGGGGCAGTTCACGCTTCCCGCCGACAGTTCTGTCAGCATCATCAGAAAGCCTGTGTATCTTCCGGCGGTAGTGGGCTTCTTAAAGCGGTCCGGTCCCGGAGAGCAGACCGCAAGAATGGACGTTGAGACCGAAGAAGAGCTGTCCCGTCTGCCGTCCGGTAAGAAGGCTCTTGTGGTGGACGACGAGCCGATGAACATAATGGTGGCAAAGGGCATGCTGCAAAGGTTCGGATTAAGAGTATTTTCGGCGGCGAGCGGTCCGGAGGCTATCGGTATATGCAGCTCCGAGAACATTGATATCATATTTATGGACCACATGATGCCGGATATGAACGGTACGGACGCTATGAGAGCGATACGGAATCTGAGCGGCGGCTATTACAGGCACAGACCGATAGTGGCGCTTACCGCCAACGCCATGAGCGGCGCGAGGGACAATTTCCTCAGTATGGGCTTTGACGGATTCCTTTCAAAGCCGGTATCCATGAAAAATATGCACAGAGTTCTGGAACAATTTTTGCGGGAGGACACAGATGAGTGAAGAAAGGGAACAGCCTCACATACTGATAACCACCGACAGCGTCTGTGACCTGCCGCCGGAGCTTGTCAGGGAATATTCGGTCAGAGTCCTTCCCAACATTGTCAGGACACGGGACGGTCAGTTTCTTGACGGCGTGGAAATAAGCCCCGACGATCTTCTTGATTATATGGAAACAACGGACGATGTTGTTATGTCGGACGCTGCTTCGGAAGAGGATTATCTGAGTTTTTTCAGAGAAAACATACGCGGCAATACCGCGATACTTCACATAACAATGGGGCGTTATGCGAGCAAGGGCTACGATAATGCGGTAAAAGCGGCTGAAAGCGTACCCGGCGTATATGTTCTCGACTCCGGACAGATCTCCAGCGGCCTCGGACTTGTCGTTCTCAGGGCGGCGGAGCTTGCAAGAGAAGAGCATAATATGCAGCAACTCCGTGCGGAGGTCAGTGAGTACGCTTCAAGGGTATCATCGACATTCATAGTGCGCGAGCCTGAGTTTATGAACAGGAACGGCAGGCTCGGCAGCGGTATGCGCAAGCTGTGTGAAAGAATGCTGCTGCGTCCCATGCTTGTGATGAAGAAAAGCAGGATCGCCGTAGGCGGTATGGTGTACGGACTTCACGAAGCGGCGATGCGCTCCTATATACGCGGACAGCTTCACGGCAGGAATGACATTGAGACCGACACGCTTTTCATAACCTATGCGGGACTCGATGACACCGAGCTTGGAAAAATAGCGGAGACAGTCCGGAAATACGCGATATTCCGCAATGTTTATTATGTGAAAGCTTCCTCGGCTGTAGCCTGCAACTGCGGCAGGGGCTGCTTCGGTCTGCTCTTTGCGTACAGTCCGAAGGAAAAGAGCAGGACGGGAACGAAGCATATCCTTTCAAAGCGCTTCAATTATGCGCTGCTGGCGGTGTTCGCCGCTGCCATGAGTTTTGTGCTGGTATTCAACTTCCGGCTGTTCTACTCGATGATAAGCGGACAGGCAGACGCGATAGGACGCGCACAGATCGAATCGGTATCGGGAGACCTTGAACAGACACTGTACGAGGCGGAGATACTCACAAGACAGATAGCGTCGGGACTGGAGCTGCTCTACAAGGAAAACGCTTCGGGAGATGAGATCGACGCCTATCTCAAAACTAACAAGGACAACAATTCCGTCGGAAGCTGCACGAACGTCTATGCCGCAGGCGAGGACTGGTACAGCATTCCGGATTTTGTGATGCCGGAGGATTTTGACCCTGTTCAGCGCGACTGGTACAAGGGCGCACGCAAAAAGGGAAGCGGCAGTATCTATTATACTGCCCCATATCTTGATCTTGCGTCGGGAGAAATGTGCTTCACGGTGTCGGAACTGCTGTCCGACGGAACGACTGTAGTCGCGCTCGACTTCAACCTGACAGGCTTGCAGGAGAGCGTTTCAAAGATAAGTATTGCGGGCGGTGACGCACTTATTGTCAGCGGGAGCGGTCAGATAGTCGGTTATGCCGATGTTGCCGCGGTAGGTCAGCCTATTTCCGCAGCTCTGCCGCAGTACACCGCCGTATTCCAGAGAATACTTTCCTCCGGTGAGAGCTCACTTAATTTCCACACAAAAATAAGCGGTACAGACAGCGTTGTCTTCTACAACCGTACCGCGAATGAATGGTATCTGCTGTCCGTAGTCAGCCAGACCGCTCTCTACCGGAACAATATGACAGGTATCATTGCGAATACGGCGGTAAATCTCTGCCTTATTGCGGGAATGATACTGCTGTACATTTTCAGCATACGTTACAGGAGAAGGATAGAGCAGCGCCTTAAATATACCGAGAGCGCGGTCAGCGGCGCGGTTGCCAGAATAAGTGCGCCTATGGAAGACATAGTGAAGCGCAGCGATTACCGCCTTCTCCGGTCAAGCGACGAGCCGGAAGTCTATATGGAGCGTCTGCGTGAGTCCTCGCTCAAAATGAAATCCGCGCTCGCTTCACTTTATACGGTAGATACCGATGCTGACAAAAAAGAGCAGGAGAGCGGCAGGATAATAAAAGACGTACATGCCGATTCAGACATCTCCGACCGCACCAACAAGCTTGCCTGCGCCGGTATCATAGCGCTGCTCGCGGTAACGATGATACTGTGCATTGCGATATCAACGGTACTTATGATAAACTGGGGCAATACCCGTATGGAAAAGGAAACGGGAGATTACACATCAGAACTTGAGTCGTGGATAGTCGAGCAGAAAAGCGTGCTGGATATGTTTGTAAGCTTTATTTCCGCCGAGCCGGAAATGCTCGGTGATTATGACAAATGCGTTGACTGGCTGAACGATATCACCGTGCAGTATGATGATATCTCGGTATCATACATGACCGATCCCCGCGCGGAGCATACAGTTATTATGAACAACGGCTGGGAGCCCGATGATGACTGGCACGTTGAGGAAAGACAGTGGTACATAGATTCCATAGAGTCGGACAAAGAGGACGGCTTCTCCGTATCCGCACCGTATTATGACGACCAGATAGGAGCTTACTGCGTCACATTCAGTAAAAGAGTATATGACAAGACCGGCAATTTCTTAGGTGTTTTCGGAATAGATTTCTTCCTTGACAAGCTTACCGGCATACTTGATTCGAGCTATACCGATGAGGGGTATGCGTTTCTTGCGGACGCGGACGGGCAGATCATAAATCACCCCGCTCCGGAGTATCAGATGTCGGAAAGCAACGTGGTAACACTTGAACAGGCGGGTTATCTTGATGCGGTGCTCGCCGGGGACACTGTCATCATCAAAGACTATGACGGCGGCTACAAAGCCTTTTATGCAGTACCCGACCCTACCTCCGGCTTCACTATTGTCTGCGCGAAAAACTGGAATGTGATATACGGCAGTCTTGTAAGCTACATCATTGTCTTCATAGTGATATTCGGCGCGGGTATAGCGATAACAGGCTCACTGCTCCATATAATGATCGTATGGCAGAAGCGGGTGCGGAAAACTCTCGAAAATTCCGCCGCAGAAGCCGAAAAAGCAGGTCAGGCAAAGTCGCAGTTCCTGGCGCAGATGTCTCATGAGATACGCACTCCGATAAACGCGGTTCTCGGTATGAAAGAAATGATAATGCGCGAGAGCGGCAGCGATGATATCAGGGAGTACTCCGAGAACATACAGAATGCCGGACGCACTCTGCTTACGCTCATAAACAGCATTCTCGACTTTTCAAAGATAGAGGACGGAAAAATGGAGATAGTGCCTGTAAGCTATGACACCGCGCTGATGATAAACGATCTGGTCAATATGGTACTTGAAAGAGCTGAACAGAAAAATCTTGAATTTAAGACAGAGATCGACAGGAACCTGCCCAAAACGCTGTACGGTGACGATGTGCGCATAAGACAGATAATCACCAATATACTCACAAACGCGGTCAAATACACTCCCAAGGGCAGTGTCACGCTGCGTATGCTTATAGCGGACAGAAACGGCGACAAGATAACTCTGCGTACCGAGGTGCAGGACACCGGTATCGGTATCCGCCCCGAGGACAGAGATGCGCTTTTCGAGTCGTTCAGAAGGCTTGACAGCGAGAAAAACCGTGCGATAGAGGGTACCGGTCTCGGCATCTCCATCGTTCAGAAGCTTCTCGTCATGATGGGAAGCGAGCTTCAGCTTGACAGCGTTTACGGCGAGGGCTCACGGTTCTGGTTCGATATAGTGCAGGAGGTCGTTGACGACGAGCCTATCGGTGACTATGAGGAGCGTCTGCGCCTGTCCCGTCACAATGAAAACAGCCGGGAGTATATCTACGCTCCCGATGCGAGAGTTCTTGTCGTAGATGACAACATGATGAATCTTAAAGTTGCGAGAGGACTTCTCAAACGCACAGGCATAAAGGTCGATATCGTTGCCGGCGGCAGCGACGCTATAAAGGCAGTCTCGCAGAACAGGTATGACATTATCTTCCTTGACCACATGATGCCAGGTATGGACGGTCTTGAAACGCGGAAGAATATGGAAACTGCAGGTCTGCTGGGCGAGAACACTGCGGTGATAATGATGACCGCCAATGCCATAGTCGGCGCGAAGGAGGAATACCTTTCGGCAGGCTTCGACGATTATCTCTCGAAGCCGATAGAAGTCAGAAGTCTTGAAATGATACTGAAAAAGTATCTGCCCGCCGAAAAGATAGGTTATAAGACTGCTGACGCCGATAATAAAGTAAGAGAACCCGCTGCTGCCGATACTGCGATAGCGGAGCAACCTGCTCAGAACCCTCCCGAAACGGATATTACCGAGGAACAAGCAAATGCCGGAAATGAGCGGCACATCAGCATCTCTACCGGAATGGAATTTTGCATAAATGATACGGGATTTTACAAAGAAATGCTCGGCACATTCATCAGTGAAAGCCCGGTCAAGCGCGAACAGCTTGAAGCTGCCCTTAAAAGTGAAGATACAAAGCAATATACAGTGCAGATACACGGGCTTAAAAGCACTTCAAAGACGATAGGCGCTGTCATGCTGCCGGATATGGCATTAAAGCTCGAGCTTGCCGGAAAAGAGGGACGGTTTGATGATATAAAGCTTGGTCACGCCGAGGTAATGAAGGAGTATGAGGCTGTCTTGTCCGCCGCAGAAGAGCTGGTAAAGACATTGTAAACCGGAGATATTGAAGATATGGGAATTCTGTTAAGTGCTGCGCTTATAATAATGGGAACCGTATCGACCGTATATGGCGTACAGTTTTTCAGACGTGAAAAGTCAGCCGGATATTTCCGTGCGGCTATACTGCTTATGGGACTTGCAGTCGGGATATGGGGATTCGGATATGGTTTTATCGGTATATGCGGCGATTTTGCCGTTTGTTCGCATCTGCGCCGTGCGGGCTTGTTTGGCGTCAACACATTCCCCCTTGCGGAAACGATAGTGGCGCTGCACAAAGCCGGAGTAAACCGGAAAATACAGAATATAGTCCGCTTCATTCTGATACCGCTCGCATTGACAGACTGGTGGCTGTTTTCGGGAGAAAAGGTCGATGAATTTGTCCGTGTCGGAAACTGGACTACTTGGCAGGCCGTTGATTGTCCGGAGAGGACGTTCCATTCGATCTATACGGTAGTGATATTCCTTTCGGCGCTGACCTCATGGATCGTATGGTTCGGAAGAGTAAAGCTGAAACGCGAAAAAGCTCTCCTTATCCGCATACTTGCCGCAAATCTGACTCTTATGCTGTGCTCCGGACCGGATACGTTCCTGACGGATATTACGGGAGTTGTTTATCCGACATCGGGTCTTGGCGCGGGACTTGCATTTCTGATATGGATCATTGCCGTTGTAAAATACAACACCTTTACAGTCTCATCACGGGCTATGGGAGATTATGCACAGACGGTAGTGAATGTCGGTCTTGTTATATTTAATGACAGTTTCCTTGCGATGGAAATGAATAATTTCGCAAGAAAAGAGCTGGATATGGCGCCGGGCAGGCATCTCACCGAGCTTGTACGTCTTCAGCAGAGCGAGGAAGAAATATTCGGGTGCGTAAACGAAAGCGGCAGCTATAAATTCAAATGCAATTCCGCAGACGGAGACAAGACCTGTATAGCAGATATAATCACGCTTCGGGACAACTACGGTGAAGCATACGGATATATCTTGACCGTAACGGATATTTCCAAAGAAGAACAGCTTATAGCCGAGGCAAGGCAGGCAAATGAGGCAAAGAGTGATTTCCTCACAAATATGTCTCATGAGATACGAACGCCGATAAACGCTGTGCTCGGCTTTGATGAGCTTATCCTGCGGGAGACAAAGGAAGAAGCCACAAACGTCTATGCTGCAAATATCAAGCACAGCGGTGAGACTTTGCTGTCACTGGTAAACGATATACTCGATTTTTCCAAGATTGAGAGCGGAAAGATGGAAATTGTCCCCGTGAACTACGACCCTGCGCAGATGTTCGAGGATCTTATCGTTATGATAACTCCCCGTGCGGAGGCAAAGGAACTTGCGATAGAATACGATATTGCCGGTGATATCCCGGCACAGCTTTTCGGAGACGACCTTCGTATCCGCCAGGCAGTGACCAATCTGCTCACAAATGCCGTGAAATACACGGAAACCGGCACTGTTACACTTTCCGCATGGATAAAGGAAAGGAGAGCCGGCACGGTAATATTGCATATTTCTGTCAAAGATACCGGAATAGGGATAAAGGACGATGACAAAGCGCATCTGTTCGATTCCTTCAGACGCGTCGATATCAGCCGCAACCGCAACATTGAGGGTACGGGACTCGGACTTTCCATTACGCTGAGATGTCTGGAGCTTATGGGCAGCAGCCTCATGTTCGACAGCGAATACGGAAAAGGCTCGGATTTCTGGTTCGATATAGAGCAGAAGACCGGAAGCAGCAGTACGATCGGTTCTTTTGCGGAAAGAATGTCTCTTGCCCGCAGAAGTGTCAGCGTTTCGCGGGAATCTTTCACTGCACCCGGAGCAAAGGTGCTCGTAACAGACGACAATCAGATGAACCTTCAGGTTTTCAGAGGACTGCTCAAAAAGACGGAGGCGGATATAACCTCTGTCACCAGCGGAGCTGACACGATCGCAGCAATGGAGAAACAAAAATATGATATAGTATTTCTTGACCACATGATGCCGGAAATGGACGGTATCGAGACACTGGAGAAAATAAAAGCAAGCCGGATCATCGACACACAGGGTACGCCGATCATCGCTCTCACTGCCAATGCCGTCTCCGGCGCAAGAGAGATGTATCTGAACGCGGGATTTGACGACTATCTCACAAAACCGATAAGATACGACAAGCTTGAAAAAATGATCCTGAAATATCTTCCCGATGAAAAGATAATGTACAATAAAGCGGAAGGCACCGCCGCGTCACAGGCGGCTCACGACAGTCCGGAACCGGAAAACACGCTGAACGAAGAGATAAATGATCTGATAGATAAAAAAGTCGGGCTGGAGTATTGCATGAATGATGAGAACTTCTACCGTGAGATGCTTGACACATATATCAAGGAAAAGCCGGAAAAGCTCGCACAGCTTGGATCAGCATTAGAAAACGGGGATATAAAACGATATACCGTGCTGATACATGGACTCAAAAGTACATCAAAGATGATAGGCTCGGTTAAATTCTCCGAACTTGCTTATGAACTTGAGCGTGCAGGAAAGGAAGGGAGACTTGATGATATAAGGAAAAAGCATAATTATGTTATGAAAGTTTATGGGTGGGTCATAAAGGAAGCTCAAAAAATGATATAGCACATCACTCTCAATATAAAGGCAACTAATACTATTTCACCAACGGTGAGATCGAGCTTACTTATTAACGCCCTCCCTATTTGTCGATTTTAAGACACCGTAATTTGTCAGGCTTAGGTATTGTAATTTGTCAAATCAATGTCAGGTGGCGTGGAATATGGGTTTATGGTGCTTTATGCTCTTGGGAAAACCAAAGCGATAAACCCAAAAACTTACAAATCTGATGACAAAATAGATATCTTCGCAGTTCTCACTTATGCCGTACACAAACTCATCACACAAAATTGGTACATTTGAACAAATTTACCATTGCCGCATCAGCGCCATACGGCATAAATGATGTTAAATGACAAAATGCGTTCACTTCTTTCTGACAAAATAGGATAGCGGCGACACTTACTGATGAAGATCTGTCATCGCTATAATAATAAAAGCAGAGGATTTATTTCAAAAAATTCTCTGCTTCTGTATATTTTATACAAAGTCTAAATTTTTTTGTCTATTGGGTAGAATCTCCGATTTCTTGATAGCGCAATTGCGCTGTTTTGGGGCTTTCTACCATCAAAAAGCTCCGTGGAATCGGGATTTTTGTGTGACTCAGTGTGACTCGGTGGTACTCAGTGTGAAATTGGTTTGCTTATATCATATTATTTCAAAAAAGTCAAGCAGAAATTAACATTAGCTTATTATAAATTTACGCATTTGTGGTACAATACCCATAAGGTGATATAATGGTATATGAACTTTATGAGAAAATAAAAACACTAAGAAATCAGATAGGAATATCACAATCAGATCTCGCAAGGCGGCTTGGAGTAACAAAAAGCGCTGTAAACTCGTGGGAATCCCGAACAAATTCTCCGTCTCTTACCTATATAATCAAACTGTCGCAGATTTTTTCAGTAAGCACTGATTATTTACTTGGAGTCAATGAAAGATTGACTGTTGATATTACAGACCTTGACGATAATCAAAAGCAGGCTGTTCAGATGATTATTCGTTTGTTTGAAAAAGATAATTTAGAAAAGCGAACATAAAAGAAAAGGCTTCCGGCAAATAGTTGCCGGAAGCCTTTCTTGTATTAATACTGTTATTCCACAACCTGTGTCCAGCCGAACTCGTCCGGGATCCTGCCCCACTGGATACCTGTGAGTGTATCATAGAGCATCTGCGAGATCGGTCCGATCTTACCGTCGTTGATCTTCATTACGAGATCGCCGTACTTTAACTCACCGATAGGCGAGATAACGGCAGCCGTACCTGTACCGAATGCCTCTTTAAGTGTTCCTTTCTTGTAGTTGTCAACTATCTCGTCGATAGAGAGAAGTCTCTCGGAAACCTTGTAGCCCTTTGCTCTGAGAAGTTCGATCATGGACATTCTCGTGATACCGCCGAGGATAGAGCCGCGGAGCTCAGGAGTTACAACTTCGTCGCCGAGAACGAACATTACGTTCATCGAGCCGACTTCCTCAACATACTTTCTCTCAACGCCGTCCAGCCAAAGGGTCTGCTCATAGCCCTGCTCGGCTGCTTCTTCCTGACCCTTGAGGGAGATAGCGTAGTTTGCGCCTGCCTTTGTGAAGCCGGTACCGCCGATGACCGCACGGACATACTTCTGCTCAACAAAGATCTTTACAGGCTCGATACCCTTCTCATAATATGCGCCGACAGGCGAGAGGATAACCGCGAAGATGAGGTGCTTTGCGGGGTGAACGCCTACATGGTGGTCAACCGCAAATACGAACGGACGAATGTACAGCGAAGTGTCCTTTGCTGTGGGGATCCAGTCCTGATCTATCTTTACGAGTTCCTTGATAGCCTTGATCACGAAGTCGCCGTCAAACTTCGGTATGCACAGACGCTCGCAGGAAACATTCATTCTTGCCATGTTCTTTTCGGGACGGAAAAGCTGTATCTTGCCCTCTGCCGTGCGGTAAGCCTTCATGCCCTCGAAGCATTCCTGCGCATAGTGCAGCACCATAGATGCCGGGTCAAGCTCGAAAGGTCCGTAAGGCACGATGCGTGCGTCATGCCAGCCCTCGCCGTCGTCGTAGTTCATTACGAACATATGGTCGGTGTAGTAGTTGCCGAAGCCGAGTTTTGTCTGGTCGGGCTTCTGCTTGGGATTTGTGGTCTTGGTAACTTTGATTTCCATGATAATTGCCTTCCTTTACGATGTTTTGTCCTTTTGGGACTTTTTCCTATATATTATACCACTGTTTTTGCAATTTGTAAATAGATTTGCTGCAAAAGAATTGGCATTTATCAATAATTCTTGATCTTATCACATAGAAAACGCCGATATATTGAGATTTAACATGGTTCTGTCCTCTGCACAGGATAGATTTGTACCCGAAATATGACAGGTATTTACAAAACAAAGGCAGTACAGCTTACGCTCAGAGTGATTCCGCTGTTTGTGGCATCTAGTGTGAACAAATTGCGAACGGAATGTATAGTCTCGGATAAGGCTGTCTTCATAATATTCTACCGTTTCGTTATGGGCTTATCTGTGAGAACGATTCGTTCACCAAGCTGTTCTTTGCCGCTGAACACATTGATCATAACAGCAAACAAACCCCAGAAACTGCTTTTGGTGTAGTTTCGGGGGTTTGTGTTCATATACCCAATAATTTCTTTTTCTTTGTATCGTATTCTTCCTGAGTTATCGCACCCATATCAAGCAGTTGCTTATACTTTTTTATCATGTCTATGTCATCAACACTGTCATCCGATGTTTTAGACGTAGGAATTTGCGGTTGCCTGTTTGACGCAGATATTTGCAATTGTTCAACAGTATTTATTCTTCTATGTATTTCTTTTATCTCGGAAAGAGACATGGCACAGACAGAACAAACGCCTCTATAAGTCGGATTATAATTTCCACACTGACATTTCCAATAACCATTTTTGAATGTTCCCGGTTTTTCTGTGTCGTTACCCACAGTATCTGCAAGATGTTCAAATTCATAGCTGTGATAATTATTGATAAGTCGGTTTTCTTGATGTTGATAATTTTGGCTATTATAATATACTTCAGGCTTTGTAAGTGCAACAATAAACGCGATCAATCCAAATAAAAAGCCCCACCAAAACCAATTATCATCATATCCCTTATTCTTAATAACACTGTTTGTTGCAAATCCCCAAACAGTAGCCCAGAAAAGAATTGATATAACCCACCAAAACCAATCCATATAGTGCATTGCAATTCCCCCTTTTAAGGGAATTATATCATTTTTATAACATTTTGTCAACTATATTAGTTCATAAATTCATTTTTTTCCACCATATCAATACACATTATATGTAAACTAAATTAGGATAGGAGTTGGAAAACAGTGGATTTTGGCAAAATATTGAAAGATTTGAGAAAGAAAAACAATCTTACGCAACAACAGTTGGCAAATAGAATAGGTGTTACAAAATCTGTAGTTTCGTTTTACGAACTTCGGGAACGCGCACCGTCGCCCGAAGTGTTGATAAAATTATCATATATATTTCATGTCAGTACTGATTATTTGTTGGGGATTGAAAGATCAAAAACAATAGATGTTTCAGATCTTGATGATGATGACATAAAAGCGGTTCAGTTCATAGTTGAAAGGCTAAAAGCCAAAGTATAGACTTATTGTTTGTTGTAATACACCGGCGGTACAGGTCATCTGTACCGCCTATGTTATATTGACAATTTCACATAAATATGCTATAATACAAACAATCAATCCGACGAAAGGAACAATAAAAATGCAGAACACCGAAAAAACAATGGACAAGCTTGTCGCGCTCTGTAAGGGACGCGGCTTCATCTACCCGGGCAGC
>JAGAWN010000068.1 GCA_017941355.1 Ruminiclostridium sp. | reverse complement strand
GCGTTGACGTTGTTCTCGAATGCACAGGTTTCTACTGCTCCAAGGACAAGTCCCAGGCTCATATCGACGCAGGCGCTAAGAAGGTCGTTATCTCCGCTCCCGCAGGCAATGACCTCAAAACTATCGTGTTCTCTGTAAACGAGAAGACTCTTACAGCAGATGACAAGATCATCTCCGCAGCTTCCTGCACAACAAACTGCCTCGCTCCTATGGCTAAGGCTCTCAACGATTATGCTCCTATCTGCAGCGGTATCATGAGCACGATCCACGCTTACACAGGCGACCAGATGATCCTCGACGGTCCTCACAGAAAGGGTGACCTCAGAAGAGCAAGAGCAGGTGCTGCTAACATCGTTCCGAACTCCACAGGTGCTGCTAAGGCTATCGGTCTTGTTATCCCCGAGCTCAACGGCAAGCTCATCGGTTCCGCTCAGCGTGTTCCGGTTCCGACAGGTTCCACAACTATCCTTACAGCTGTTGTTAAGAAGGCAGGTCTTACTAAGGAAGGCATCAACGAGGCTATGAAGGCTGCTGCTTCTGAGTCCTTCGGCTACAACGAGGATCCTATCGTTTCTTCCGACGTTATCGGTATGAGATTCGGTTCTCTCTTCGATGCTACTCAGACAATGGTTTCCCAGATCGCTGACGACCTCTACGAGGTTCAGGTAGTTTCCTGGTACGACAACGAGAACTCTTACACATCTCAGATGGTAAGAACTATCAAGTACTTCGCAGAACTCAAGTAATCATTGCAAACACAAAAAGCAGCTCCGAGAGGGGCTGCTTTTGTTTTTACAGGGCTTTCAGCTGTTCATGCAGAAAACCTTTTTTCTATCGTCATAAAGCCCTTTTGAAAGAGGGGGCGCGGGGGAGAAAACTTTTCCCACGGGAAAAGTTTTCTCCCCCACAGCGCGTCAGCGCCCGAGCGCCCCCTTGACTGTCGCAACGATGTTCTCCGCGGAGAGTCCGAACTCCTTTAAAAGAGCCACTGCGGGTCCGGAATGACCGAACACGTCCTTGACACCTATTTTCAGCACCGGTACGGGGCAGGTCTCGGTAACTACCGATGCCACTGCCGAACCGAGTCCGCCGATAACGCTGTGCTCCTCGACGGTAACTATCTTACCGGTCTCGCGTGCAGCCTTTTCGATGATATCGCGGTCAATGGGCTTGATCGTGTGTATGTTGATGATACGCGCGTCTATCCCCTGCTCTTTCAGAGCGTTGCCGGCTTCGATAGCTTCCGCCACCATAAGTCCGGTGGCAATGATCGTGATGTCCTTGCCGTCCTTGATCGTAACACCCTTGCCTACCTCGAATTTGTAAGTGTCGGGATCGTTGAATACCGGCACAGCAAGACGACCGAATCTCATGTATGTCGGTCCCTTGTAGTCCGCCATTGCCAGCACTGCCGCAGTAGCTTCTACATGGTCTGCGGGATTGATGACCGTCATGTTCGGTATTACCGACATAAGCGCGATATCCTCGCAGCACTGGTGGGAAGCGCCGTCCTCACCTACGGAGATACCCGCGTGAGTTGCGCCTATCTTGACGTTAAGGTTCGGGTAGCCTATGCTGTTGCGGACTATCTCGAACGCACGTCCGGACGCGAACATTGCAAAGGAACTTGCGAATACAAGCTTTCCGGTAGTAGCGATACCTGCCGCAACTCCCATCATGTTTGCTTCCGCGATACCGCAGTCAAAATGCTTTTCGGGGTATGCTTTCTTGAAAATGCCGGTCTTTGTTGCTGCCGCAAGATCGGCGTCAAGAACAACAAGATCGGGGCGAATCTCGGCGAGCTTGCAAAGCGCTTCGCCGTAGCTTTCACGAGTAGCTTTCTTATCCATATCCGTTACCTCCTTACTTCTCAAGCTCAGCAAGATGTGCTTTCAGCTCATTCATGGCGATGTTGTACTGCTCCTCATTAGGTGCGGCACCGTGCCATGAAACGTTGTTTTCCATGTAGGAAACGCCCTTGCCCTTAGTCGTTTTCTGAAGGATAACGGTAGGCTGGTTTGTCACCTTCTCTGCTTCATCGAATGCCTTTTCGATCTGGTCGAAATCATGACCGTCGATCCTTATAACGTGCCAGCCGAATGCCTCGAACTTCTGATCTATCGGGTACGGATTCATCACCTTGCTGATCTCGCCGTCGATCTGGAGATTGTTGTTGTCAACGACATACACAAGGTTGTCAAGCTGATAGTGCGCCGCGAACATTGCGGACTCCCAGACCTGACCTTCCTCCAGTTCGCCGTCGCCGAGGATAGCATATACCTTGTAGTGCTCATCGGAGATCTTGCCGGAGAGCGCCATTCCGCAGGCTGCCGAAACTCCCTGTCCCAGCGAGCCGGTGCTCATATCGATACCGGGGCATTTGCCGAGAGACGGGTGTCCCTGCAGGCGGGAGCCCTGCTTGCGAAGAGTTTTAAGCTCGTCAACGGGGATAAATCCGCGCTGCGCCAGCACCGAGTACAGTGCGGGAGCGGTATGTCCCTTTGACAGAACAAGCCTGTCTCTGTCCTCCATTTCCGGGTTCTGCGGGTCAACGTGCATTCTGTGCATATACAGGTATGTGAGAGTGTCCGCTACGGAGAGAGAACCGCCCGGGTGTCCCGCCTTTGCGTTGTAAACACCCTCTATGATGCCCATACGCACCTTTGTTGCTGTGACTTCCAGCTGCTTTTTGAGTGTTGCGTCCATAAGTTTATTCCTTTCTATTTGAGATTTTAAATAACTTGTTTTATATCTATTTCTATCCCGCTGCCGGAGATCTGACTGCACACTGCATTCAGAAACTTTTTGCAGTTATCGGTGACTGCATATTTAAAATGTATATCTATCACCGCGCTGTCAGGCTCATAATCGGGATAAATGCTTTTGTACTGTCCGCTTTCATAAAACGCTATGTAGTTGTTTATCTTTTTCTGCAATTGAATAAGGTGGTCTTTCTCCGGCAGGCTCCCGTCTTTCCACGGTATCGCGTCGGTAAGCAGCAGTATCAGCTTGCTCCCGTCCTGCGCCATTCCGTCAACCTTTTCCGTGTCAAGTGACGGCAGCTCCTGCTTTTTTCCGAACAAACCGAACAGACTCATCTCTGCCACCTACTTCTCATGCACAAGCTTTCCTGTCATGTGCTCGATTGTTATCTCCACAAAGTTCACCCGCGGGAAGTCCTTGCGTATCTCCTCATCGACTTCCTGCTCGGTTGGGTAATACTTCATGCCGAACTTCTTTATCTTTTCGCGCATTTCCGCTTCATCTGTCATGACTTTCGCCCTGCCGAAAACGATAACGCTCGTGACATGATAAGACCAGTCCTCTTTCTGATAACCAGTGTTGTGAACGGTGAAGCAGACCTTATCGTCCCGCGTCATAGCGTCAAGCTTGTGACCCGCCTTTGCGCAGTGAAAATATATCTTGTCCGTTTCGCTGTCATAGTAAAAGTTTATCGGCAGCGCATAGGGGTAGCCGCCGTCACCGTTCACCGCGAGAACCGCCCGTTTTTCCTCGGTCAGTATCTTTACACATTCCTCGCGGGAAACCTCCTGCTTTGTGCGTCTCATTGGTCGGAACATATCATCACCATACCTGTTAAAGTTCTTCTCTGCTGCTCAGAAAATCAAAATACTTTTCGTCGTCCTCTTCAAATATTTCTTCGCCTTCAAGCATATAGGCGGACAGCAGAAGTTCCGCTGCCATATCCTCGTCGCCTGTCTCATAATAACACTGCCCTGCGCGCAGGAGTACAAACGGATTGTTCATTCCCTGCCCCGACAGATTTGTACGCGCCGCTTCAAAACACTCCAGCGCCTTTGGGAAATTCTTCCTGTCAAACCATATATCCCCGATAGATGCCAGAAACCATACAGACTGAGCATAGCAGTTCTTAGGCTCCGGGATAAGATCCAGTCCCTCTGTCCATACTTTCAGTGCTTCATCTGTCCGTCCGAGATCAAACAGAGCGTTTCCCTGCTCCGCAAGTTCGTCCATTTTTTGTTCGGTCTTAGCGGAAAGTTCATGTATGAACTGCCCGTTTTCGCCGCCTCTGTGATCGCCCATTATATCCTCCGTTATCAGATCATACCGATATGCCTGATTATCTCACTCATAGGTGCATGATTGTTGTCACAGACTATCAGATCTGCGGCTTCTTTCACGCTTTCGAGAGCATTTGCCACCGCTACGCCGAGGTCGGCTTCCGCTATCATGGCGCGGTCATTGCCGTAGTCCCCTGCCGCTACCACGAACTTGTCCTGAAAGTTCAGCAGCTGCACAAGTTTTTTAACTCCCGAAGCCTTGCTTATTCCCTCCGGAAGCATTTCGTAGTACATCGGTGAGGAATGTACCCAGTTCACGCCCTCCGTGCAGTGCTTCTGAGTGAAATCTATCACTGCCTGCATCTTCTCCGGCGGGTAGGCGATAAGCACCTTGAACCGTCCGTTCTTCGGCACATCCTCCAGCTTACGGTAAACGGGAGTCAGCTGCTCGAACGCCATGTGCTCCACTACCGTCTGGTTGTTGTCGGTCACATAGACATCTTTTTCGTGCAGTATCTCAACTCCGATATCCGGGAACTCCTTTTCGAGCATACGGATATAGGTGTCCGCAATGTCCGGCATATCGCTGTGCCAGAGAAACTTGTCCGCCTTGAAATCATACACCGCCGCGCCGTTGAAAATAACGCAGGGCGTGCTGATGTCAAGCTCCTCGATTATGCGCTTTGCCATTGCGACACCGCGCCCGGTAGCGGCAGCGAACAGTCCTCCTCCGCTGCGGAACCTGTTTATTGCCTTGATATCGGCTACCGCTATATTCTTATCGTCGTCAAGCAGTGTACCGTCCATGTCGGTCACTATCAATACATCTTTGAAATTCATAACTTATCCAGATTCTTTAAAAATTTTGTGAAGTATTCCGGCAGCTCGCTCTCGAACTCCAGCCACTCCCCTGTTATCGGGTGAGTGAAGCCGATATGCTTTGCGTGCAGGCATTGTCCGCAGAGGCTTGCGGGCTTTCCGTTGCCGTAAACATCGTCACCCGCTACCGGATGCCCGATGTGCGCCATGTGGACGCGTATCTGATGCGTGCGCCCGGTCTCAAGCCGCAGCCGCAGGTGAGTGTAATTTCTGTAATTCCCGATCACGCTGTAATGGGTGACCGCTTCCCTGCTGTTTTCTGTGGTAACGCACATTTTCTTGCGGTCAGACTTGCTCCTGCCTATGGGAGCATTCACTGTGCCGCCCTCTTTTATGCAGCCGCACACAACAGCCTCATATTCGCGGGTAAAACTGTGCTCTTTGATCTGCTCTGCAAGCCCCTTGTGCGCAGCGTCGCTTTTGGCGGCTATCAGCAGCCCGCTTGTGTTCATGTCAATGCGGTGGACTATTCCGGGTCGAAGTTCACCGTTTATACCGGAAAGACTGTTCCCGCAGTGAAACATCAGCGCGTTCACGAGCGTTCCGCTGTAATGCCCATGTGCGGGGTGGACTACCATGCCTTTAGGCTTGTTCACGACCAGCAGATCAGAGTCCTCATACACGATGTCAAGCGGGATATCCTCCGGTAGTATATCGGTAACCTGCGGTTCCGGCAGCAGCACAGAAACATTATCCCCAACTTTAAGCTTATAGTTCTTGCTCACCGCGCTCCCGTTCACGGTGCAGTTCCCGTCCTCTATCAGCTTAGCTGCGAATGAGCGGGTGATCTCACCCTCCGACGCGTCCGCAACCGCCTTGTCGATACGCGCACCGCCGACTTCTGCTAAAAATTCAAGGCTGTTCATCGGTAACGCTCTCAGAATTTGCAGACTCAGCTGCTTTTTTCGCTTTTTCTTCCTTTATCTCATCTATCGCAACAGTTATCCCGAAATAGATACCCCCGCATACCGCGCATATATCCGCAAAATTGAATATCGCAAAGTTAATTATGCGAAAGTCTATGAAATCCACCACATAACCTTGAAATACGCGGTCAATGAGGTTTCCGAGTCCCCCGCCCGCAAGTGCGGCAAGAGCTATCATCACGTCCGTTCTGCCGGAATTCAGCCTGCCTGTGAATACCACAAAGCACACAGCACCTATAAGCAGTACCGGAACAGCGATAAGTATCGCTCTCTGCCCCTCAAGCAGACTGAACGACATACCCGTATTCTCGCAGTAGGTGAGATTCAGCACCTGCGTCTCCCCCGCCTGTATCAGCGGTATCGAGCCTTGCGGCTTGATGTACTGCACCGTAAGGTACTTTGTGAACTGATCCACGGCGGCGAGAATAACGATTATTATAATAAAAAACGTTCGTAAAACTACCGTTCTGTTTTTCAAAACTATCTCCATATACACACAAGAGCCATACATTTTATGCACGGCTCTGCGATTTTCCGATTAATGTCTGCACAAGTCAGAATACTTATCTTTTCTTCTTCTTGTGATGATTATTATTGTTATTATTTGAAACGTTCTTTCCGAATTCAAGCTTGTCATACTTTGAGTTTCCGCTGTTCGATCTGTTGGGCTTGCTCTTCAGGAAATCCGGCGTATCATCTTCGCTGTCGGAACCGAAAGCATTGTCAACCGTAAAGTTTCCGCTGTTTCCGTCAGTTTCTTCATCATCATCGGTTTCTTCTTCATATTCTTCCTCGATCTCCTCGGAATCATTTTCGGAAACATCTATTTCGTCATAGGAAGTGACAACCTTTACATCGTCCTCTTCTTCTTCTTCATCATCGTTATCTTTACTGTCAGGCTCGGGGATCTGAGGTGTCTGATCTCCCTGCTGTGCGGCAATAAGTTCACGCAGCGTATCACTCGTATGATCGGTTGTAGTATCCACAACAAATTCGTTGAAGCACTGTTCCGGGATCTTCTTTATCATGTCGATATGATTTCTGTATTCCACAATAATACGGGTCCTGAAATCCTCAGCCTCGCGTTTTGTTCTCGCCAGAACCTCCTTGTCAAGTTCCGTCTGTATCAACATCTGTGCATGGATATCGTCTGCCGCCTTCTTGGCTTCGTCTTCAATACGCGCTTTCTCGGCAAGAGCATCTTCGACGATCTTCTCACCCTCGGCTTTTCTGTCAGCAACGTAATCGTCCGCGTTCTTCATCATCTCATCGCGTTTGTTCTCCGCTTCCTGAATGATGTTTGCAGCTCTCTCCTTAGACTCCGCGATTATAGCGTTACCTGTTTTCTGAGCGCCGAGCAGAGCGTCCTTGAGCGCGTCCTCGTCCTCGCGGTATTCTCTGATCTTGTCGGCGCACACCTGAAGCTTCTTTTCAAGATCCTCGTTTTCATTTCTGAGCTGTGAGATTTCACGGGCGAGATCGGAAAGATACTCTTCGACCTCTTCCTTTTTATACCCCCTCATAACTTCGGTGAAATTTCTGTCCACAATGCTGTTGGAATCCATAAATCCTCCGTTCCTGCGCTAAACCGTTCCATATCGGAAAAGCGTCAAATATATTTTTTTATAGTAATTCTTAGTCTGCCTTTGTGTGTAAGTCCCGGCTCTCCGCCCACTATGAACTTTCCGTACCCACGCAGAGTAAGTGTATCGCCCTCGGAAACGTTCCTGCTCACATTTTCACATTCGGTATAGTTCTGCATAAACCCGCCGGAGCGTATAAACTCAGCCGATCTCTCCCGCGACATACCGGTAATGCCTGCTACAATGCAGTCAGCGCGCTGTGACGACACCGTGATCGTCATTTCGGAGATCTTAGGCGGTGCAATACATTCTTTCGCCTGAGCGGTAAGACCGTCGGAGACCGAAACTCCGATCCTGCCGACAGTCGTTATACTGCCTGTTATCATATCACGGGCGGTACCGGTACAGAATACCGCAGCCGTACCTTCTCCGATAAAGATATCTCCCACAGTCTCACGTTTTATCCCGAGTGCCATGAATGAACCGAGAAAATCACGATGACCCGGCCTGTCCGCCTTCCGGAAAGTGAGAGTTACGGGATACACGGGGAAATCATCAAAATCGCTGCCCGCATACATATCGGGGGAGCTTACGCGCAGTATCCTGCGCATACACACTTCGTTTCCTCCCCAGAAGAGTATATCAATGCCGCTGCGCTTTCCAAGCAGCTTCTCTGCTTCATACTGTTCACGATCGTTAAGAAACGCGGAATATACAGGCTGCCCGCGTTTAATCGCGAGTGCGCACATATCCTCAAGCCGTGCCGGAAAGCTGTCACGCGGATTATCGTCTTTCATCAGAAATCTTCGACATTACCGAGGTCTTCGATAATATCTCCGGAAATATCCACATTAACGGGAACTATTATGTAGGTTGTCCCCGAAATACGCTTAAGATCGCCGTCAGCGGCATACGCAACACCGCCAAGAAAGTCGATGAGTCTGTTTGCAACTTCCTTGTTTGTTTTGTCAAGGTTCAGCACAACAGTTTTCTTGTTCTTGAAGTGATCGGCAATTGCCGCGGCATCGGCGTATTTCTCCGGCTTCACTACAATGACCTGAAGATGTGTTGTAGCGGGAATGCTCATCATCTTGCTGGTTTTGAACGTAGATTTCGGAACCGATTCAAACTCTTCGTCAAAATTCAGCGCCGACGGCATTTCTCTGCCGTAATCGGCATCGTTGTCATACCCCTCGTCATTGTTAAGACCCGTGATCTTCTTGAATGAATCCATGAATCCCATTTCAAAATCCTCCTTTTCCCGTTTTCAGCGGGATATTTATATAACTTCATGTATAATTTCTGTATCCGTACAGCAAGCTTCCGATACGAACGATATTTGAGCCGTGCATGACCGCGCTCTCATAGTCGCCGGACATTCCCATCGACAGGGTATCTATCATAAAACGCCCGTCTTTGAAAGTCTTTTCCCGCAAATCGCAGAAAAGTCGCTGCATCTGAGCAAAATACCTGTCCGAACTTCCGTCAACATCTACCGGAGGTATTGCCATAAGTCCGCGCAGCCGCACATTCGGAAGTTCCGCGGTCTTAAACGCCAGTTCATCGAGCTGCTCCGGCTTTATGCCGCTCTTGCTCTCCTCACCGCCGATATTCACCTCAATGAGTATATCCATGCGCAGACCCTTTCCTGCGGCACGCTTGTTTATCTCTTCTATGAGATGTTCGCTGTCCGCGGAATGGATCATGCTAACCTTGTCAATGATGTACTTTACCTTGTTTGTCTGCAGTCCGCCGATAAAATGGATCTCCGGACCGCCCTCATATCTGTCACGCTTGTCGAGGAATTCCTGAACGCGGTTCTCACCGAGAAGCCGCACTCCCTGCTCCACCGAAAAGTTCACAAGCACGGGATCGACCGTTTTTGTGACCCCCATAAGACGCACGGTATCGGTTCTCCCCGCTCTGATTTTCGCATTTTCGATATTCTCTCTTATGCGTTTTATGTTATCTGCCACGACGGAAAGCTTATCCGATGATTCTTCCTTCATGCAGATCCCTTCCTTCCACTATAATTGTATCATAAAGCGACAGGTAGCCGTCCTCCCCGGAGGTATCCGCAACAAGCGTGTATTCCTCCTTGGACAGGATCTGCCTTACCTTTCTGAACTTTGCGACAATGCCGTCCTGGATATAAACGCCGACAGAACCGTCCTCATCGCTTATGCGCAGCGCGGAGTTCGGAATGTTGATACCGCTGTAGTCCTCAAGGAGAAGCTTTGCCTGCGCAACTCGTGAATCTATAAAGTCCGCAAGGAACATATCGCACTTGAATACCGCAATGCTGCGCCCGTCCTCAAGCCGCCGCAGACTTACTATTTCAGCCTTCACGTTCTGATTTGACGAGCCTATACGCAGGGTTATCTGCGCACCCTCAAAAACAGTACCGAGTTTTACGGTATCGAGGATAGCAGCCATGTACCATGTGTAATCACTTACAAGTTTTCCGATAACGCCTGTGGGGTTTTCGGCGCGGGGTTCAGCGGAGGTGATCCGTTCGATATCCTCCGCGGTAAGATCAAAAACAGTCTGACTGTTCAGCTTGTCCTCATATCCGTCAACCTTGCTGATAAAATAGCCTGTCTCGGGAATGGTGATATCATACGGGATCGAAGTTATCTGCGCGCTCAGCCGCTCTATCTGTGCGTCAAGCTCGCTTATTCTGCCGTCATACGATGTCTCCGTGCCTTTAACGATCTCACGTTTGCTCTGTAGATTCAGAATGTCGTTTTTAAGCGAGGAAGCTGCCGCATATTCACCCCTATAGAGATGTTCCATAAGCTTTGAATGTTTTTCACCGATCTGGTTGGAGAACGATTCAAGCTGGGAGGTATCGGCTCCCACAAGAGTTTCCGCGTCAGACAGGACTTCACGCTGGGTCTGCAGATCTTCTATCTGTTTGCGCAGTGCGATATCGCTGCGGTTCCTGTAAACCTGTGCGATAACGGCGTTTTTGCTAATTTTGGAACCGTCGGAATGTGTATAGTTAATAATACCCGCGACGTTGTAAGAGACCAGCTTTTCGTCCCGCACATATATACCCTTGAAGCTTATTGACTCGGTTGCGGTATAGAGTGTGGCTACCTCAGTCTTTATCGGCGAACTGAAATAAATGGACACCTGGCTTATAACCATTATAAGGAAGAACAAGCCGATGACTATCCAGATAATACGCGTCGTAAAGGCGCGGCGCTTATCGAAATCGTCCATTTATCACTGATCCTTTGCTTCCGTGTCCTCCTTGTCGAACGCGTCGAGCAGAGATATGGGTCTGAGAGGTGTGATAGTGGAGATAGCGTGCTTATAAATAAGATTCTGCTTGCCGTCCGTATCGAGAATTACGGTATAGTTGTCAAATCCCTTCACGATACCCTTGAACTGAAAGCCGTTAGTAATATAAATAGTAACGGGGATCCTATCTTTCCTTGATTGATTGAGAAATACGTCCTGAAGATTAAGTTCCTTAGCCATGTTACCCTCCGGCGCTCAAAATGAGCGTGTACCGCCGTGTCAGACGGTTATCCTTTGTTCGTTTCTATATGGAATAAAATGTGATATCCGCAGATAAGCCGCAATGTATCACAATACCATACTGGATATTATAACATACTTTTTCATAAAAAGCTATATTTTTTTACTAATTTTTTTGCATTTTTTAAAATTTTATCATATTTAACGTCTTTACACATTAAAATATGTTCAATTCGACTATCTTTTTTAAACCACGTCAATTGTCTTTTGGCATATCTGCGTGTTTCCCGTTTCAGGGTTTCCACACATTCTTCCAGTGAAAGCCGACCCTCGATGTACGGACGAAGCTCCTTGTATCCGATAGCCTGCGCAGCCGTCACATAATCGGCGTGAGAACAGAACTCCCGTGCTTCATCGACTAGCCCCGCTTCCAGCATCATATCCACCCGGGTATCTATGCGCTCATACAGTTCCTCACGGGGATAATCGGGCATCATCATGCATGGTTCATAGGGCGAAGGGTTGAGTCTGCTGCGCCGCTTCTGTTCCGACATGGTGATACCGCTGAGCTTATAAACTTCAAGCGCGCGTATAATGCGTTTCAGGTTGTTTTCGTGCAGTTCCGCCGCACTCTGCGGATCGACCCGTTCCAGCATTTCCAGTACAGCACCGTTTCCTTTTTCTGCTGCGAGAGCGGTAAGTTCGGCTCGGTATCCGGGATCGCTTCCGGTATCATCAAACTCGATGTTATCAATAAGCGAATTTATGTACAGACCTGTTCCGCCACAGATTATCGGAAGCTTTCCTCTTTCGTGTATATCAGCAATTACTTTCCTTGCCATTATCACATAATCCGCTACCGAGAACGCCTGTGTGGGTTCCAGAAAGCCCATGAGGTGATGCGGGACACCTTTTTTCTCCTGTTCGGTGGGTTTTGCACTGGCAATGTCCATACCTTTGTAGATCTGCATGGAATCAGCGGAAACCACCTCGCCGTCAAGCTCCAGCGCAAGATCTACAGCAAGCTTTGTCTTTCCCGATGCAGTGGGACCGCAAACTACCGCGACAAATATTTTGTTCACATTATCGTTCATATTATTGGATCCTGCTGAAATACTTTTCAAGTTCGTACTCCGAAAGCTTCAGCATAATAGGTCTCCCGTGCGGGCAGAAACGTATCCTGTCATCTTTCCAGACTTCCTCCGCCAACGCTTCAAGCTCCTCGCGGGTATTGTTGTCGTGCGCCTTGATCGCGGATTTGCAGGCGCGCGTATGCTGAAAATCTCCGTATATCTCCGCGGTTATGTTCATATCTCCCGCCGCCATGCAATCCGCGGCGCGTATCAGCATCTCAGCCGGGTCATGCGCTCCCGCGCCTCCGGTGAACGCCGACGGCGCGGCGGTTATTTCGCATATATTTCCGTCTGTAAGTATCACGTCCATGCCTATATCCGCAAGCAGATCCGTGTGTTCCCATACCGCCGCGTACTGTTCCGCGCTCAGGGTAACGCGGACGCTCTCGGCAAGAAGCTGCGAGGAGGTTATAAGCTCATTTCTGCGTTTCTCAAAGTTTATACGTTCATGAGCCGCGTGCTTGTCGATCATTATAAGCTGATCTCCGCTTGTACATACAATGTATGTACCGAATACTTCTCCGATCACTTTGAGCCGCGGCTTCACCGGTGCGGCGCTGATCTCCTGCGCTTCTGCCGCATTCACGGTTTTGCTTTCCGAGAACGATGCAGAACTGATGTAACGGAAAGTATTCTCGGCTGCGATGCTTTCGGCAGAACCGGCGGTTTCTTCCGGTTCTGCCGGCTCGTCATCCGGTTCTTCGTCATATTCAACCGTTACTTTCTGCGTGGCAAAATGCTGCTGCACGAACGGGCTTTCCTCATGCTTCACACGCAGCAGTGCTACCTGCGCCTGCGTATATACGGGCTTTTCCTCTATCTTGAATATCCTCGGCGGTTCCTCAGGCGGCTCGTGTCTCTCCGGAGACTGTTCACTGCCGCCAAAAGTCGGAACGGCACTGTCGATAGCTTTCACAGCCTTATCCAGCAGTATCCTGTCACCGCTGCGCATATCGGCAGGTTCGGCGGGTATCTCTTTCTTTTCAAGCTTAACATCACGCTTGCTGTCAGCGTTCATTATCGCGTTTCTGACACCGAAATTGACAGCGTCAAACACGTTCTTGTCAAAAGCAAAACGAACTTCGGTCTTGGACGGACTTACATTCACATCACAAAGTTCCGGCGGCATTGTGATATTCAGCACGCAAGCCGGGAACTTCCCCACCATGATGCTGTTCCGGAACCCCTCTTCCAGCGCCGTCATCAGTACCAATGACTTTACATTTCGGCTGTTCACATAGAAGTATTGAAGCGAACGGTTTCCGCGTGTAAACAGCGGTGACGAAACATAACCCGTTACAGACACGCCGTTGAGCGTGAAATCAACAGGGATAAGGCTCATAGCGAACTGCTTTCCGAACACGGAATATATAGCCGAGTAGTAATCCCCGCCTCCGCTTGTGTCGCGCACAGTCTTGTTGTCGCGTATGAAACGGAAAGCTATCTCCGGGTGAGCGAGAGCTAACCTGTCAACGAGAGACTGTATCTGGTTTCCCTCCGTTACGTCTTTTTTGAGAAACTTCTGCCGTGCAGGAACGTTGTAGAAGAGATCCCGTATCACGATCGTAGTCCCGTCCGGACAGCCTGTACGCTCGTGTTCTTCGATCTCGCCGCCGGAAATACGAAAGGAACTCCCCATTTCCGAATCCTGCTCTTTTGTAAGGACCTCCACCCTCGATACCGCAGCAACGGAAGCCAGCGCTTCACCGCGGAATCCGAGCGTAAATATCCTGTCAAGGTCTTTCGCGCTTTTCACTTTGCTTGTGGCATGACGAAGAAAGGCTGTCGGTATCTCATCATAAGCTATTCCGCAGCCGTCATCGGTTATGCGCATGAATGTGCTGCCCCCGTTTTTGATCTCAACGGTAATGTGCTTTGCGCCCGCGTCTATCGAATTTTCCACAAGCTCCTTTATCACGGAAGCCGGGCGTTCTATCACCTCGCCTGCCGCGATGAGTTCAAATACGCTCTTGTCGAGCAGATTGATCTTTGCCAATTGTACACCTTTTCTAAGTTCTATGAACGTTTATCTGTTTCCTGTCTTTATATACTCAATAAGCTTCTCCGCATCATCAAAATCATCATAATCACCGATAATACCCTCCCGGTGATAGACTATACCGGCTTTTTCATTGCGTTCAAGGCAGTCCGTCAGTGCCTTTTCCCCGTACCGCTTCGCAAACAGCGTGAATCCGTAAGGCTTTATCTTCGCAAGCATACCTTTCCGGCAATCCCTGTCACATTCATAGCAGTGCATAATCCCGGCTTGCAATGAACACTTTCTGTTCTCACACCGGTCATTATCGGGACATTCCCCCGAACCGCAGCCTCCGCAGCTGTCATTCTCACTGCACAGACAGCAGGCAAGCCCGCACCTTGCTATACCGAGTTCACGTTTCATAAACATCCTCTGTCATTTCAGCATATCCTTGAACTCTGCAAGCCTTGCATAAGCGTCACGAGGGGTCATATCGTCAAGATCAAGATTCTTTATCGCCTGTATCACGTCATTTTTGGCTATTGAAGCAAAATCATACTGATCTTTCTGCTCCTCTTCCTCGGTAAGCCGCTTTTCAAGGTCTATCTTTGAACCCAGTTCAATGTCTTTCAGAGCCGTCTTTGCCGCTTCTATCACTTTCGGCGGCAGTCCCGCAAGCTTGGCAACTTCGATACCGTAGCTGTTGTCGGTGCCGCCTTCCACGATCTTGTGCAGGAACTTGATATCGTCGCCTTTCTTCATAACGGCAACACTGTAATTGCGCACGCCCTTGTTGTTCTTTTCAAGCGCGGTAAGTTCGTGGTAATGCGTTGCAAACAGCGTTTTGCAGCCTATCTTGTTGTTGATATATTCGGCAGTCGCTTTCGCAATGCTCATTCCGTCGAATGTTGAAGTCCCGCGTCCGATCTCGTCAAGAATGACAAGGCTGTTTTTTGTGGCGTTTTTCAGAATCTCCGCAACCTCGTTCATCTCCACCATGAACGTTGACTGACCTGCGGCAAGATCGTCGCTTGCACCCACACGGGTGAAGATCTTGTCAACAATACCGATACGAGCCGAGCGCGCAGGAACAAAACAGCCTATCTGCGCCAGCAGCGTTATTATCGCTACCTGCCGCATGAATGTCGATTTACCTGCCATATTCGGACCCGTGATGATGAGCAGCTTGTTATCGCCTGTGTCAAGTAACGTGTCATTCGGTGTGAACACCGTATCGCTTCGTATTTTCTCTATTACCGGGTGCCGCCCGTCCTTTATGTCGATAACGCCCTCCAGCGAGATATCGGGACGCACGAATCCGCACTCCCGCGAAGCGCAGGCGTAGCTCTGCAGTACATCAACATACGCTATGGCGTCTGCGGTGCGTTGAACTATCTCAAGCTTTGAGGAGATGAAATCCCGGACTTCCGTGAAAATCTCCGCTTCAAGGGCAAGTATCTTGTCGTTTGCGCCGAGTATCTCGTTCTCGGTCTTTTTGAGTTCTTCGGTTATGTAACGTTCACCGTTCGTGAGTGTTTGTTTGCGTATATAAGTTTCCGGGACAAGCGGGATATTTCCTTTTGAAACTTCGATGTAATAGCCGAATACACGATTGTAGCCCACACGCAGATTCTTTATTCCGGTAGCCTCACGTTCGCGCTGCTCGATCTCGGCAAGAATGTCCTTTCCGCCGCTCGAGATCGCGCGGAGCCTGTCAAGTTCAGCGTTGAAGCCGTCGCGGATATAACCGCCGTCCTTTGTGAGAGCGGGCGGACTGTCAACTATCGCGTTGTCAACAAGTGTTGCGATCTCCGTCAGCGGATTTATCAGTTCGTCCAGACGATGAAGCAGCTTCACTTTCTCCGCTTCCGCGAGCTTTTCTTTCAGCATTAGGATATTCTTGCAGGTCTTGCCCAGCGCAACAACATCGCGCGGTCCCGCGGCACGGTAAACTACACGGGTTATCAGTCTTTCGAGATCGTAGATACCGCTCAGGCAATCCCGTGTTTCTTCAAGCATCACATAGTCGGAAAAAAAACGCTCCACAGCGTCAAGACGCTCCAGCACACCGGTCACGGAAAGAAGGGGCTGCTCGATAAAACGACGCAGCTTTCGCCGTCCCATAGCGGTTTTGGTCTTGTCGATCACCCACATCAGCGAACCTTTCCGATCGCCGCTGCGCATGGTTTCGGTCAATTCGAGATTGCGCCGCGCTGTGATCCCGAGGTTCATGTAATCGTCGGTCAGATGTACCGTCAGTCTTACAGAACGGCGTATTTTGGCTTTCTGAGTTTCATTGATGTACCGGAAAACAGCGAACAGCGCTTTTTTTGCAAGCTGCATTTCGTCAAGACGCCCCGCTTCGTGCGGCTCATCAAAATACTGTTCTATGAGCGCTTCTCCGTCATTAAGCGAAAATTCGGTATCGTCCAGCAGACTTCCTACCGAACCTTCAAGTCTTGAATGAACAAAACTGTTCACATTTTTGCAATCTATGAATTCATCATTGAAAAGCACTTCCGACGGAACATAACGCGATATTTCCGCGATCATATCACGCTCCATGTTTTTTCCGCGCTTCTCATAGGCATGGAATTCCCCGGTGGAAATATCGGCAAAAACCATTCCGCAGACATCTTTCTCTATGCGGAAACAGCCAATATAGTTGTTTCGGCTCTCGTCGAGCATACTGTCCTCATACAGAGTTCCCGGCGTTATAACACGGATCACATCGCGGTCAACCAGCCCTTTGGCAAGTGCAGGGTCTTCCATCTGTTCACAGATTGCAACTTTGTGTCCGTTGTCGATCAGCCGCTTTATATATTGCTCAACCGAATGATACGGAACGCCGCACATCGGCACTCCCGCACGGGAAGTGAGCGTAAGCTCCAGTTCTTTCGAGATCTCCTCCGCATCCTCGTAGAACATTTCGTAAAAATCGCCGAGACGGTAAAAAAGCACACAATCCTTATACTGCCCGCGCACTTTAAGGTACTGCTCAAGCATAGGAGTCGGCTTTTTTTCCGCGTCAGTCTTAACTGCCATTTCCGCTTGTTCCTCCGTTCAGGGAATTTCCGGTTTTCAGCATCAGCCGCAGCCTCCGCAGGTAGCACAGCTTCCGCCGCAGCCGTGAGTTGCGTGAGGATCGCAGGTTTCGGGATCCTCGCCTTCACAGCTCATGGAGATTATCATGTTCACTTCATTGAGAAGTATGTCCAGAGCGTTCTTGACAACCGCAAAGTTTGCCATGTTAACGTTCTTCATTACTTCACCGTAGGCGTCCTGCATATCCTTGTTCATAAGACGGATCTTCTCACCGTCCTGTTCATCGGCTTCCTTTGACATTTCAACCTGCAGAAGCTGTCTTTTCGCGCTGAAATCCGAAATAAGCCCCTGCAGAGCCTCATCGGCATCATTCGCAGCTTTCGCTGCCACATAGTCCTTGTATCTCCGGTCAGCCTGTATTGCCTTTCCCAGTTCTCTCGCAGCCTTTATCGCGTCCATTTTCAGTTCTCCTTTACTTTTTCTTTGTCTGTTTGATGTATTCCGCCGTTATGCTTCCGTTGCCCCAGACCATGCGTGTACCCTCAAATTCGCTTATTTCGTGAGTTCGTGAGCCGCCGAGATTGGAATTTGTTGTAAGTATGTTTCCTTCAAGAGTGTATGTACCCAGCGATGTTGAAGCGGAAGTGCTTGCGCCGGACTCGTTCTTGGTGTATTTCATATCCTTTGTAAATGTGTACGTTATGGTGCTGCCCTCCTTTTCGCAGACCCATGTACCTATGATATCCTCGAGCGGTACATCAGGAGGCGGAGCAGCAGGTCCGAAACACCCTGTGACACATACCAGCAGTACAGCCGAAAGAATCATTACCGCTATTGTTCTTACAAATTTGTTCATATTTTTCTCCTTTCTGCAAGTTCGCCGACAAGAGCCCACGGAAGCGCTTTCGTGATCTTTATATCAACGAATTTTCCAAGCAGATCCTCATCTCCCGGAAAATCAACTATGATGTTCTGCCGTGATTTTCCTGTAAGCAGCGTTTCATCTGTTCTTCCGCGTCCCTCGCAAAGCACTCTCAGCGTCTGTCCCACATATTTCTCATACGCCTTTTCACCGATCTCACCCTGTATGTCGAGCAGTTCACGAAACCACTTTCCCTTTTCCTCGTCCGTGATCGGATCGTCCATCTCCGCAGCCTTTGTTCCCTCACGGCGGCTGTATATGAACGTAAACGCACTGTCGTATTTCACCCGGCGCATAAGCTCCAGCGTCATGCAGAGATCATCATAGGTTTCCCCGGGAAATCCCACGATAATATCGGTTGTCAGCTGGATATCCGGAATCCGCGACCTTGCATAATCAACCAGTTCAAGGTACTTTACGGTATCGTAATGCCTGTTCATAGCTTTAAGGATCCTGTCGCTTCCGCTCTGTACCGGAAGATGCAGATGATGAGAAATATGAACACTGTCCGCAATGGTGTCTATCAGTTCATGTGAACAATCCTTAGGGTGAGAGGTCATAAAGCTTATTACGAACTCCCCCTCCAGCTCATCGAGCTGTTTCAGCAGTTTCGGAAAATCCGTATCTGTGCCTTTTCCGTAAGAATTCACATTCTGTCCCAGCAGCAGTATCTCCTTGTACCCGTCGTCGATCAGTCCCTTTACCTCGGATATGATCTCGTCCGCACTGCGCGAACGTTCTCTTCCGCGCACCTTAGGAACAATGCAGAACGTACAGAAGTTATTGCAGCCGTACATTATCGGAACACTTGCCCTGAAACGGCTTTCTCTGCGAACCGGAAGACCTTCCGCCACCACACCGTCCATATCCGGGATACAGACTATCCTGTTCCTTTTTTCATAGATGCTGTACAGAAACTCCGGGAATCTGTGAAGAACGTGAGTGCCGAATATCAGATCTACATACGGAAATCGCTGCTTCATACGGGCAGCAATATGCTCCTGCTGCACCATACAGCCGCAGACTGCGATAACCATATCAGGATTTCTGCGTTTTAACGCTTTCAGCGCGCCCACATTTCCGAAAACTCTGTTCTCCGCGTTCTCACGGACTGCGCAGGTATTATACAGTACAAGATCTGCTTTTTCGGGACTGTCGGTAAAGCCGAATCCCATCTGCTCAAGCATTCCGTCAAGCTTTTCACTGTCCGAAACGTTCTGCTGGCAGCCGTAGCTGTGAGTGAATGCAAGCGGTTTATGATCAAAAACATGAGTTACTGCACGCACCCGCTGCGTAAAAATTCTCTGATCGCCGAGTTCTTCGGAGCTTACGCTTCTGACAGGCATACGGCTCCTCCTTTCAGACACAAATATCAATTATAAAATATAGTATATCACAAATCCCATAATATTTCAAGTGTTTTTGCAATTGTTTGAACAACTTTGCAAAATTACTGGGATAAAAAGTCGGTTTAAAATCGCTGTTCTGAAATCCGAACAACCGATCTTTCTGTATTTAGAAAAATTGTTTAAAACTTTGTGAAAAGTGTTGAAAAATATGTTTTTTTTCAAAATATACTTGTAAATTTTTCCGATATGTGATATAATATAAACATCAAGGACAAAAGTCCGATTGAAAGGAATGATCACAGCAATGAAAGTCCAGATCACAGCTAAAAAAATGCAGTTAAGCCCGAGCTTCACCGAGTACGCGGAAGAAAAGCTCTCCTCCAAACTCGACAAGTTCTTCGGAAGTGAGGCAAGTGCAAAAATTGTCTTAAATGCAGTCAAAAACAAGGTCATTCTCGAGTTGACCGTCGAGTGGGGCGGCATGATCTTCCGTGCGGAGCAGTCCGCAGATGACAAGAATGACGCACTCGACGCGTGCATTGACAAGATCATACGCCAGATCCGCAAGAACAAGACACGTCTTGCCAAGCAGCTGCGTGACAAGTCTTTCACTGACAGTGTAGAGGCTGCACCCGACGAACAGGTTGACTATGAAGTAATCAAGCACAAGTCCTTTGAGCTTCGCCCAATGTCTGTTGAGGAAGCGATACTTCAGATGAATATGCTTGACCACGAATTCTTCATGTTCAAGAATGCCGACACAGGCGATGTGAATGTTGTTTATAAGCGCTCAGATGAAAATTATGCCGTTCTTGAGCCGAGAAAGTAACATTAATAGCAAAGGCTCCCCTCTCCGGGGAGCCTTTATAGGTACAGCGAATGAAAACAAAAACTATCGCCGGAATAACAGCATGGCTGCTGTTCATACTGTACATCGCTGCAATGCTGTATTTACTCTTATTTCAGCGGCTTATAAGTGCGGGGAGTCTTGAATCGCTTGCGGAACCGGACTATGCACAAGCTTTTCTTGCTCGTCTGGAACTTGTGCCTTTCCGCACGATCATCGAATTTATAGGACTTGTAGAGACTCCGACGATCGGTGATCTCGCTTTCAGAAATCTTGTCGGCAATATCGTTCTGTTTGTGCCGATTGGGATCTTTCTCCCGCTGCTTTTCCGCAAACAGCGCAGTTTCAGAGTATTTCTGCCGACTACGGTGCTGTTGATCTGCGCAGTGGAAATAACGCAGATCGTTACGCTTCTCGGCACCTGTGATGTTGATGATCTCATTCTGAACACTGCGGGAGCCTGTGCCGGTTACGCAGTATTCAGGTCATTCGTCCGTCCGCAATAGTATTCGCTGCCAATGCGAATGCACATCAGAACACGTTGCTGCGGACATAATTCGAGTTTATATTGTATCCGCGTTCTTCCATTGAACGAGCCTTTATCATTGCGATCTGACTGTGTACGCCCAGTTCTTTTGCCGCATCTTCAACGGTACAGCCTCGTTCCCCGAGTTCGATCAGATCATTGTCACTTATCAGAAGTTCTGCCGCAAAGATGTTTGCTTCACGCTCCGGTTTTGCCGTCATATCGAAAAAACTGTTCTCACCCAATCCGCCGTTCATGGCTATATCACGATGCAGAACATCATGTCCTATTTCGTGGGCAAGCACAATACGCGCGAGATGTTCGTCAAGGTAGTTATTCAGAACAATATATCGTCCTGTCTTGTACACGATGTAGAATCCTTTCAGCTCACCAAGCCCGGCAAAATCGACATCTATACCAAGCCCTCGCGCAAGCGAAAAAGGATCGTTTGTACGGTTTTCGCGAACAAGCTTTTTTACCAGCTTGTGAATCTGTTCACTGTTCAATCTGATTACCGCCCGTTTTCATGGATTTTGCTTTTTCTTTCCAGTAGATATTCTGTAAAGCCAGCATGACCTTATCCTTGTCCTCTTCGGAAAGCTTACCGCCGGCAAACAAAGCACCTGCGCAGCTCAGCAGTTCCTTTGCGGATTCAACGCCCTGCGCCCCGTCCTCTGCCTCGACGATACCGAAGAAATCATCGCTTCCCACGAGGGTTTCGATACGAACTCCCAGCACTTTGCAGATCCTCGCAAGGATATCACGTTTGGGATACCGCGCACCCATCTCGTAATTCTGGACGCTTCTTGCAGTTACGCCGATCTTTTCGGCAAGCTCAACCTGTGTCATAGCTTTGTTTTTTCTTGCACGCTGCAATTTCTCACTGAAAGTCATATTATGCCTCCGATCATTGATACCGGGCGCTGTACTGCGCACACATCGTTCGTGATTATTATATCATAGTGTTCGTGATTTGTCAAGGGATTTACAAAAAATAAAAGACGAACCTTTCGATTCGTCTTAGATGTCTGTCGGAACCCTTCCGACACCTCTTTTACGCTCTTACATCCATGAGAGCCCCGCGCGCATCCGCAGACGGCACGGCTTCTGAAATGCTTTCCATCATCTTCGCATTCGCCGCTTCACTTGCATTCATAGAATTCTTGAGCATGGCGATGGAAGCCTGAGACGCTACATTAGTCTGCGATAAACCGATAGACATTGTAGCCATGAGGTTCGTAAACCCGTCCATTTAAAAGCACCTCCTTCTTCCCTGTAATTATATTATAGCGTAACCGGGGTGTAATTTCAATAGTAAAATTTAACAAATTTCAACCGATTTTTTTATTCAGCTTGCGTTGGAACGTTTTCTCGGCACACTTTCGTTCTTTTTGAGCGCAACAGCTTTTTTCTCACCGCGTACGATCTTAGGTTCTTCCTCTCCTCTGGCGCACTTCTCACTTATGATGACCTTTGTGATAGTGTCATCGCTCGGCACGTCGAACATAGTATCGTTAAGTATGGATTCAAGTATTGTTCTGAGTCCGCGGGCGCCTGTTTTACGCGCAATTGATCTCTTCGCGATCTCACGAAGAGCATTCTTGTCGATCTCAAGTTCAACATCATCAAGACTGAACAGGTAGCTGTACTGCTTTACGATAGCATTTTTCGGTTCAATAAGGATCTTTATCAGTGCGTCCTCATCAAGTTCGTCAAGTACCGCAATAACAGGAAGCCTGCCCACAAGCTCCGGAATAATGCCGTATTTCACAAGATCCTCCGGCTCAACCGCATGGAACAGCTTTGTCAGTGACTCTTCTTTCTTGTCCTTTATGTCGGCGCCGAAGCCCAGTGCAGAAGAATGAAGCCTTGCTGCGATCGTCTTATCTATGCCGTCAAATGCGCCGCCGCAGATGAACAGTATGTTCTTTGTGTTGATCTGTATGAATTCCTGGTTCGGGTGCTTTCTTCCGCCCTGCGGAGGAACATTGGAAACAGTACCCTCAACGATCTTGAGCAGCGCCTGCTGTACGCCCTCACCGCTTACATCACGGGTTATTGAGGTATTTTCGGAGCGGCGGGAGATCTTGTCGATCTCATCAATGTAGATTATGCCATGCTCCGCAGCCTCGATATCGTAATCGGCAGCCTGGATAAGTCTCAGAAGCACATTCTCAACGTCCTCACCGACATAACCTGCCTGTGTAAGCGTAGTTGCGTCAGCGATCGCAAACGGAACATGAAGCACACGGGCAAGAGTCTGCGCCAGCATTGTCTTACCGACACCCGTAGGTCCCAGCAGCAGCACATTGCTCTTCTGAATCTCTATTCCCCGCGCGTCATCATCATTCGCAAGAGTCCTCTTGTAATGGTTGTAAACAGAAACGCAGAGAGTTTTCTTTGCTTCCTCCTGCCCGATGATATACTGATCAAGCACCGCTTTTATATCTGCGGGCTTGACCACATTGCCGGACTCGGAATACATACGCTTAGGCTGTGAGGTTTTCTTCTTCGGAGCACGTATCTCCGTGATCTCTCCCTCTTCCAGCAGCATACGGTATGAAGTCAGTACACATTCACTGCATATAGCCGCATTGTTGGAATACAACATTCTTGCGACTCTGTCATCGGATCTTCCGCAAAAACTGCATTTGAGCATTTTGGATCCTTTCTTACGGCTTTACCGCCTTATCTCTTATCAATAACCTTATCGATCAGTCCGTATTCAAGCGCCTGCTGAGCGGTCATGAAGTTATCGCGGTCTGTATCGCGCTCGATAACCTCGATAGGCTGCCCGGTCATCTCCGAGTACATCCTGTTCATCTTTTCCTTGATCTTAATGATATGCTTTGCGTGGATCTCAATATCGGAAGCCTGCGCTCTGCCTGTTCCGCCGAGAGGCTGATGGATCATGATCTCGCTGTTCGGAAGCGCATAGCGTTTTCCCTTTGCGCCTGCCGCAAGCAGGAACGAGCCCATTGAAGCTGCCATTCCCATGCAGATCGTGGAAACATCGCACTTGATGTAATTCATCGTATCGAAAATAGCCATTCCGTCGGTTATGGAACCGCCGGGGCTGTTTATATACAGGCTGATATCCTTCTCGGGATCCTGTCCTTCGAGGAACAGAAGCTGCGCCACCACAAGACTCGCGGTTGTTGAATTAACTTCCTCATGCAGCATAACTATCCTGTCATTGAGCAGTCTCGAATAAATATCGTAAGCACGCTCTCCCCTTCCCGTCTGTTCAATGACGGTAGGTACAAGACTCATAAAATCCATTGATGTCACCATTTCCTTTCAGCCTGTATTAAGCAGAGGCGGGAGGATCATTCCTGAACGGTAGTGATCTCCGCGTTATCCTTTACAAAATTGAATGCCTTTTCTACCTGGATATCCTGAGTGAGGTTCTCCTTGGAGATAAGTTCCTTTACTCTGTCAACACTCTGATTGTGCTGCTCGGCAAGAGTCTCATACTGCTTCTCGATCTCTTCTTCCGTAACATCGAAGTTCTCTGTGGAAGCGATCTTTTCAAGAGCAAGTCTGAGTTTTACCTGTGTAGCTGCGGGAGTCTTGAATGTCTCTCTGAACTTTTCCATTGTAAGACCTGTGTACTTGAGGTAATCCTTGATCGTAACGCCCGCGTATCTGTTTCTGTATTCCCACTCACGGAGCATATCGTTTACACGGTTTTCGATCATTGCGTCGGGGATCTCACCCTCAACAAGTTCAGCGAGCTTCTCGGAGAGTGTGTTATCAAGCTCTGAATCAGCGCGCTCGTCAGCGTGCTTCTGGAGATTCTTCTTGAGATCAGCCTTATACTCGTCAAGAGTATCGAACTCACTTACGTCCTTCGCGAACTCGTCATCGAGGTCAGCAAGCTCCTTGCCCTTGATCTCATGTATCTTGCACTTGAACACAGCGGGCTTGCCTGCAAGATCCTTAACGTTGTAGTCCTCCGGGAATGTTACATTCACGTCAAATTCTTCGTCAATGCTGTGACCGACAACCTGATCCTCAAATCCGGGAATGAATCTGCCGCTTCCGAGTTCGAGCGAGTAGTTCTCAGCCTTGCCGCCCTCAAACTTTTCACCGTCAACGGAACCCTCAAAATCAAAGATGACTGTATCTGTAAGCTGAGCGGGTCTGTCTTCAACGTCAATGATTCTTGCGTTGTTGTTTCTGATGCGCTCTACTTCAGAGTCAACTTCCTCGTCGGTAATAGTCTTGACAGTTTTGTCTGCCTTTAATCCCTTGTAACCGTCAATTGTCACTTCGGGCTTGACAGTTACCGTAATGCTGAAAGTAACGCCCTCTTCCTTGCTTACATCGGTCACCTTTGTATCGGGGATATCAACGGCATCAAGCTTCTGATCCTCGATAGCGTCTGCAACAGCCTTCTGATATATAGAGTTGATAGCGGACTCATAAAAGAATGTATCGCCGTACTTGGCTTCGATCATCTTACGGGTAGCCTTGCCCTTTCTGAATCCGGGGATCTGAATGTTCTTTCTTCTTCTGAGATAAGCCTGCTGGAGAGCGTTTTCAAAATCCTCCGCTCCTACCTTTACCTCAAGTTCGACTGTGTTTGTGCCTGTCTTGTTGTTTGAAATGACTTCCATGTTGTTTTACCTCCGTAATTTGCATACTGTCAGAATTATAACATATATTTAAAATTATTTCAATAATTCCCGGAATTTTTCCGTGATTAATTATTAACTCAGTTTACTCTTACCGGCATGAATCCGAGATAATCGGCTGAGACCATTCTGTACTCCGTACCATCATATTCACCTGTGAAAGCTTTGGCATGACCGGACTTGCCGTGAATGTGACCGTAGTAACATCGTTTTATGCCGTATTCCTTTATGACACGCAGGATATATTCATTCTTCTCTCCCGCGTAAAGCGGCGGATAGTGAATAAAAGCCACCATCTCCCCGCCGAGTTTAACGCCCTCGGCAGCGGACATTCTCAGTCTTCCCTCTTCACGCGCAAGCACCTTTGCGTCAAATTCATCGGTACCGTCGTTTATCCAGCCTCTCGTTCCTATCACGCAGATATCCTCTGCGAGATAAGCTGTGTTGTTGAGTATCCTGATTCGCTCAAACCCCTTGTCAGCAAGGAACTTGTTCATTTTCCCCGCTGTTGCCCACCAGTAGTCGTGGTTGCCTTTCAGCAGGATCTTGTTTCCGTTAAGCTCGTCGTTTATGAAGCGAAAATCAGTTTCGGTGTTTTCCAGCTTCATCGCCCACGAGATATCGCCGGGAACAACTACCGTGTCACTGTCCGTTACCATACGGTTCCAGTTTTCTTTCAGCCGTTCAACGTAGTTCTCCCAGCCCTTGAAAACGTCCATGGGCTTATCGGTGCCAAGCGAGAGATGCAGATCGCCGATAGTCCATACACTCATCTAGATCTCAGGAAATCAAGCACGACATCAGACATACCGCTCTTTTCGACCGAGCCTGTGAAGCGTACCGTCTTTGTTTTGGTAGCCGCAAGAGGAGCAGGCATCTTTGTACCTGTATGCTCTTCGAGCTTCTCGATTATGGTGAACTCGTCAAGCCCGTCGGTATTTCCGCCGACTGCCTCATATACAGCCTTGCCGAACTTGTAGGGATTTGCGGTAGAAGCGATGACAGTCTTTGTCTCATCGCCTGTAGCAGCCTTGTAGTCGTTATATACCTTGTAAGCAACGCCCGTGTGGGTGTCCATAAGATAGGAGTATTCGTCAAATGCCTGTCTGATAGCGTCCTTGGTTGCGTTATCATCGCAGCAGCCCGCATAGAACAGATCCTTGATCTTAGCTTTCACATCGTCGGTAACTTCGTATCTGCCGTCCTTTGCAAGCTTTCCGAACCACTCGGCGATCTGTTTGTCGTTCCCGTCCGTCAGGTGATACAGCAGTCTTTCGAGGTTGCTGGAGATCAGTATATCCATTGACGGGGAGATCGTTGTGTAGAAGTGTCTGTTGCGGTCATAAACACCTGTATTGATGAAATCCGTCAGCACGTTGTTGGCATTGGAAGCGCAGATAAGCTTGTTGACGGGAAGTCCCATTTCCTTTGCGTAGTACGCAGCGAGAATGTTGCCGAAATTGCCGGTGGGGACTACAATGTTAATCTTATCGCCGTACTCTATATCACCGCTCTTTACGAGTGACGCATATACGGAAATGTAGTAAACTATCTGCGGTGAAAGTCTGCCCCAGTTGATCGAGTTTGCGCTGGAGAACGTAATGTTCATGGAATCGAGTTCCTTTTTAAGAACCTCGTTCGTGAATATAGCTTTTACTCCGTTCTGGCAGTCGTCGAAATTGCCTTTTACTGCACAAACATTGACGTTGCCGCCCTCCTGCGTGGTCATCTGACGCTTCTGCATATCGCTTACGCCGTCCTCGGGATAGAACACGGTGATAGATGTTCCCGCAACGTCCTTGAATCCCTCAAGTGCAGCCTTTCCGGTATCTCCGGAGGTTGCAACGAGAATAGCGATATCCTTTCCGTCGATGACTTTCTTTGCGGAAACGCTCAGCAGGTACGGCAGGATTTGCAGAGCCATATCCTTGAACGCACAGGTAGGACCGTGCCAGAGTTCAAGAATGTATGTCCCGCTGTAAAGATGTGAGATCTCGGAGATGTCGGCGCTGTCGAAGTTCTTGTCGGAGTACGCGCCGTTTACGCAGTATCTGATCTCATCATCGGTAAAGTCGGTAAGAAAACGTCTGAAGATCTCAAAGGCTCTTTCCGGGTATGTTTTATCGCAGAGAGAGAGAATATCGTCTTTTGTAAGTGCCGGTATGTTCTCCGGGACGAACAGACCTCCCTCTTCGGAGAGTCCCTGTGCGATAGCCTTTGCGCTTGTAACGCTTATGCTGTTGTCTCGCGTGCTTTTATAGTTCATAACAGTGCCTCCTGTTCACACATCAACAAACCGTGAACGCGTCAAACGCGTCCTCATAATACTTTATCTCAAGTACCCTCGGTATTTCTTCCGTAGTTATTATAACCTCGGCAGCATCAAATCTGATAGTTCTGTCAGCTTCCGGGTGTTCTTCAATAAATCTGTCGGCTGCCTTCAGGATACAGGCTCGCTTTTTCGCGTCAACAGCTTCAATCCCGTCCGCGAGACTTCCGAATTTACGGGTCTTTACTTCCACGAAAGCGGTTATGCAGCCTTTTTCAGCGATAATGTCTATTTCTCCGCCGCGTATCCTGTAATTCCTTTCGGAAATGCGCCAACCGAGTCCGGTGAGATAGCCGCAGACGTAGTCTTCACCCGCTCTGCCGCGTTCATGCCTTACACTCATACAGTATGCCTTTTGAAAAAGCTGCGCCTATGCTCCGGACACAAGCCGTGCTGCGCGATCATCTCATAATGAAGCTTTGTTCCATACCCCTTGTGCTTTGCGAACATATATTCCGGGTATTTTATGTCAAGGTCTTTCATATAGCGATCACGGGCTACCTTTGCGAGTATCGAGGCCGCCGCAATGCTTGCGGAAAGGCTGTCTCCCTTTACCACAGTCTTTACCGGAACACCGAGTTCCGGCGCCTTGTTGCCGTCAACGAGCGCGAGCGCGGATCTCACCGAAAGCCCGTCAAACGCACGCCTCATTGCGAGCAGTGCCGCATTCAGAATGTTTATCTCATCTATCTCGGCTGCCGAAGCGGTTGCTATACAGTACGCGTCGGCTTTCGTGATTATCTCGTCATAGAGCAGTTCGCGCTTCTTCTCAGAAAGCTTCTTGCTGTCGTTCAGGTCCTCTATCACAAGTCCCTCCGGCAGAACCACCGCCGCAGCGTAAACATCGCCTGCCAGCGGACCTCTGCCAGCTTCGTCTATGCCGCATATAATGCCGTGTTCCGAGCGTTCCGCAGTGTCAAACGCGAAACGTTCAAGCAGGTCGTTCGAGTGAGATACGTCCAATTTTACCGCTCCTGTATTCATCGAGAAGCGCGGCGGCAGCCCGCTCCGTATCAGGGATCCCGCCGGACTGCACCATTCCGCGTTTCTTCGCTATCAGTTCAAGTATATTTCCGTCGAGAGTTTCGAGCCTGTAACGCTCCTTTATCCGCTCCGCATAGTTTTCAGCGAGTATCTGTCCAAGTTCGTAAGCCAGTTCCTCAACGTCGGTCACATCGTCTTTTATCGCACCCGTGAACGCAAGCTTCAGCGCCGCCTGTTTGTCATCGAACTTCGGCCACAGTATTCCCGGCATATCCAGCAATTCGACCTCTTTGTCGATGCTTACCCACTGTTTTCCGCGTGTAACTCCGGGTCTGTCCTCTACCTTTGTTTTCTTCGAGTTTGCCATGCGGTTGATGAACGAGGATTTTCCGACATTCGGGATCCCCACCACCATTACTCTCAGAGCCTTGCCGATCATGCCTTTTGCGCGGCGGCGTTCGAGAAGTTCCGAAAGTTCGTTTTTGAGAACAGGCAGGAACCTGTTTATCCCTTTTCCGCTGCGGCAGTCGCACACTATTGTTCGGATCCCCTCCGCTTCGTAATGCTTCCGCCACTCCTCGGTTATCTTTTCGTCCGCGTAGTCGCATTTATTGAGCAGCATCACTCTCGGCTTCCCCGAAACGATCTCGTTTATCATCGGGTTCCGGCTTGACTCCGGGATACGGCAGTCAACGATCTCCGCCACCGCGTCCACAAGCTTCAGATCCGCTTCTATCAGTCTGCGGGTCTTTGTCATATGACCCGGGAACCACTGTATATCTCCCTGATATGCCATAGATTACCTGTTTCAGTACAGACCGCCGAACTTATCGATAGGCCAGATGCGCAGATAGACCTTTCCCATAATATTCCGCTTATCTACATATCCTACCATTTTGCTGCGGCTGTCCGTAGAATTGTTCCTGTTGTCGCCCATTACGAACACGCAGCCTTCGGGTACGGTAAATTCACCGCCCAGACCTTCTTCATAATTCGTATAGGTATTGATTGTATGACCGTCCTCATACAGAGTATTGTCTTTTACCGTCAGAGGAAGCTGCTCACCGTTGCGGTAAACATAACCCTGTAAATAATCAATGCTTATCTGATCCCCCGCGAGTCCGATAACGCGCTTCACTATAGGTTTTCCGTAGTTCCCGTTTTCACCGGGTATCCCCTCTGCCCATACCACGACGATATCGTTGTAATCCGGTTCATAGAACAGGCTCTCCGTCATCAGAAGCTGCCTGTCCTCAAGCGTCGGGAGCATTGAATCACCGTCAACCGTAGCGGCTCTTGACAAAAACGTGAACACCAGAATAGCAATAATCAGCGTGTGGATCACCGAATCAAACCAACTGAAAACCTCGCCGGCAATACCGCCGTTTTTCGCTTTGTTTCCGGTTTCTTCCGGCTGAATATCCAGCGTTTCCGATCCCTCGGTCATGATACTCTCATCAAGCTCTTTTTCTTCCATACGATCACTCATTTACTTTCATAAAACAGCGAATCAAGGTAACTGCGGAATAACCGCCGTTACCCTTTCTGCTGCTCGTGCAAGGAAAAGATCAATACTTTGCCTTTACCTTTGCTGCCTTACCTACTCTGTCTCTCAGGTAGTAAAGCTTTGCTCTGCGGACGATACCGCTTCTTATGACTTCGATCTTGTCAACGGACGGAGAATGTACCGGGAATACTCTCTCGATACCGCAGCCGTGCGCTACACGTCTTACCGTGAAAGTCTCGTTGATACCGCCGTGCTTCTTGGCGATAACGGTTCCCTCGAAGATCTGGATACGGGACTTGTCGCCCTCTGTGATCTTCACATGGACCTTTACGGTGTCACCCACGCCGAAAGCGGGGATCTCGGTCTTCATGCTGTCCTGAGCAATAGTTTTCAGTGCATCCATAATTTTTCCTCCTGATGCCGGCATTCGTGCGTCTAAACCAATAAGTGCGGACTGATGTCACGCGCACCGGACTGCTCTTTAGCTGTCCCGACGCAGAGGAATACCCGTTTCAATGTCGGCTTCCGCCGCGCATTGACCCTCACGGCGCAGATACAAAACAGCGCCGCGGTTACAAATGCTTTTATATTATAGCACTTTTTTTTTGGAATTGCAAGAGTTTTTTGCAATTTTCACAAAAAATGTTGTAAAATTTCTCCACTGCTCACCCAAAAATTTTTCCGTCGGAGCATTTTATCGCAGTCCTTGTTATGTGCAGGGAGTATATTTCCGTTCCCGATATCTTCTCAAAAGCATCAAACAGCAGTCCGGCATTGATGTTGAACTCCGCGCCGGAGGGGAAAGAAAAGCGCAGATATCCGGGGCGCTGTTCCAGCACGTTCAGGTGTTGTTTCAGATCAAGCTCCGCGATACCCCTTTTTGTTTTCTTCTCGGCAGGTATATGTTCAGCAGAGAGAAACTTTGTGAACGCCTCGCTGTCGCAGTCAAACTCCGCCTCGTACTCCGAAAGTGCGATCTCTGTAGCTTTGCGCACAGGCTCGGCAGCACTCAGAACGCGGATATCCCTCGGCAGCGCATCGTTGAACCGCTGCACAAGCTCGTCCGTGCTTATGTCCTCGGTAAGCTTTGTGTCCATGCTCTCGCACAGTCCCGCAGTCCCCAGCGCAAGCGGCAGCGCGAATGTGATGTAAACATGTGGGTTGAACCCCTCGGTCTCCCATATCGGCAGCTTTGCGCGCTTTATCGCCCTCTGGAACAGCCTGTACAGATCAAGGTGTGATATGTACACTGCCCTGCCCGTCTTGCTGAAAAATACGCGTATATTCTTAGTCTCCATTATCGTTTTTATCGTCCTTTGCTTCCTCGTTTGTCCTGTTTTCCTGAGCGCTTCCGAAAGCGCCTTTGGATATCGAATATATAAGCATATATACCGCCGGGTCGGTAAGCCCGATAAGCGCCCACCATCCGCCGCCCAGTATCAGTATCAGGACCGCTATTATCAGCCCTCCGAGCGGCGGGATCATAGATGACCATTTTCTTCCGGGGATCATGTTATTTATGAAGATCAGCCAATTCATAATGTAGAAATACGCGCCTATGCCGCCTACAAGGAGCGTTCCCGCAAAAATATCGGCTTCTTCCGGGATCTCATTGAACCAATGCCGCAGCTCATCCATTCGGGAAGCACGCCCTTCCGATGCATCTGCTCACCCCGCAGCCGCTGCACTTTTCCCGGCAGTTCGGCGTGGTCTGCGCTTCATGCGCCCGCTTGTTCTCGCGGACAAAGAAACTCTTGTCGATCAGCAGATCCATGTGATCCCACGGCAGTATCTCATCGTAGCTTCTCTGTCTGTTGACATAAAACGACGGGTCTATGCCGCACTCACTGAACGCTTCCAGCCATTTGTCGTAGTGGTAGTATTCCGTCCAGCCGTCCAGCTTGCAGCCCTTCTTCCACGCAGCGTATATGACTGCGGAAAGCCGTCTGTCACCGCGGGCAAGTGCGGCTTCAAGGTGAGTAACATCGAAGTGCGAACGGCTCACCTGAACTTTCTTGGTGTTCACAACTTCCATGAGGTGCTTCTGACGCTCCTTTATGACGTCCTCGGTGGGCTGAGGCTCGAACTGGAACGGTGTGAACGGCTTCGGGATAAATGTTGACAGTGAGACCGAGATCTTTATGCCCTTTCCTTTCGGACGCGAGGGCAGCGAGTAGTAAAGGTCGATTATGCGCTGACACAACTCCGCTATGCCCTCGATATCCTCCATTGTCTCGGTAGGCAGTCCAAGCATAAAATACAGCTTCACCGCCGTATAACCGCCCTCAAAGGCGATACGGCAGCCGTTCATTATGTTTTCCTCCGTGATGTTCTTGTTGATAACATCGCGCAGGCGCTGAGTCCCCGCTTCGGGAGCGAATGTCAGACCGCTCTTGCGGACGCTCTTTATGCGGTCAAGCAGTTCCTCGCTGAACCTGTCGATACGCATGGACGGCAGCGACAGATTGACACGCGCCGCATCACTGTAATCCGCAAGACAGGCGAGCATCTTCTCGATCTCGCTGTGATCGCTCGTACTCAGAGATGTCAGCGACACCTCATCATAACCGGTTGTCTCGCAGACCGAAACAGTCTCTTTTTTAATGGTATCTACAGACTTCTCGCGGAACGGTCTGTAGAAATAGCCAGCCTGACAGAACCGGCAGCCGCGTATGCAGCCGCGAAGGACTTCCACCACAGCCCGGTCATGCACGATCTCGGAAAACGGCACGACGAATGTTTCCGGGTAATACACGCTGTCAAAGTCGGCAATAATGCGTTTTCTCACCTTTGCGGGCGCGCCCTCCAGCGGGATAATGCTCTTTATCGTGCAGTCCTCGTTGTACTGCACATCGTAAAGGGACGGAACGTAGATCCCCTCTATCTGTGCGGCGCGCACAAGGAACTCATGCTTTGACACACCCTCAGCCTTGCACTGCTCCAGCAGCCGCATGAGTTCAAGGTTTATTTCCTCTCCCTCGCCGAGAATACAGATATCGACAAAATCTGCTATCGGTTCGGAGTTGCACACGCAGGGTCCGCCCGCGCAGACTATCGGCGTCAGCGCTTCCCTGTCCTTTGCGTAAACCGGCAGCCCTGCAAGGTCAAGCATAGCAAGGATATTTGAGAACGACAGCTCATATTGCAGCGTGAAGCCAATGAAATCGCAGTTTCGTATCGGTTCCAGACTTTCCAGCCCGTACAGCAGAATGTCATTCTTGCGCATCTGCTCTTCCATGTCGGGCAGCGGCATGAACACGCGTTCGCACCAATACTCCGGAACGCTGTTTATCAGCGAGTAGAGTATCTTCATGCCAAGGTGCGACATTCCGATATCGTATGTGTCCGGGAAACAGAACGCGAAACGCATGGTCACCTTTTCCGGGTCTTTCTCTATGGAGTTCAGCTCGCCGCCTATGTAGCGCGACGGTTTCTGGACTTTCAGCAATATTCTGTCAAGCTTGTCTTTGTACATCTTCCGAACCTTCCGTATTTTTGATATTCATATTATACTATATTTTTTCCAAAAATTCAACAGCTAAAATATAAATAAGAAAAATAACCGCGGAATAATTCAGATATCCGGAGAAAACAAGAATAACGACTGCAGGAAGAGTCAGAGCAAGCACGAGTTTTTCACACAGTTCCGAAATATGAACGGCGGCTGCGGGCTGAAATCCCCGTATCAGCGCCCTGTCGAGCATCAGCTTCCCGTCAAGTTCTCCGAGCGGCAGCAGGTTGAATGTCCCTATCAGCAGATTAACAACTCCGAACAGCCGGAGTTCCCTGTTTTCCCACGGGATAAGCCCGAACAGCAGGAAAAGCGTGATGTTCACGGCGATCCCTGCTGCCGCAGAGAAAAAGTCCGTGCTGCCGCCCTCGATGTGGATCCCGCCGCCGTACAGCGTTATGCGGAATGGCGGTTTCTTTTCCGCGTACATCACCGCGATGTGTCCGAGTTCATGCAGTACACACGCAGCTGCACACATGAACGAGACTCCCTCACTGTCGGTGCAAATAAGAAATCCGAGGACTGCAAAAAAGGAGAACCGGACTTTAATCTTCAGCGGAAAAGCTCTGCAATGCTTTCGCATATCGCTTTTATGCCGGGATCTCCGAATGTTGAGCCTGTCCATACCGAAAGAATGAGCAAAGCCGAGAGTATAAGCTGAGCGAACAGAATGTCACCGAAGCTTCCGTTCTTTCGCCTGCGGTATGTATGAACAGGCTCGTACACAGTGTTATCGGCAGTGTACACGAACGGCTTCTCCTGTAACTTTTCCTCCTCAACGCCGCTTCTTCTTACAGCGGTTCCCGTCTGCACGGAAGATACCGCCGAGCCGTCGGTCATAAGCTTAACAGTCATATCCGCCTCCTACATCATCATAAGCAGTCTGTGGGCTATGGTGCCGGGGATCCCAAGTATAACCGACAATGCAGCGTTATACGGTGTGATCGCAGTAAGACTGCCTTCAAGCATGATCTCGGATACGGCAAGGCTCAACGCTCCGGCTGTGATATTGAAGAATGCACAGAGCTTCGGATGCTCGGTGCGTCTGTACAATGCTGCCATAAAAACCGCTGCGGCACATAACGCTGCTATTTCCCACATAAGCTGTCCTCCCGTATCCCGAGTTCCTTTATTCTTGCGATGAGAGCGGACTGCCGAATCGTAAGTGATCTATGTTCATAGATCAGTGCCTCTATGTCCGAATCTTCAACAGCGAGGTCAAACATCTGCATATTCTTGTATAGCTTATCGTTCACCCTCCGAAGATCCGAAAGTAACGATTCACGTTCGTCAGTCATATTCTCACCGCCTGTCTGTAAAGAATATGCGGACAAACCGGTATATATGACAAAAGCTGTCCGGCAGTTTTAAACCGGACAGCGTATCATATCATTTATTTGCGCCGGCACGTTCCAGCGACTCAAAGTATCTCTTCCCAGCCTCACGGGAAACACTGTCCCGAATACTGTCAACCTCCTCGTAACGTTCGGAAAGCAGCCCGACGATATCGCCGCATACAGCATTGTTTTTCATGTTTTCGTTCAGTATGTTCATTGCCTGTTCCTTTGACATTCCGGCTCTGTACGGACGAACCTCCGTTATAGCCGAGAATATGTCTGCAACTGCCATAATACGCGAACCGAGATCAAGCTGCGAGGCTCCGAAATGGAACGGATATCCTCTGCCGTTAAGCTTTTCATGGTGAAATCCCGCCCAATTTGCGATCTTACCAAACCCGTCAACGTTCATAAGTATCAGACGTGTGAAATATGGGTGTTCACGGATTATGCCGAATTCCTCATCTGTAAGCTTTCCGGGCTTTTCAAGTATAGCGCGCGGAACCATAAGCTTTCCGATATCGTGAAGATTTCCCGCTATCCGCATCATCATACAGTCATCTTCTGACATTCCCGCAAGTTCAGCAAGTTTCATTGCCGATGCCGCAACTCCCGCCGAATGCATTGCGGTAAATGAACTACGATAGTCGATTATCCGGGACATAAGGTTTGTAAGCCGGACAGTCTCATTAAGTGAGATGTTTTTGATCTCCCCGGTGAATACTGCCAGCAGCGTCGGACGGTTCACAAGATCGAGCCAGATGAATTCGTTCTCGGATATTTTCATAAATGCGTCAACCGCTTCCTCTGAAAACTCCGTGCCGCGCATCGAACCAATTATAGCGCAGATGTTCCTTACCTGATTCAGAACCGGTTTGCCGGGATCTACAATAAGCGAAACGGTGTCCGCAAGATGAACAAATGAAGCAAGTCTTATGTAATGCTCGCTTACGCCCGAAACCGGACAGTTATTCTGTGAAATAAGCCGGCAATAGCTTATCTGACAGCATAAAATAATGTTGGCGGCAGCATCGAATTCTTCCAATCCCCTAAGCATACCTGCTCCAATGCGGGAAACATTTTCCGCGTCACGCTCAATGTCTGTGATCTTACCGGGAACTTCATATACGATCGCACCGATGTCATGAAGCAAAGAAGCGTAGATTATCTGCTCAAGCTCTTCCGGATCGCAGCCCGCGGCAGATGCAGTCATATATGCGAGATACGCTGTTTTCTGATGGTGATCCTGCACCTCAGGGTTTATCAGATTCATAGCTTCCGCCAATGCGTTCAGCAGTGACCGTGCGTTTGTAAAGTTTTGTATATCAGCCATAGTCTTGCGTACCTCCGATGTTTCAATGCAGATATTATGGAGCGTATGATATCTTTCGTTACTATTC
>JAGAWN010000067.1 GCA_017941355.1 Ruminiclostridium sp. | reverse complement strand
GTGGAATATCACCGCGCACTTCTCGTCGATGTGCGCATCGACCATTCCAAGCTTTATCAGAGTTGCGTAGAACACCTTTGAGCGGAACGTATGCACAGTCATAGGGAACAGCCGACTGCCAGGGAACGCATTACGCAGCCAAGACGCAACGAATCCTTTGATCTCGGGAATGTTCGTTGGGAACGGAACGATCCTGTTTTTGCCCGCGTCAGTCTTGATACCGCCGATGATGTAGCCGTCTTTCAGGTTCACGCTTTCGGTCGTGAGCGAAGTTATCTCGCCGATTCGGAAACCCATGTATATCATCACGAGAATCGCCTGCACATAACGGTCTTGTGAGTGCCGCCACAGCTTTGATATCTGCTCCGCCGTGAAGATCATCTTCTCGGTCTTTTCTATTTTCGGCAGCTTCACGAACTCCGCGTAGTTCTTGTTGATGAGGTCGTTCTCCATCGCGAATCGGCACAGCGCTTTCGCAAGTGTCTTGATGTTGCTCGAAACTCCGGCTCCGACGTGCGAATCCACGAGCTGCTGAAAATGCACGGTCTTGACGTCCTTCATCTTCATACCCGCGATCGGTTTGAAGTGCTTCCAGCTCGACTTGTAGCAATCGACGGTCTTTTTGTTGATCCGCTTGAAATGCGTGTCCGACCAAAGGTTGTAGACTATTTCAACAGTCGCATTATACAGCTCCGGGCAACCCAATTTGATGAAGTTTTCGATTGCTTCTTCTGCAGCCTCGACCGTCGGATACGCACCGAGGTATTGCCGTTTCGGCGCGGGTCCGCGTGCAACAAATCCCTTTCTGTAGCGGGAATCATAGATCACTGTTCCGCTGCCGTGGTCGCGTTTGCGGTGGGGCGGCTCGTCCGAAAATTGCCCCTTCGCGCCGCAGTAACAGCAGAAAACCGCGTCAATCGGCACCCTTTTTGCGCAATTTGTGCAATATTTGTACAAAATTTTCACATTCTCCATATCACACCTCCGCTCGGCAAACTCCTTTATAATAGTATCAAAATTCGCCGTTCGTCTTGAAATCCCTTCAAAAGCGTGGTATAATGTACCAAAATCGAGCTTTTTCGCGTTTCGCAAAATAGTTCATTTCCCGTAAAAATTCGGGAAATTGCGGCTATAGTGCGGATTTCGGTGGCTCAGAAATGACAAGAAGATTACCAAAATTTGACGGTCACGCCGCCCACTTGACCATATCCATGCAGGCGCGTTTCCTGTCAAGCGATGAATGCACATAGCGGTTAAGCGTGATCTCAACGGAGCTGTGACCGAGTATTTCCGAAAGTGTCTTGATATCGAATCCCAGTGCAACACAGTTGGTTGCAAATGCGTGGCGCAGGCTGTGAAAGTGAACTGACGGTAAATTTGCTTTTTTCAGAATTGCTGCGAAACGGTATTGCAAAGTCCGCGGTTCGACAGGCTTGCAATTGTCCGATAAAACGTACTTTTCTGCGCTGTCCTTGAACCTTTCGAGCATAGCGACAAGAAAGTCGGGAATGGGGATAACGCGCACGGAGCTTGCGCTTTTCGGCTCTGTAATTACGAGCTTTGTCTTACTTTTGCCGTCGTAGTTCTTAATGCGCTGAACGGTCTTTCTTACGGTTATAGTGCGATTTGTGAGGTCAACATCTTTCCATTGAAGCGCGCACAATTCCCCGATACGAATACCTGTATACAGCGACAGCGCGATACCGAGCGCGTTCAGGTCAAAATCCTCGTTTAAGTATGCCATAAGCCGTGCCTGCTCTGATTTCGACAACAGTATGATCTCCGGCTTTGTGCGTTTCGGCATAACAATACCTTCGAGGCAATTGCTAATTCCATAAACACGCGCTGCATAGCGATATATCGACTTCAAGAGCACAATTATATCGGTAACATATCGCGCTGATAAGCCGCTTTTCAGCTTGTCCTCGATAAATGCATAAACGTCATTCGCCTTCAGCAAGCAACAATTCATATTTCCGAACGCCGGAATGATGTGCTTTTCCGCTTTCATTCTGTAGTTGACTTCGCTTGACTCTTTCAATCGCGGTCTGATAGCAGATATGTATTCAAGGGTGAGTTCTTTGACGGTCATTTCCGTTAAACTTGCAGGGACGACGACCGGCTCACGTTCTGCAAGCAACTTAAATTCAGCCTCTTCCACCGTATTTCCGTAGTACGAACGGTATCGCCGTTTCCCGTTCTCGTCCTTGCCAAGCGGCATACGAGCTTCATAGCGTCCATCTTTGCGTTTGTAAATGTTTTTCATTCAAATTCCCCCTTTGTTGTTTTCCAACAAATTACATTGTTGATTTTCTACGAATCGGATATTGAAAATTTTTGCTCAATTTGGTATAATATTGACAGTTGATATTGTATCATAAAATGAACTATTTTGCGAAAGTCGATGTTAGCGGTTCTGCTTTTTATCGGCTTTTTAATTTTTCGGCGGCAAGTGCGAACACCTACCGCCGTGACGGTAATTTCCGTTATAACATTTCCGCCGCATCATCATCGAACCCGGTATCCGACCTAATCTCATAAGCAAAATCGAAACTTGCGTCCTTGAGCTTGATGATAAGTCCGGCGATTGTGCTGAAAATAGACGAACTTACCGGGACGCGACATACCATATCACCGAGCACCTTTAAGGAATCTGAAAGATATAAGATGATAGCTATATTCATGTCTTATCGTGGAAATGCTGGGTTTTAACTACAAAATCTATCAAGTTAAATCTTTCAGAATCCTAAGGCTTCCTGTCTGCTGCGGCAGCCCAGCGACTGCAAAAGTATTCTTTACATTAAGAAAAGTGAAATAGTGTTTTCCTTCTTGCTCACCTGTATCGCCGCCACAGGAATGTTCATTTTCTTCGCCCGCTTGACTAACTCCCCGAAATCCTTTTTATCAAATGAAGGAATGGAAGTTACCTCACCGCCCTCCTGCAGCTTACGGTACGTCACCTCGCCTCCGGACAATACCTGCTGCTTATCGGACTTTTTCAGCCGTACTTCCTCGCGCTCCCGTTCTATCGCCAGTTTCAGAAGATCCATGATGATCTCCGTTGCCTTCGATACGACTTGTGTTGTTACTTCAACACCTGCGCTTGCCACATCATCACCGTGCATATTATTTCACCTCCCCTCGTCCGGGATTTTTCGAGAGGATTTATTTTCGGATAACCGGTCCGAAAATTTGTCCCTTCATAAGGGGGGACAAAAATATGCCAAATTATCGGGTGTTTCAAAATAATTTTTTCATTTTTTAAGCACATTTCGTTTATTTTAACAAATCAAGCCAGCTATCAAGGCTTGTTGTTAGTAAAATTGCACCATACTTTTTGAGCTTCTTCAAAGCAGAATCAATGGACTCATGTGCTGATATGTAACTGATCCCTTCCCTGTCTGCTAATTCCTCATAAGTGAGGTCGTATTTAAACATAAGGTAGAGCCTCCTTCTCTGTACATCCGTAAGATTTGCGAACAACTCCGATATCTTGCTTTCCTCAATGCAAGTGCAATCAGTCTTGCTATCTTCCTCGGCTATATACACATCTTCAGCAGACGGCAAAGAAAGGCCCAATTCCGCAGCTTTT
>JAGAWN010000066.1 GCA_017941355.1 Ruminiclostridium sp. | reverse complement strand
CGAAGGACGAAATGAGCTTGACATCAAGGAATGTGTCCGTTGTTCCAATGCGCCGCAGGTGCATTGGAACAACATCTGAAAGTCTGTTTTACAGACTTTCAGGCAATAACTGCCAAAAGGCAGTTATTGAGGACACATTAATTATGGAAACCTCTAAAAACCGTACAAGGGGAGAGAATACATTGACACAGGATCATAAATCAATTACGGAAAAAGCGCCAAAATGCCTTATTCTGATACGGCTGCACGATGACTGTTTCACGGAACTCAGAGATGCGCTCTCCGATAAATACAGACTTCTCACTGCGGGTACGATCGAAACTGCGCTGAGTTTCATGGACAGGACTCCGAGCATGATAAGTGCTGTGATATTCCGCGCCGATATGATAAACGACGGGATCCCGGAGCTGATGCAACGCATGGACGCTGACAAACGTTTTGCCGCTATACCGGTCATAGCCGCGCAGAAAGAGGGAGATTCCGACAGCTTCAAGCCCTGTATGAACGCCGGCGTAAAGGAATATTTACAGCCGCCGTTTGACAGAGAGCTTATACTGCTGCGCCTTAACAACGCGATACGCAGCACGGACGCTATGACTTTCCGGGAGATCGAAATAATGCTGCGGAAGCTGCCGTCGAATATCTATCTGAAAGACGCGGAGGGCAGATACATCTTTGTCACCCATCCCTGGTATCACCTGCACGAGGCAGATGAGCCGGGCTGGACTATCCGGGGAAAGACGGATCCGGAAATACGCACGGACAAGGAAAATGCGCAGAAAGCTATGGAGTCTGACCTGAATCTCATAAAAACAGGAAAAGGCGTTTCCTACATCATCGAGGAGAACAGCGACGGCAAACAGGAGTTTCTGCACCTCATAAAAAGCCCTACCTACGACGAAGACGGCAATATTAACGGTATCATTGCCATTATCAACAATGTTACCGAGCATGAAAAGCTGAAACGGCAGCTTGAGGACCGCACAGACCGCATAGACGCGGAACTGAACGTTGCCGCTCAGATACAATCGAATATGCTGCCGAGGGATTTCGTGAAGCGTGAGAAGATCTGCGTGTTTGCGAGCATGACACCTGCGAAGAACGTCGGCGGTGATTTCTACGACTTTTTCTTCATTGACGACGATCACCTCTGCATGATAATGGCGGACGTTTCCGGAAAAGGTATCCCGGCATCGCTGTTTATGATGATCTCGAAGATCGTGCTGCATGACCGTGCAAGAGCCGGCGGTTCCCCCTCCGAGATACTTTCCGACGCAAACGTCCGTATCTGCGAGAATAACAAAATGGGACTCTTCGTTACCGTATGGCTCGGTATCCTGACGCTTTCCACCGGAAAGCTTGTGTTTTCAAACGCGGGACACGAATATCCCGTGATAATGAACGGAAGCGGACTGTTTGAACTTGCTGTCACAGACAACTACCCGCCTGTTGCAGCCGATGACTATACCGCATACATAGACGAGACTATAGATCTCAGCCGCGGCGGAACGATATTCCTTTATACCGACGGCGTGCCGGAAGCCAGAAATGCCGGCAGGGAGTTCTTCGGCACAGACAGAATGTTAAAACTGCTCAATAAAAACCGTGGAACATATCCGGAGGATATCATAAGAGACTTCCGCAGAGAGCTTGATTCCTTTATCGGCAAAGCCGAGCAGTTTGATGATATCACAATGATGTGCATAAGCTACAACGGCACGGGTCAATAAGCAAAAAGAGGCTTGCAGTGATACTGCAAGCCTCTTTTTATCTTTTGGGTGACATTTTACGCGGCATCAACTATCGTTGCTTCCGCTTCGGCAGTTCCGGTCGTATCGGCGGGAGTGCTTTTTTCGGGTATGACGCCCTCACGGAACTCGCTGTGAACCGAGAAGTCGGAACCGTGCGGATCGTCATTCACCTCGGTGAAATCTCCGGTCTTGCGGATCCCCTGAGCAAACCAGTTGATCTTCAGGATATTGGCAAATTCCATAGACTGCCCCTTTTCAACCATGATCTTTCCGTCGGTATTCTTTATTTCGCCGAGGAAAACGTCCGCGCCGTCCTTGATGTAGTCATACAGCGTTTTGCAGATATCCTCGGTTCCTTTTTCGGCTGTTTCTCCGAAACTTACAAGTCTTACCATACCGGCAGCCACATCTCCCGTGTACGAACGCGGGTTGTAATTGTCGTTAATTATCGCGCGCACTTCATCTACAAGGAATGTGCTGAAATTGAAGAAATAGCCGGTGATGTAATTGTCCGGTGCTACCGAGGGCATATCATAGCAGTTGCCTATTACCTTTATCCCCTGCTGTGAAGCGTAGCGCAGAGCATAATCCGTCTCCATGTATGACATGATTATGTCGCAGCCTTGAGAGATAAGGTCATCTACCGCTGCCTCTATCTCAGAATGGCTGTTTGACCACGCCCAGTTCACGCGGATATCGGTGTGCGTATTCCATATCTCGGACGCTCCGAGCGTGAAGCCGTCAACAACTCCGTAAACGTTGTACTCGCCGGGATCAGCGATCACGCCGATCACATTCGTCTTTGTGTTGTGCGCCGCGGCAAGTCCGCATACCGCGGCTGTCTGGTACAGTTCACCGCCGAAGCTTGACAGATACTTGCCCGTTGCATCGCCGCCGAACGCTATATAATATGTTCCGGCAGAAGCCTTGTTTTCCTTGTTGGCGGAGTTTCCGTACTTGGGACTGCACGCGACGATTATGTTGCAGCCCTCGTCCTGCAGCGTATTAACGGCTTCCGGGAAGTCCGAGACAAGCACGTTCTCAACATAGCAGGTCTCAAGTCCCAGCGAACGCTCTATCTGCGCACGGGCGACCTCAAAGCAGCCGTTCGTTGCGCCGTCCTCGACATATCCGCTGTACACAAAGCCGACTTTGTACACGATCTCCGGCTCCTCGGGGAGCGTTTCGTATTCAAAGATCTGCACGCCGTTCTCATCGGTCACCGGGGTGCCGTCCTCGTTTGTCATTGCTATAGTTTCAAGCGGAACCTCCGTCATTACCGGCTCTCCGCTGTCATCGGTCACTAACTCGCCAAACTCATTGGTCATTGTGACGGTTTTCATCGGGATCTCTTCTTCCGGCTCCTCGCCGCAGCCTGAAAATGTCAGCAGACACGACGCCGCAAGCATCGAAGCGGCTGCTCTGCTTATTCTTTTGCCGAAAACGGACATTTCACATTCCCCTTTGCTCTCAGCGCAGGCACATAAAAGTCAATTTTGCGCCAAAACGCATAATATTTCATATTATCAATCTATTATAGCACACTTTTCCGAAAAAATCATCACTTTTTTCAAATTTTATTGAATTTTTTCAAAAATATTTTGATTTTTCTGTAAATTTATGATATACTTATATAGTAGTTTGCTCCGGCATACTTTATAACCAATTACAAGGACAAAGAAATGAGAATTGCAAAACAAACAACAGCACTTATCACTGCGGCATTCCTTGCCTGCGCTGTTTTCTCCGGCTGCAATAACGAACAGGTGGACTCATCGGCTCCGCCGGTATATGATCCCTCTGCGCGGGAGATAGCGGACGAATACTTCTCCGCCGATGTGTCAGACTTCACGCAGTGGAGCGGCATCGCTCCCGAAACGGTAATAGCGTCGGTCAGCACCCCCGAACACATTCCCGAACTCGATGTGACGTTCGGTGAGTTTTTCGACGAGTATATGTACTACCTCGCTGTCTATGGGATCACCGACGACACCTCCGAAAACTACGAAGCCGCCGCAAAACAGCACCGCGCAAATATCATCAACTACATGACCTATGAGAAGATATACACCTACGCCGCGAAGCAGGATTACGGTATCTCACCCGACACCATGACAAAGGAGCAGCTTGACGAGGTGCGAAGTACCGCGGATTCTGTGCGCAATGACTGGGAAACCGAGTTCTATACCGCCGCAAGAGCAAAGCTCGGCAGCGAAGCTTCCGAAGAAAGCGTCGATAAGCTGTGCGGGGAAGCCCTCGATCTCGTTCTTGAAAAGTGCGGGATAACGCGGGATATCTTCTATGACTGGGAAATGAGCAGCAAGATCGAGGAGCTTACCGTAACCGAAGTTCTTAAAAATGCCGGTGTGACCGACGAGCAGGTGGAAAAAGCTCTGCAGGATCTTATAAGCGAAGCAAAGAAAGAATACGAAAATGACCGTGCCGCGTTCGAGACAAACGCCACCTACAAGGCAGCGTATCTCCCCGAGGGAACGCGTATTGCCCGCCACATTTTCCTAAAAGCCGAAAACGGTGAGATAACCGATGAGATGAAAGAACTTGCAAAAGAAGTCTCGGTGACGCTCCGGAAAGTCTTTAACGGGATCTCCGGTATGCCGGAATTCTCCGAACTTACCGACAAGTACGGCGGTGAGGACGAGCATGTCGTGCTGGCGGATTCAACTATCTACAGCAAGGAATACATTGAAACACTGTACGGCATCGAAAAGAGCAGCAGCGGATTCGTGCGTCTGGAAACGGACGATGGCATATACTTCATAGATTATGTCCGTGACGCTGACGTTTCACAGAATTACGATTCCCTCCGCAAGAGTCTCGGCAGCAGTCTTCGCACGCAGGCACAGACCAACGCGCAGATAGATGCGTTCAACGACTGGCTTGCACGGTACAAATATACCATAGACTGCGACACTCTGAAAATAGACCCGGATTCCGTAATCATAAAATAATGCTTTTATTCCTTATTTATGGCGATTAAATGGTTTGATCCTGTTCTTTCCACCGCCGACGGCGGAGAAAAAACGTGATATATCAACCAATTATCAGATCGCCGAAGTAATAAAAGCAGCGAATACTATAAAAGGAGACATAACATGGAACAGAAAAAGCTGCCGGAGCGCAGTGAAGTGCCTGCGCAGTACAAATGGCACATCGAAGACATCTATCCGTCTGACGAAGCTTTCGAAAAAGAGCTTGCGGAGGCGGGGAAATACCCGGAGCTGCTTGCGGGCTACGCGGGACAGCTTTGCGAATCTCCGGAAAAGCTTCTCGAATATCTGAAGCTTGACGACGAACTGACCGAGATCGCCGAGAACCTCGCCAACTACGCGAACCGCAAAAGCGATGAGGATACCGCGGTCAGCCTTTATTCCGGCTATTGTGACCGCGTGAACGCGCTGTTTGTCGCTATTGGCAGCGCGGCTGCCTTCGCCGTTCCCGAGATCATAGCGATAGCGGACGACGATATGGAACGCTTTTACAAAGAGCAGCCGGGGCTGGAGCATTACCGCCTCGCTCTCGATCGGATCCGCAGCAAGCGCGCGCATATCCTTTCCCCGGAGGAAGAGCGCATTGCCGCTATGGCAGGTGAAATGGAGGCTTCTCCCGGAACTATCTTCTCCATGCTCGACAACGCGGACATCAAGTTCCCGGACGCTGTAGATAAGGACGGAAACAAGCACCGGCTCACCCACGGCAGCTATATCCCGATGATGCAGAGCGAGGACAGGGAACTGCGCAAGTCGGCGTTCGGCAGCCTCTACGCGACATACAAGGGATTTGAAAACACCTATACAGCCACACTTGCCGCGCATCTGAAAACTCTCGCGTTCAACGCGAATGTCCACAAGTACGAAAACACCCTCGAAGCAGCACTCGACAGCACGGAAGTCCCGTCAAGCGTGTATTATAAGCTGATCGACGCGGTTCACGCGAACATGGATAAGATGTATCGGTATGTTGCACTGCGCAAAAAGCTGATGAAGCTTGACGAACTGCATTTTTACGATCTTTACGCTCCTATGGTAAGCGACGTGAAAGACAAGATCCCCTACGATCAAGCCGTAAAGACGGTGCTTGAAGCAGTAAAGCCGCTGGGCGATGAATACTGCGGTATAATGAAAGGCGGATTTGAAAACGGCTGGGTAGATGTTTACGAAAACAAGAACAAGTGCAGCGGAGCCTACTCTGCGGGGGCTTTCGTTCACCCGTTCGTACTGCTGAACCACACCGACGATCTCCAGTCCGAATTCACTATAGCACACGAAATGGGTCACGCGCTCCATTCCTACTACTCCAACAAGTACCAGTCCGTGACCTATGCGGATTACAAGATCTTCGTTGCGGAAGTTGCTTCAACATTCAACGAGAACCTGCTGATGCAGCACCTTCTCAAAACGACCGCCGACAAGAAGCAGCGCGCCTACCTGATAAACTACTTTTTGGAGCAGTTCCGAACCACGCTCTACCGTCAGACGATGTTTGCGGAATTCGAACTGAAGATCAATGAGATGCAGGCACGCGGCGAGGCTGTCACCTCCGATGAGCTGTGCAGGATATACGGCGAACTGAATGATCTCTACTTCGGTGACGGCATTGTTCACGATCCGGAAATAGATCACGAATGGGAACGCATACCCCACTTCTACTACAATTACTATGTGTATCAGTACGCAACCGGCTTCTCGGCGGCAGTCGCACTTTCGGAGCGTGTGCTGCACGGCGGCGAAAAGGAACGCGAGGACTATCTCGGATTCCTCAAGGGCGGCTGCTCAAAGACACCGGTCGAGCTGCTCAAAGGAGCGGGCGTGGATATGACCGATGAGAAAGTTGTGAATGACGCTCTCGCACTGTTCGGACGGCTGCTCGACGAAATGGAAGCACTGGCGGGCGAACTGTAAGCGCGCCGCGCTGCCCTGCCTTGCTATGTAAATAATAACAACATACCGGATCTCACCGGAAGAAAGGATACTGACATGATAGAAGTAAGACCCGAAGAACTTGACCTGAACCCGTTCAGGCTGATCGGAAACGATTGGCTCGTGCTTGCCGCCGGAAACGAGGACGGCTGCAACGCCATGACCGTTTCGTGGGGACACCTCGGCTGCTTATGGTCGCCGAACCGTCCGACTGCCAT
>JAGAWN010000065.1 GCA_017941355.1 Ruminiclostridium sp. | reverse complement strand
GATCCGTTCCGCAAAGCCGTTGTACCATTCGCTGATCGTCGAAGGTCTGATGCCGGTCTTGCGGGACAATTCTGCCTGCGTCATACGGAGCTCGCCAAGCTTCGTTGACAAAGTAATCTTTACCATAGCAATAACGCTCCTTTCGTTATATTCTAACAGAATTTTTCATTCTTGTCAGTCATTTGTTAGAATATCACAAAAGGCGTTAGAAAATAACGAAAACGGTATGTCCGTTCCGAGATGAAGGCAGACATACCTATCTTTTTAGCTGAATTTTTTGACCCACATACTGACCCACATACATTGACAAAATGTGCCTAAAATCTCCTACAATTTGCAAATACAAAAGTAAAACAAAAATACCCCTCAACCCTTTATTTATGCGGGTTGAGGGGTATTTTTTTGTGGTCGAGGTGACGGGACTTGAACCCACGGCCTCTGCGTCCCGAACGCAGCGCTCTACCAAACTGAGCCACACCTCGAAAACAAAAGACTGTTAATGTGCGACGAGCAGGCGTTAAAGCGCCTGCTCACACAAGAACTGCTGGTGGAAGCGGGTGGATTCGGACCACCGAAGCAAAGATGCAACAGATTTACAGTCTGCCCCCTTTGGCCACTCGGGAACGCTTCCTCATAAAGTTTCCGTTACCGGAAACGCGCCTGCCATTACCGGCAGAACAATGTACATCAAATGCGTGAACGCATATTGATATAATTTTTTATGCCGGCGAAAACCGACATAAATTGGAGCTGGTGGACGGATTCGAACCCCCGACCTGCTGATTACAAATCAGCTGCTCTACCAGCTGAGCTACACCAGCGAAAGCAGTTTTTCGTAAACTGCTTGATTATTATATCACGATAAACTGAGTTTGTCAATAGTTTTTTCAAAAATTTTTGAAAAAATTTTAAAAAAAGCGGAAAATCCCATTTTAAAGCCAATAATCGACCTGTTCAGCCTCGATAACAACACGCAGTTTGCACTTTTCATTTGCGAAGGAACCATCGAACTTCTGCAGACTGCCGGAGGAGACGGTATATTTTTTCAGTGCGGGGATACTGTCCTCGATTCCTGCGCTTCCCTCTTTTGAAACGCGAAAGGTCTGCACACCGGAGAAGAAAACGTCGCAGGCGGGGATCCTCTTGCTGCCGATAACGAGACGCGCTTCACCGCCGGTAACGAGGTAGTTATGGGAAAGGTCATAGAGCTGCGCACCGTCAAGGTCATTTTCTTTGAACAGAGTCTCGATACTCTGCGCACCGTTTTTACGCTCGACCTCGTCAACGAACTCGTTCAGTTCCGTCTCGGTGCAGGTAAAGGGGCTGAGGCAGCACTTAGCGATCTTTATCTTATCCTCCCTGCTCTGCTCCATGAACATTCTGTCGTTTCTTGCAGCCATTACCGCAATGCGCCATGAACCGTTGTACCCGCGGGAAGTCTTTACCCTGCGCCAATCCTGCCAGTCCTTCCCTGCCCCTTTCATCTGTTTTTCCTGCAGTCTGCACATTTCATCGTAGATCTCGTTGGAGATGCCCGCGAGAATGGGATCTTCTGTTATCGCGGCGTACTGCGGATCCGGGAACGTTGCGAACTTTGCGGCAAGTATCGCCTTATGCAGTGCCGAAAGCTTATAGAAATCATCTATCTTTACCATTTTGACAACTCCTTGAAATAAACTGCTGAGAGCATTATATCACATTCTGCCGCAAATTGCAATACCGGCGCTATTGACTTGACCGATAAAACGTGCTATAATAACGCAGATGATTCTACTGCAAAAGAGGGATACTTACGGAAAAACAGCCAATCTGCGCCGCGATACACGATATGTCCGGATTCGGACGATGCTCGCTCGCCGTGATAACACCTATCATTTCGGCAATGGGGATACAGTGTGTTCCGGTTCCGACAGCCATACTATCTACCCACACCGGCGGATTTGACGATTTCGTATTCCGCGACATGACGGACTTCATCTCACCCTGCTGCGGTCACTACAAGCGGCTCGGCATAGAGTTTGACACGATATACAGCGGATTTCTGGGTTCCGACGCGCAGGTTGACAGCTGCATCGAGTTTTTTGAAGCTTTTCCGGAAGCGAAGCGCATAGTCGATCCGGTAATGGGCGACGACGGATCGTGTTATCAGACTTACACGCCGAAACTGGTGGAGCGCATGAAAGATCTGGTACGCCACGCGGACGTTATAACCCCGAATCTCACAGAAGCCGCGCTGCTGCTTGATATGCCCTATTCGGAGCGTCTCACCGAAGCACGCGCAAGAGATATGCTTGAATTGTTATGTACTATGTCAAAGGACGTGGTGATAACCGGAGTGAAGCTTACGACAGGCGAACATGCCAACATCTGCATGGACAGCGAAACCGGCACATATACGGCAGTGCGCTGGGAGCCGCTCCCGGCGTCTTATCCCGGTACAGGAGACATATTCGCGTCGGTAATGACCGGCAGAATGATGCTCGGCGACACGTTTGTGGAAGCCGTCAGAAGAGCTTCGGAGTTTGTCCGCAAGGCTGTTGAAGCAACCATAGGAAACGGACAGCCGGCCCGCAACGGTGTCGAGTTTGAACGCCTGCTGCCGGAGCTTGCCGAATAAAACCGCAAAAGACCCGGTATGCTTATCACATACCGGGTCATTATTATGCCTGTGTACCCTGCGGTGCCATTGCTCCGTTCTGTCCGCCGAAATCACCGAACCCGCCGTTCTGCGGGAATCCCGGCATCTGTCCGTCCTGCGGGAATTCCGGCATCTGTCCGTCCTGCGGGAACTCCGGCATCTGTCCGTCCTGCGGGAATCCCGGCATCTGTCCGTCCTGCGGGAATCCCGGCATCTGTCCGTCCTGCGGGAATTCCGGCATCTGTCCGTCCTGCGGGAATTCCGGTCTTTCGCCGTTCTGCATCTCCGGTCTTTCGCCGTCAGCAGCCCGATCCGTTACCTCCGGAGCATTGTTCTCATTGCCGTTACCGGAGTTTTCACCGCCGTTCCGCTTACCGTCATTATTCTGCTCACTGCCGGTGCTGTCGGGGGTTTTGGGAGTCTGATCCTGATCGGATCGTGTCTGATCTGTCTGCGACTGCACGGACGGTGTATTATCCGACGGGGTCTGACCGGACTGAGACTGATCGGACTGCGTCTGACCCGACTGAGTGCTGCTGTCTGCCGCTATACTGTCGGTATTGTTTCTGCCGCCGCGGCCGCCGAACGCACCGCCGTCTTTGCCGCCGAAACCGCCGTTTTCTTTTTCTCCCATGCCTCCGCGTCCGCCGAAGCTGCCCATTCCGCTGCCGGCACCGTAGATATTGGAGGTCATTTCAACTTTCCGGCTGCTCTCCCCGGCACTGACCGTGTATGTTCCGCCGGCAGTTATACCGGGAGCGCTGATCAGCGCACACTGATACTGCTTTTCGGGAGCGAAGCTTGCAAGAACGTTGCCGCTGCTGTCAGAGACCGAGACCTCCGTCCCGGCAGCCTGAATACCGTCAAATGTGTAAAGGATCGAACCCTGTGTGGAGTCATTGCCGAAGTTCTCAGCCATTCCGGAAGCTCCTGCCGCAATGACCGTGCCGCCGGTAATTGTACCGGATATACCGTAGTCGAGAGCGCCGTTGCCGGAATTAGTGGGACCGCTCACATAAGTCGTTCCGCCCTTTACCAGCAGATAGCCGTTGGAATCGAGTCCGTCACCGTCCGCATTCACGTTGACATCGCCTCCGGAGATTATGAGATATGCGTTTGCATCGGTCTCCATACCCCAGCCGGAATTTGAAGTCTGACCGCCCGACGCGTTCATACCGTCGTCGGAAGCTCTGACATAAACCGCACCTCCGCTTATCTCGATGACCTCGCCCTCGATTCCCTCATAGCTCTGCATGATCTTCACGCTGCCGCCGGAGATCTGAACGCCGGTGTCGGAGTGTATCCCGTCGTCACCCGAACTTGCCGTGACAATGCCGCCTGTGATATTGACCGCACCCGCCGCGTGCAGAGCGTCGTCCGAGGAGTCTATCACGAAAGTGCCGCCGCCGATCGTGATTATGCCGTCCGATTTGATGCCCTTTGCGGAATCGGAGGAAGTGCTGTCCGAAGTTCCGCTTGCAGCCGCACTGTTAAGATCACGATCCCAGCGCATTCCGCCGAGATCACCGCTGTGTGCGGGAGCGTTTGCCGCGCCGCCGTCCGAAACGATGTTCACGGTACCGTCCGCAGCGGCTATATCACCGGAGGCGTCTATAGCATCACCGCCGCTCGTGATCGAGATCGTACCGCCTCCGATATACACGAAAGCTTTCTCCGCTTCATCATCATTCTCCGCGTGAATACCGTCCGTGCCGCCGGTGATCCTGATATCACCGTTTGCGATACGCACGCTCTCGTTGCAGTCAATGCCTTTCTTCGCGGAATCTATAACATATTCTCCTCCCGTGATCTTAAGATCGTCCTTGCACACAATGCCGTGTGCAGTTTCAGACGTTACCGTAAGCTTTCCGGAGCCGTTGAGCGTAATGTCCGACTTCGAGAACACCGCACCGTCAACATTGTTTTCGTCTGTATTCACATATTCACCGGCTGAAGCGAGCATATTGACTGTGGAATCCGCTGTGGTAACAAAAACCTTGTCCGCATTCTTAACATACAGAGCCGCGCTTCCCTTGCTTGTCACCGACGCGTTTTCGAGAACGATCTGAACTTTCTCGCCGTCCGCGTCAACCACGATCTGCCCGTCCGAAAGTGTACCTTTTATAAGGTAGGAACCGGCTTCCGTGATCGCCACCGTGTCGCCGCTTACGGAAGCGCCTCTGCCGGAAACGTTTATCCCGCCGTCGGAAAGTTCGATCACAGTGCAATCCGAATATCCGATCTCATAATCCCGTGTTGTGAACATATTGCCGCTGTCAAGGCTGAGACTGCTTTTCTCCACCGTGTACAGTGTTTCCGCTGTCTGTTCCGCGCTCTGAGTTTCTTCCGCAGACGCGGAACCGTTCTCAGATGATGTTTCCTGTACGTCGGAAACGCTGCCGTTTGCGGAAGTGCCGTTTCCGGAGCTTTCCGGCTGCACAGAGGAGCCGCTTCCGGCATCAGCCGCATTCCCGCCATTCGCGCAGGCTGTGAGCGCTAAACACATAGCCGCGAGTATAGATAAACAATTGATCTTTTTCATATTACTTCTCCATTTCTTCCGCGTTCCGCCGTTCACCGGATCACAGCTCGTTCAGCGGATCCGCCGACTGTCTTGCAACCGAGATCTCAAGGTTGCCGTTTCTTGTGCGGAGTTCGTCTATCATCGGCTTCTCCGAGCCGTTTTCTCTGAACAGGACATCGTAGGTAAGCTTGTTGAGACTGCCGAGATTGGTGGTCTTTACTTTTTTAAGAGTCCATTCCGAGGTGTATTTATCGAAGATCTCATCGAATGCGTCTCCGTAGCTTAGACTTTCGGGAACAGTGATATCGACCGTTCTGCGAAGCTCAATGCTCTTTCTCTCGCCAAGCTTCAAAGCGGAGTAGATCAAATTCACCAGGCACATGACCACCGTGAATATCGCTCCGTATGCGGGATAGCCCATTCCGCAGGCAAGACCTGTCGCCATTGCGAGGAATACAGCGCTTATCTCTTTCGCGGAACCGGGAGCCGAGCGGAAACGAACCAGTGAGAATGTACCCGCCACCGCGACGCTCGCGCCGAGACTGCCGCTGACCATCATTATTATTGCCGCCACGATCGCGGGAAGCGTTGCGAGGGTTATCACAAATCCCTTGCTGTAGGTGGACTTGTAGGTGTAGAACAGTGCCGAAATAAGTCCGAGGATCAACGCCGAGCCTATAGATATGAGGAAGCTCCCTGTTTCGAGAGTCTGCGCCGTTTCGGCGCTGAATATGTTAGTAAATAATGTGTCAAGCACAGTAAACACTCCTTTCAATTTCTGCTGCAAGCTTTTCGGATATCATTGTTGTATATGCGGTCCCGTACTTTGAAAAGGACACGCGCCTGATCTCAAGTTCATCGAGGATATTGACCAGCCACATCGGCATTGCGTCTCCGCACTTTATCTCCATCAGCGACTGACCGGGGCTCAGAAGCTGCCGTCCGCTCGGGTGCGAGGTAAGACGTACCCTGTCCGTTCTCCAGAGAATGTTCTTGTCAAAGGTTATGCGAAGTCTCGGATCGTCGCCGTCAAAGAACGCTCTCCTGTCGTAGCAGAGGTACATTGCGGGGACAAGCCCGCCGTAGAACTTCACGAAATATTCTATCTCCCGTTCGATCTGTCCGTCATCGGGAAGAGAAGCTCTGCCCGCAATAAAGTCCATAGCTTCCGACTGGGAAACGGATATGCGGCGTTTGTAAACAACGCCCTTGTACTTCTTTTTGAGTTCCATGAAAACCTTGTCGTCCTCACCTGCCCTGCCGTAGCTCCTGATACGGAACTTTTCCTTATAAACCGGCTTGTCGAGCGATGTGCGGATCAGTCTGTAATCCGGGGTATCGCAGTAAACGTTGCATATAGTGCTTTCGCCGTGCGCATCGGGTATCATGTGATCCGCAAACGCTTTTTCGATCGCCGCTCTCTGCTCCGCGGACACGAGGTACTTTATTTCACGTCTCTCGAATACTGTAATGTCTGTCATGATCTGCTCCTTTATGTACTCCGGTATTCCGGAGGTGTTGTTCTGTTTCTATGGCTTTATTATAGCGCGCGAACTTAAAACCTACTTAAAGTGAAAATGTAAGTTTCGTGAAAACAATATGTCGTGCAGTCTCACATTATCTGCACAAGACACTCACCGCAGCAAGGCCGTTCAGGGAACCGCTGATTAAATCGACATCAGAGATCTCAATGTTGATATTATATGCCTTTCGCGGTGCCGGTTTTTGGGTAATAGCGATTTAATCAGTGGTTCCTTAGTTGCATAATATACATTAAATCCGGAGTAAGCCCGTCACTTTATGCAATTGATAAGCTTTACTTATAGTAATTATAACTATTGACTTAATATATCAAAAGTGATATAATGGATTTAATTATACAAAACCTATACAGAGAGCAGGTGCAGCTATGCTGACAATATACGGAAAAAAGAAAGAGCCGGAGTTCGGCAGCAACTCCCCGTTCCGGATATACGTCGATCAGGCGGGATATCTCCCGGACAGCCGCAAGACTGCCGTGATCCCGTTTGAAACAAAGGTTTTCGCAATAACCGACGAGAACGGCGACAAGCATTTCGAGGGAGAAGTCACTCACTTCGGACAGGACGAATGTTCCGGCGACGACGTTTACATTGCGGATTTCTCTGCGTTCAGACGTCCGGGCAGCTACCGCGTGACCGCCGAAGGCAAAAGCTCCGCGCTTTTCAGAATAAGCGACGGCGTTTACAAGGAACTGTTCTTCGATGTTACGAAAGCATTCTATTATTTCAGATGCGGCTGCGATCTCGACAAGCGCTTTGCCGGCGTGTATTCTCACCCCCGCTGCCACTGCGGATTTGCGGAGATCCTCGCCGAGGGCGGGGAGGTGAACGTGCGCGGCGGCTGGCATGATGCCGGAGATTACGGCAGATATGTGACCGCCGGTGCCTGCGCCTGCGCACAGCTCCTGTACTCATATAAACTGTTCCCGGAACTTTTCGGAAAGATGAATCTGAACATTCCGGAAAGCGGTTCCGGCGTACCCGATATCCTCAGCGAATGCCGGTACGAACTGGAATGGATGCTCCGTATGCAGAGGGATGACGGCGCGGTTTACCACAAGGTCACAACCATGAACCACGCACCTTTTATAATGCCGGAGCGCGACACGGACAAGCTTTATGTATTCAACGTAAGTTCCTCGGCAACAGCCGATTTCTGTGCGTTATGCGCACTTGCTGCCGGGATCTACAAAGATTATGACGAGGATTTCTCCAAGCGTCTGAAAAGAGCGTCGGTGCGCGCGTTCAACTGGCTCGAGGAGCATCCGGAACCGGTGATATTCTTCAATCCGCCCGGCTGCAACACCGGCGTTTACAGCGAAGAATTCGACTTTGACAACAGATATTGGGCAGCTGCCGAGCTGTACAGTCTCACAGGCGAAAAACGCTATCACGATCTGTTTCTTGCGATCTACGGTTCCCCGTTCTTTGAGGGCAGAAGCTACCTCAAGACATCTCTTGGCTATATGAACATAGGCGGGCTAGGTTCGCTGGCATATATCATGTGCAGGAACGAGGACAAAAACAGCGGGATCAGCCGTCAGCTCGCCGATCTGTTCGCAACGGAAGCCTACTGGCTTGCGGACAAGTATAAAAAGAGCGGCTACGGTGCTGCTCTCGAAGACTGGGAATACTATTGGGGAAGCAACATGGTACTGCTGCACCACGGGATAAAGTTCGTGCTTGCGGCTATGCTTACCAATGACAACGAGTTTTACACCTGCGCCGAAGAGCAGCTTCACGTTCTTCTCGGACGCAATCCCCTCGGCATAAGCTATGTCACCGGACACGGCGAATATGCCTCCCGCTGCCCGCATTACCGCCCCTCCGCAGCCGACGGTATTGAGGAAAGCGTTCCCGGACTTGTTATCGGAGGACCGAACCGCGATCTCAGCGACTCCTACGCAAAGACGCTCATTCCCGCAGGGACCCCGCCTATGCGCTGCTACGTCGATGACGAGCGGTGCTTCTCACTCAACGAAACCACGATCTACTGGAACTCCCCCGCCGTCCTTCTCCTCGCCGCTCTCGAAAGCCGGAAAAAGAACTGACGCGGCGTTCATTTACGGAACCGCATACAACACAGCAAAACAGCAGGCTCGTTATAAATGAGTCTGCTGTTTTCTTTTTTCAGAAGTTTGCGCAAAATCAGGATCAACTGTTCATCTGTCAGAACAGGATCTTCGGATCATAAGTCCTCAGCCACATTTCAAGCTGTATAAGATAAGCAAACATCTGCGGCGTGGTCATAAGCTGACCGTACCAGTTTTCCGAGAAGCTGCGTCCCTCGGTGGCTGTCAGTTCGTCTATCGCCGAGCGGTCAAGCAGGATCGTAAGCCGTCTGTCCGGCTCCGACATCAGCTTCACGAACCTGTCAAAGACCAGTTTCGCATAGCTCGGATTATGAGTTTTCGGGTAAGGCGACTTTTTGCGCCATGCAACGTCATTTGGCAGATACTTCTCGGATATGCGGCGCACAAGTCCCTTTTCGCGCCCGCCGAGGGATTTCATCTCCCACGGGATATTGTAGGCATACTCGGCAATGCGGTGATCGCAGAACGGCACCCTCACTTCAAGCCCGTGCGCCATAGAACAGCGGTCTTTCCTGTCAAGAAGCGTCTGCATGAACCAGTAGAAGTTCAGCAGGAACATTCTGCGCCTTGCGGTATCCTCGCGGCTTTCACCGTCGAGACATGACATTCCGCGCACAGTCTCGTCCGCCGCGTTCCGCACATATTCAAGCGGTGATATCCTCCGTGCAAGTTCCGGACGAAGCAGCCCCGCGCGCTTCTCTGTCGAACGCGCCCACGGGAATCCCTCCGCATACAGCAGTTCCGGCTTGTGATACCACGGATATCCGCCCAACAGTTCGTCGGCGCACTCACCGCTGACCGCGACCGTAAAACGCTTTCTCACCTCCCCGCAGAACAGGTACAGGGAGCTGTCAACATCCGCCATTCCCGGCAGATCACGGGCAGTCATTGACGGATCGAGAGCCTCAGCCAGCGCCGGCGAGTCGATCACCACATTCGTATGTTCGGAGCCGATATACTCGCTCATCTTCACTATCCACGGCGCGTCCTCGTCCGGCTGGAATTCCGAAGCCACAAAGTTCTCGCGGTTGTCCTTGTAGTCTATCGAATAGGTAGAAAGCTTCCTGCCGTTTTCCGCGTACCTGCGTGCCGCAACCGCGCTGATAAGACTTGAATCCAGACCGCCGGAAAGGAAAGTACAGAGCGGAACATCGCTGACAAGCTGCCGCTCTATGCTGTCTCTGATAAGAAAACCGAGATGTTCGGCGGTCTCAGCAAGATCCTCGGTGTGCGGCATTGCGGTAAGCTGCCAGTAAACCCGTTTGTGCAGCCCGTTCTCGTCAAAGTACGCGCACTCTCCCGGACGCAGTTCCCGGATACCGCGGAACACTCCGGCTCCTCCCTTTCTCGCGGGGCCCAGCAGCATAAGCGCGGCCGCGCCCTCCTCGTCCAGCTCCGGTTTTACCCGCGGACACGCGAATAGCGCCTTAATCTCCGACGCAAATACTATACCGCAGCCGTAGCAGCTGTAGAACAGCGGTTTTACACCCGCCCTGTCCCGCGCAAGGAACAGTCTCCGCGTCTGTCTGTTCCACACCGCAAAGGCATAGATGCCGTTCAGCCGGTCAAGGCAGCCTTCTCCCCACTCCGCAAACGCTTTCAGCAGCACTTCCGTATCGCTCGACGCATCGAACGTGTGACCGAGGTTTTTGAGTTTTGTCCGCAGTTCCGCCGTATTGTACAGCTCGCCGTTATACACGATCGTGAAGCCGCCGAAGCTCATGGGCTGCGCGCCGTTTGCGGGGTCTATCACGCTCAGCCGCCTGTGTGCAAGCCTGCACCCGCGGTCATAGAACTCCCCCTTTGCGTCGGGACCGCGGTGTGCGATCCTCCTGCTCATCTCCGCTATCACGTTCTCATATTGTTCAAGATCGTCCCTGAAGTCCGTCCAGCCTGCAATTCCGCACATAATAATACCTCCGATATTGCGTTTTTCCCATTATATGCAGTATCGGAGGTATTGGTTCACCGTGTTCTGCCGCCGAGCAGCTTCAGTCCGGCTATCATCAGTGCCGGGAATACTGTCGCAAAGGCGAGACCGAACCGCAGATCGTCTCCCGCCGCGTGGGAGATAATACCCGTGAGCATGGGTCCCGACATACAGCCGAGATCCCCCGCGAGAGCCAGCAGCGCGAACATTGCCGCACCGCCGCGGGGAAGCAGACCGGCAGCGCGGCTGAATGTACCCGGCCACATTACTCCCACCGCAAACCCGCATACCGCACAGCCTGCTGTCCCGAGCTGCGGAATGGGGGAGAACGCGGTGATGCAGTACCCGACGATGCAAAGCAGCGCGCAGACGGTCATGTATCGGGTAAGATCTGTCTTTTCCGCGACACGGGAGTGTATCACCCGCGCCGTCCCCATGAGTACGGCAAAGGCACAGGGTCCGAGCAGGTCTCCGACGGTCTTGCTCACCCCGAGACCTGTCTCCGCCAACGCGGAAGCCCATTGGCTCATAGCAAGCTCCGATGCTCCCGCACACAGCATCAGAAGCGCCAGCAGAAGAAAGGTCTGTGAGCGGATCAGTTCCCGCAGGCTCATACTTTCGCCCTCCGGCGTTATCGGTGCTATTGGCACAGCGGCAAAGTAAAACGTGTTGAACAAAGGTATCAGCGCCCATAGCAGCGCCAGAACATGCCAGCTTTCAAGACCGTTAAGGAGAAAACACAGCGTCGACAATGCGGTAACGGCGACGCTGCCCCAGCAGTAAAAGGAATGCAGCAGGCTCATAGCGGTGCTTTTTCCTTCAAAGGGGCAGGCTTCTATTATCGGGCTTATCAGCACTTCGGTAAGCCCGCCTCCCACTGCGCAGACGACAGCCGACACGATAAGCCCGGTGTAAGGATCCGGCAGAAGTTCCGGCAGCACCCCGTACCCCGCGATGCCGGCAGCCGCGAATATATGGGCTGCGACAACGAGAGGTCTTACCCCCGCCTTATCCGCTATCCGGGCAGATATCAGGTCAACAATGAGCTGAGTCCCGAAATTCACCGCGATAAGCAGCGATATCCGTGCAAGGCCGATCCCGTACTCCGAGCCGAACCTTACAAACAGCAGGGGCGGGAAAATGTTGATGACCGCCTGTGTTATATAGCCGGTATAGCACGCCGCGGCGGTATGGCGGTAATTGGTTCTTATGGACATTGGTCTTTGCTCCGTGTATAATTCAAATGGATATTACCATAACTTTATCGAAAGGTCAAGATGATTCGCGCAGTTTCAACAAACTGCACAAAATTTAACATGGTAATTGTAAGTTTTCTACAAAGATATCGACATAATTCAAAACCCCTTGCAAAAAAACCAAAATTAAGGTATAATAGTTGTTGCAAAGGAAAGTTGTCCGGTCAAAGACAAAACATCGGACGATAAAAAAGGAGACAGTTAAAATGAGTTTAAGAGTAAATGACAATTATCTTGCGCCTTTTATCCGTGACCATGAGTATAAAGGAATACAGCCCGCGGTCACCGCTGCGCATGAAACACTTACCGCAAAGACCGGTCTCGGCAGCGATTTTCTCGGTTGGATGACGCTCCCCGCAGACTACGACAAGGAGGAGTTCGCACGGATCAAGGCTGCTGCCGAAAAGATAAAGAAAGACAGCAAGGTTCTGATCGTCATCGGTATAGGCGGTTCTTACCTCGGCGCAAGAGCGGTCATAGAAGCGCTGAGATCAAGTCTCTACAATTCCGTTAAAAAGGATACGCCGGAGATCTACTTCATCGGCAACACAATAAGCCCTACATACCTCAACGACGTTCTTTCCCTCGTTGAGGACAAAGACTTCTCGGTAAACATCATCTCGAAGTCCGGCACCACTACCGAGCCTGCGCTCGCATTCAGAGTATTCCGTGATCTGCTTGAAAAGAGATACGGCGAACAGGGTGCAAAGGAGCGTATCTACGCTACCACAGATGCACGCAGAGGAACTCTCAAGGAACTCTCCGATGCGAAAGGCTATGAGACTTTCGTGATCCCGGACAACGTAGGCGGAAGATTCTCCGTTCTTACCGCTGTGGGACTGCTCCCGATAGCAGTTGCCGGCTGCGACATAGACGCTGTTATGAACGGCGCAAAGGACGCAATGGACAGCTTCTGCGATCCCGACATCACAAAGAACGAGTGCTATAAATACGCTGCACTCCGCAATATACTCTACCGCAAGGGCAGATCCGTGGAAATGCTGGTAGCATACGAGCCGTCGTTCGCTATGATGAACGAGTGGTTCAAGCAGCTCTACGGCGAGAGCGAGGGCAAGGACGGAAAGGGTCTGTTCCCCGCAAGCGCAGTATTCTCCACCGATCTTCACTCCCTCGGTCAGTACATTCAGGACGGTTCCAATATTCTGTTCGAGACAGTGGTCCAGTTTGAAAAGTCACAGAAAGACTTCTTTATAGAGAAAGACGCAGACAACGGCGACGGACTCAACTTCCTTGCCGGTCAGAATATGTCCGTGGTCAACCGCAAGGCATTCGAGGGTACAGTCCTCGCTCACACTGAGGGAAGAACTCCCAATATCGTGCTTGAAATGCCTGAACTGAACGAGTATGAGATCGGCTACATGATCTACTTCTTTGAGAAGGCTTGTGCGATCTCCGGATATATGCTTGGCGTGAACCCGTTCGATCAGCCGGGTGTTGAGAGTTACAAGAAGAATATGTTCGCACTTCTCGGCAAGCCGGGCTATGAGGACAGAAAAGCCGAGCTTGAAGCAAGGTTAAAATAAGCCGCAGGCTTATAAGAATATACAACAAACAAACAAACGGAGGACAAACATTATGGTAAAATTAATCGCAGGTAAAAAAGGAGCAGGAAAAACAAAGCTTCTCATCGAAGCGATCCATACCGCCGAAAAGGAGAGCAAGGGCAACGTTGTAGCGATCCAGTACGGTTCTTCCCTCAATGTTGACATTTACCACAAGATCCGTCTTATCAATATCGAGGACTACAAGATCAAGGATTACGACGATATGTACGGCTTTATCGCGGGTATGCTCGCTTCCAACTACGACATCACCCACATATTCATCGACGGTACGCTCAGAATAGTCGGCCGTGACCTTGAACAGGTAGGCAATATGCTTGACAGGATCGCGCTCATTACCGAGAACGTTACTGTTACATTTACTATTTCAGCAGAAGCAGAAGAGTTCTCCGAGAGTCTGAAAAAATATCTCTGATTACTATTGACAAATCCGGATATTTATGGTATAATATCAATCGTGCCGATTTTGGTGTACCTTTCGCGGATACGAAAGAGTGCATTAAGTCATAAATATCGTTTTATTAAGGGAGGTGCGAATAATGGCAGTTCCGAAGAGGAAAGTATCAAAGGCAAGACGTGATAAGAGACGTTCACAGGTTTGGAAGTTATCTGCACCTGCTTTTTCACGCTGTGACAACTGCGGCGAGCTCAAGCTTGCACATAGAGTTTGCGGCAACTGCGGTTATTACAAGGGTAAGGAAGTCGTCGCTCAGAAGGCTGACTAATCCCGAAGTTTCATGCAATCAGACAGCGATGCCGTTACGGTGTCGCTGTTTTGCTTTAAGGAGGTGTAAATGTGGCAGCAGTCATTACTTCTGTGACCCCCGGCTCCCCCGCCGAGAAAGCCGGAGTTAAGGCAGGAGAGACATTGTCCGCGATCAACGGACACCCAATAAACGACGCACTTGACTACGGCTTCTACTGCTATGAACGCACCCTCCGGCTTGATCTCGGGAACCGTACCGTAAAAGTCCGCAAGCGCGACGACTACGACGACATCGGGCTGAACTTCGAAACATACCTGATGGACAAGAAGCACTCCTGCCGCAACAAGTGCATCTTCTGCTTCATCGACCAGCTTCCGCCCGGTATGCGCGAAACACTGTATTTCAAGGACGACGACAGCCGGCTGAGCTTCCTCCAGGGCAGTTACATCACCCTCACCAACATGACCGACAGCGATATCGAGCGTATCATAAAAATGAAGCTGAACGTGAACGTTTCCGTGCATACCACCGATCCGGAGCTGCGGCGGAAAATGCTGTGCAACCGCTTTGCGGGCGATGTTCTGCGGTATATCGGGCAAATGGCGGAGGGCGGCATAACCATGAACTGCCAGATCGTACTGTGCCGCGGCTGGAACGACGGAGAGCAGCTTAAACGCACCCTTGCCGACCTTACAGCGCTGTATCCCGCCGTTCAGAGCATCGCCGTAGTCCCGTTCGGAGCAACAAGATACCGCGAGGGGCTGCCCACGATCGCGCTGCATGATAAGCAGTCAGCGGGAGAAGCGGTAGATATCATCGAAAGCTTCGGTGAGAAGATGCTTGCCGAACACGGAGAACGCGTGGTTTACCCCGCGGACGAGCTGTTTATCACGGCGGAGCGGGAACTGCCGCCGAGTGAATACTACGAAAGCTTTGACCAGTACGAAAACGGCGTGGGAATGTGGTCATACCTGCGCGACGGATTCGAGGAGGAGCTGGAGGAACGTGAGCCGGACAGCACTCCCCGCGAGCTTACCATTGCAACCGGGATCCTCGCCGCACCGCTTCTGAAACATCTCGCGGAACGTTTCCGGGACAGGTTTCCCGGTACCGTGATACGGGTAACCGCAATTAAAAACCGTTTTTTCGGCGAGACTGTCACCGTTGCCGGACTCACAACCGGCGGAGATCTGACGGAGCAGCTCTCCGGTCAGAATCTCGGCGAACGGGTGCTGATACCCAGAGCAATGCTCAAGGCCGACGAGGACGTTTTCCTCGACGATATGACTCTGGAGCAGGTGCGGGAAAAGCTGAAAGTACCTGTGATCCCCGTGGGCGAGGAGCCTTATGAACTGATAGACGCAATACTCGGGTGAGAAGCCGCGCTTCTCGCCCGTTTTTGGCTTTCAAAGCGAAAAAACTGATATTTTGTCGTTTCTATAACTATTTGGCAATTCTTAACAAATGCGTATTAGACCAAATATATATATCGACGCTATTAAGCAGCATTAATGTTGAGGGTATAATTTTGATTTCACAGAATTTTCACAAAAGTTTGTGAAAATGTGACAATTTTCCACAGTCGGTTTTATTTGACTTAACGGGATACAAACGGTATAATTTACACGATCAGCCAATAATGATTATTGAAGGACACACCTTCAGAAAGTCCGCTTCGGACTTACGAAAGGAGGAGACTCAATATGAAAAAGAGATTAGATAACAGCGGCGCTGTTACCGGTGTCGGTTCTGTTATGATCGCCGCTGTCACGGTGACTGCGGCGATCGCGGCTCTTTGCGGCAGTAAGCTTACCGCTCCCGCGAATCCCGCCGTTCTGATCGACGACGGCGAGGTCTGTCACATCACAACGCGTGCAGACTGCATCGAGGATTATATTGCCGAGCAGAGTGCTAAGCTCCACCCCTTTGATATCATCACATACGCAGGCAGCAACGATAACGGCGAGTTCGAGATCATCGTCGAGCGCGCACCTGAGGTGACGATCACCGACGGCGATTCCGTAAAAAACGTCCGCGCGTTAAAAGGTGAAACGGTTTCCGATATGCTTTCAAGAGAGAACATAGAGATCGGCGTGCTGGATCATGTCTGTCCCCCGGCAGAAAGCGTGATTGACAGCAGCACCGAGGTTTCCGTTACCCGTGCATTCCCTGTGACAATACTTGCTGACGGCAGAGAGGTAAAGACTCTTGCTGCCGGTATCACAGTGGGCGAGCTGCTCTTCCGCGAGGGTATCTCTCTCAGAGCGAACGATGAACTTAACTGCTCCGCAGACGAAACGGTGCGCGAAGGAATGACGGTCACTGTAAACCGGGTACAGTTCCGCGAACGCACCAAAACCGAAACTCTCCCGTTTGAAACGGAATACACCGACTCCCCGCTGATAAAGATCGGCGAGACCGAAACGCTGAATGAGGGATCCGACGGTCAGATAACGATCACGATCACTGACAAGTATGTAAACGGAGTGCTGGTATCCGGCGAAGTAACAGACAGCAGGATCACCGATCCGGTGAACAGGGTCATTGCCCGCGGAACAGCGCTGAATACGCCGTACAGCAGGCGCAGCGGAAATAACACGCTAAAAAACGGAATCCCCACGGAATATGAATACAAGCTTGAAGGCAAGGTAACAGCCTACACCGCCCCGCTTGGCAGCGGAACATACAGCGGCCGTCCGCTGGTAATAGGCTCGGTGGGAGTTGACCCGGACGTTATCCCGTTCGGTTCCGAGCTGTATATAGTCTCGGATGACGGTTCCCATGTTTACGGATACGCGATAGCATCTGATACCGGCGACATCAAAGGTTCCGGCGTACTCTGCGACGCGTACATGGGTACAGAATACGAAGATGCACTCTGGTGGCAGGCTCAGTTCTGCAGCGTCTATGTCCTCTCTGTCGGTGATAACAGCGTATCGTGGAAATAACACCGGGCGGTGCAAGCTGCTCACTTCCGGACGGCGCATTATAAGCATAAATAAAAAGACCTGTCAAATCGGCAGGTCTTTTTGTTTGTCAATAAAGCTGTATCGGGTATTCTGTTTGCAGAGTCACAAATCTCCGTGAAACGTCACACCGCTCTCCGCAGGCAGCGTACAGCTTACGCCATACCGGCTGTGATGATCGCCATTTTGTAAACCTCATCGGCGTTGCAGCCGCGGGAAAGATCGTTGATCGGAGCGTTGAGTCCCTGGAGAATAGGACCGTAAGCTTCGTATCCGCCGAGGCGCTGAGCTATCTTGTAACCGATGTTGCCGGCTTCGATGAGCGGGAAGATGAATGTGTTCGCCTGACCCGCGACCTTTGAATCCGGGCATTTTGTCTTTGCGACTTCTGCGGAAACCGCTGCGTCGAACTGGAACTCACCGTCAATTACCAGTTCGGGATCGATCTTGCGTGCTTCAATGACCGCGTCATGGCTGAGCTGAACAGTGCCGCCCTTGCCGGAGCCGTATGTGGAGAAGCTGAGAACAGCGACCTTGGGGTCAATGCCGAAGAATGCCGCAGTGCGGGCTGTCTCGACTGCCACCTCGCCAAGCTGCTGAGCGGCGGTCTGAACCACATTGCCCTCTTTGTCAAGCTTGTCGCTGTAGCTGAGGTTTATCGCGCAGTCGCCCATTGCGATCGTCTCCTCCTTGCCGTCTTTCTCTCTGAACAGAATGAACGAGGAGCTTACAAGGCTGGAGCCTTTCTTTGTCTTTACTATCTGGAGCGCGGGACGAACCGTGTCAGCTGTGGAGTAAGTAGCTCCGCCGAGCAGAGCGTCAGCCTTGCCCATTTTTACCAGCATCGTACCGAAGTAGTTGGACTTCTTCAGCAGATCACGGCACTCATCCTCGGTCATCTTGCCCTTGCGCAGTTCAGCCATGGTCTTTACCATTTCCTCAGAACCGTCGTATGCGAGAGGATCGATTATCTCTGCCTTATCAACGTTGAATCCGCCGTCAGCGGCAGCTTTCCTGACATCATCAGGCGCGCCGCACAGGATAACTCCCATGAGATCTTCTTTGAGGAGCCTGTCCGCCGCGGAAAGAATACGCGCGTCAGTACCCTCTGTGAATACGATAGTTTTCTTGCTTGCTTTAAGATTCGCAAGCAGCTTGTCAAACATTGCCATAAGTTGAAAAACCTCCGTTGTGATTTTATATATATCATTATACCACTTTCTGACAGAATTGCAAGTGTTTTTGCTAATTTTCAATACTATTGTTTGCGCCCTGCCTTTCCCCGCTCCACGCTTTCGGGGAACAGATTTTCCTGTTGATACCGGGTTATGCAAATTAATGAAAAAAAGACTTGATTTAATTCATTGACTGTGTTATAATATAAATGTGTAGTTGGCTTATTATTGCGGAGGTATCTGGTTATGGGTATCGAACAGGTAGTAAACGAATTTATAAAGCGTGAGATCGGCGGCATTATCGTGACCGGAGAATCCGGAAACATACTGTACTCCGACAGTAACATGAAGCTTTCGCCGCATACTCTCAAACGCTTTCTCAACCGCCTGCCCCGGCTGGATAAGGACGGAGACAGGAAAAAGTGGGAGCTTACAGAATCCGACGGCGGTAAGTATTACAGCATAACCTCTGCTGCGAAGCTGTATGACGGCGGTTTATGCAGAGTGCATTGCATCTCCGATGTCAGTGAGCTTGCGGATCTCTCAAAAGGGATCTCCGAGTATTCCCGCGGGTTGTCGGATCTTTCGGATTTCCAGACCAAAATAATGGGAATGATATCCATGTCCTACGATTCATTCCTTCCCGCGCTTGCCGAACTGTGCGGGACCGAAGAAGCGGTAATCCGCACCGAGTTCCTGTGGAGCAGAAGAATTGCGGTCACATCATACAGTAACGGCAAAGTCACCAAAACTTCATATCCGCTTAACGGAAACACAGACTTCGACGAGTTGTTCGCGTTGGAGCGTTTTGAGACTTTCGGCGGCTACAGATGCCTGATGTGCGAACCGGTTGCGGAAAGACGCTGCGCAGTCCTGCTCAGAGACTCCGACAGATTCAGCGAACAGTATTTCCGCGATATTTCGGTTTATAACACAATACGCCTTTTTGTGGAAAACGGGATACTCCGTGAAAAGATAATATTCGAGGGAGAGCATGACCAGCTCACAGGTTTCTTTAATTCCTCAAAATTTGCGAAAAACGCCGCCGACAGCTTCGGGGATCCCGATTCACTGGCGGTTTACATAGTAAGCGTAGGCGATCTCGAATATATGAACGATCACTACGGAAACGCGGCAGGCGATATGATGATAAAGCGTGCCGCCGACAGTATTCGTCCTTTCCTCACGGACAATATTCAGGGTTACAGGACAGGCGGAGACAAATTTGCCGTGATCGCGTGCGGTCTTGACCAAGACAGTGCCGCGGAACTTATCCTGAAATGGAAAGAACAGCTGGAAGCCCTCAACACCGAAGACGACAGGTACATATGCAACATCTCCTGCGGAATGGCATTCGGCAGCGGAGAATATGATACCGACAGACTTCTCGAACAGGCCGATGTCAGTATGTACAGAGAAAAACGAAGGCTCAAGGAAGAGCTTATCAAACGTGCATCCGCGATCTGACGCCGCTTAACGGAGGAACCGCAATGAAAGAACTGAAAGTTGAGGCTACGATCGAAAACCTCGCCAAAGTATTTATGTTTTTGCAGGAATCGCTGGAAAACTGCGATGTACCGCCGAAGGTCAAACGACAGATCAAACTTTGCGTGGAAGAGATCTATATGAATATCACGCATTACGCGTACAATCCCCGGACCGGTCCCGCCAGAATAGGAATAGATGTTCTGAACGGAGATCAGCCCGCAAGAGTGGTAATCTCCTTTGCCGACGAGGGCAAACCGTACGATCCGCTGTCAAGACAGGATCCCGACACAGAAGCCGATCTTGACGCAAGACCCATAGGCGGTCTTGGGATCTATCTCGTAAAAACCACTATGGACAGTGTAGCCTACGAGCATAAAAACGGTCAGAATGTACTGACGATCGAAAAGGACATTGCACCTGATAATAAGTGAATATCATATAGACAGAAGGAGTTCAGATATTATGAATTTTGAAAAAACAAACGGTGGAAGCACGCTTACTGTAGAACTTATAGGCGAGGTTGACTCAATGAACACCCCCGAGTTGGAGGAAAAGCTAATCAAGGAGATCGACGGCGTCACAGAGTTGATATTTGATCTCAAATCTCTGGAGTATATATCCTCCGCGGGACTTCGTGTGCTGCTCACGATGCAGAAAACAATGAAATCACAGGGCTCTATGGTTATCCGGAACACGAACGAAGAGGTCATGGAGATCTTTAAAGTGACCGGCTTCGTAAGACTTCTCAATCTTGTATAACGCACATCCGTATAAAGCCGGCATACAGGTGGTTTTATACGGATTTCCCTGTTTCCGGGAATATACACCCCGTAAAACTATCCGGACACTGCGGTTCAATTCCCTACGGAGCATAATATGAAAAAGACCTTAAAAGCGCATTATCTCGTACTTGGTTCTGTCATTCTTACTGCAGTAATTCTTATATCCGCATTCTTCCTGTTCAGCAGAAGCACTTCTGCCCTGATCCAGGACAATACTTCAATGTACCTTACCGAAAATGCCCGCGCTGTGGCGGCAATATTCTACACCAAAATGGACGATCAGCTTGTAATGCTGGAGTCTCAGGTGCGATATTTCCGGGATATAGATATTACGAATTACAACGTCATGAAAGACACGATCCTCGCAACGAAAGGTATCGGCGCGTTCAAGACTATAGGTGTGGCAAACTCAACAGGAGCCACGATCAATTACAACGGCAAATCCTCCGGCAACATCATGCTTACCGACTACTTCAATCATGCAATGTCCGGACAGAACGCTATCTCCGAGATCACCTACACAGACGAGGACGGAGATGAAGTTCTTGTACTCGCAGTGCCTATTATACAGAATGATATACCTATAGGACTGGTCTTCGGCACTTTCACAAAAGATATACTGAACTCGCTCATAGATACCGTAAGCTTTGCGGAAAGCGGTTCAAACCTGCTTGTCGACGCAGACGGCACGATTCTTGCGCGTTCGGCAGATTCAAGCTACATAGAAGACAGCGTGCTGAACATAAACGAGGTTTTCAATACCGCAGACGTTTCAGGAAACGACAGCCTGATCTACTTCCGCAGCGGCAATACGGATATGCTGGCGGTAATGACTCCTGTCGGCGTGCATGACTGGAACTTCGTGACCATACTGCCGCAGTCGGTAATATCGGACACAAGCTCCCGGATCGCGATGTCACTGCTCAAAGTCGTATTGTCAGTCGCGGTATCGTTCCTGCTGCTGCTTGCTTCGATAATTGCACTGTTCAATCAGCTTCGCGGAATGACGGCGGACAAGGAACGGATCACTGCCGAACTGAATGTTGCGACAAAGATACAGTCCGACATGATGCCCTACAACTTCCCGGAGCGTGACGATATCGAACTGTATGCCACAATGACTCCCGCCAAGGAGGTAGGCGGAGATTTCTACGATTTCTTCTTTATCGACGATGACAGCCTTGCAATGATAATGGCGGACGTTTCGGGAAAGGGTATGCCCGCCGCCCTTTTTATGGTGATCGCAAAGTCTGTTCTGCGCAATATCTGTATGGTAGAGAGAAACTCCGGCAGATCCAGTGACGGTGTCACATCTCACATTCTCGGTGTTGCAAACAATGTACTCTGTGAAAACAACCGCTCCGGCTTCTTCGTAACGACATGGCTCGGAATACTGACTATCTCCACCGGTGAGCTGAGGTACACCAATGCCGGTCACGAATACCCTGCGCTGCGGCGTTCCGGCGGAAATTACGAACTGCTGGTGACCGACAACTGTCCGCCTCTTGCCACAATGGAAGATCTGCAGTTTGAGGAGGAGTACATAAAGCTTGAATACGGTGACATCATCTTCCTGTACACCGACGGTGTTCCGGAAGCCAAAAACGCGGAAGCTGCCCGTTTCGGAACCGACAGAATGCTTGAGATCCTCAATTCCGGAAAGCACGCCAATATCGTGGAAATGCTCACGGATATGAAAAACGAGATAGATAAATTCACCGGCGAAATGGATCCTTTCGACGATGTTACCATGATGTGCATGAAATATACAAAGAAATCTTAAAACAAACGAAAACAGCAGACTCGCCGTTGAGTCTGCTGTTTGTTTTTATGTCCGGATACCGCAGCACAGTTCATAGAGCGCTGCAAAGAGGATCAAAGCTTTTCAACGCCGATCTTTATATCTTCGCCGTTGATGTTCCAAAGCTTGCTGTTCGCGGTCTCACCCTCGCTGATATCCTCGGCAAGAACATCGCTCTTTATGGAAGCCTCGTTCTTCTTGATGATCGCGGCAAGTTTATCGTTGCCGGAAAGCTTGACATTGATGTGGTCCATTACCTCAAAGCCGCTGTCCTTGCGCATATTCTGTATCTTGCTCACGATCTCGCGTACAAAGCCCTCTTCGATCAGTTCGTCATTGAGCGCGGTATCGAGCGCAACTGTCACACCGCCGTCGAATACTGTGCAGAAGTCCTCCTTCTGCTGCGCCTCGATCAGCAGGTCGTCCTTTGTAAGTTCGATCTCGCCTATGGAGATGTTAAGTTTCAGTACGCCGTTTGTGTTCAGTTCAGCCATTGCCTCACCGCTGCGGTTAGCGGAGATATCGGCAAGAGCGTTCTTTATCTCGCCTAAGTTCTTGCCGTACTTCGGACCGAGGGTCTTGAGCTGCGGTTTGAAGTTGTAGGACGCAAAGCCTGCCATATCGTCGGTGAACACCACGTTCTTGATGTTCAGCTCGTCCTTGATGATGTCGGTGAAATATACGTCAAGCTGCTGATTCGCCTTGACATACATAGTGCTGAGCGGCTGACGGTTCTTGCGGTTGGAAGCGTTTCTCGCGGAACGTCCCAGTACAACGATGTCAAGCACCTCGCCCATTTTCTTTTCGAGGTCGGCATCTATCAGCGCTTCGTCGTACTTCGGGAAGTCGCACAGATGTATGCTCTCGGGAGCGTTCTTGTCCACGCTGAGAACGATGTTCTGATATATCTCCTCTGTGATGAACGGAACCATAGGAGCCGCGCACTTGCACAGGTTCACTATCGCGGTGTACAGTGTCATGTACGCGTTCACAGAGTCCTCGGTGAGTTCCGGCGACCAGAAACGCTCGCGGCTTCTGCGGACATACCAGTTGGAAAGCTCGTCAACGAAGTCCTGCATACATTTTGCCGCTTCGGGTATGCGGTAGTTTTCAAGGTTCTCGTCAACACCCTTTATCATGGTATTCATGCGGGACAGCAGCCATTTGTCCATTACCGGCAGCTTGCTAACGTCAAGAGTGTATTTTGTCGGGTCAAAGCCGATGATGTCCGCATACATGATGTAGAACGCATAAGTGTTCCAGAGCGTTCCCATGAATTTGCGCTGACCCTCGATAACTACCTTGTCGTGGAACTTATTGGGGAGCCACGGCTGGGAGTTGGTGTAGAAGTACCAGCGAATAGCGTCCGCACCCAGCTTTTCAAGCGCGTCGAACGGGTCAACGGCGTTGCCCTTGGATTTGGACATCTTCTGACCGTTCTCGTCCTGCACAAGACCGAGAACTATGACGTTCCTGAACGGCTCGCGGTCGAACAGCAGCGTGGATATCGCCAGCAGCGAGTAGAACCAGCCGCGTGTCTGATCGACAGCCTCTGAGATGAAGTCGGCAGGGAACTGCTGCTCGAACAGTTCCTTGTTCTCGAAGGGATAGTGGTGCTGCGCAAAAGGCATGGAACCGCTGTCGAACCAGCAGTCGATGACCTCCGGAACGCGCTTCATCTGCTTGCCGCACTCGGGGCATCTGATAGTTACATCATCAATGTAAGGTCTGTGCAGTTCGATATCGTCGGGGCAGTTGTCCGACATCTCTTTCAGTTCCGCGATAGAGCCGATGCTGTGGCGGCAGCCGCACTCGCACTCCCAGATATTGAGCGGAGTTCCCCAGTAACGGTTGCGGGAGATACCCCAGTCCTGAATGTTTTTCAGCCAGTCTCCGAAGCGTCCCTTGCCTATGCTTTCGGGGATCCAGTTTACCTTGTCATTGTTGGCGATGAGCTTGTCGCGCATCTCGGTCATCTTGATGAACCACGTCTCGCGTGCGTAGTAGATCAGCGGCGAACTGCATCTCCAGCAGTGCGGATACTCATGCTCGAACTTCGGCGCATCAAACAGCTTTCCGTCCTTGTCGAGATCCACCAGCACTTTCGGATCAGCGTCTTTCACGAACAGTCCCGCATAGGGCGTGTCGTCGGTCATGTGACCCTTGGCGTCAACGAGCTGCACAAAAGGCAGGTCATAGTTCCTGCCGACGCGGTTATCGTCCTCGCCGAAAGCGGGCGCGATATGAACGATACCGGTACCGTCAGACATGGTAACATAGCTGTCGCATACGATGTAGTGACCTTTCTTGCCGGTCTTTGCGGCAGCATCGGCTGTACACTGCATGAGAGGTTCATACTCGATGCGTTCGAGATCTTTGCCGACATAGCTTTCAAGTATCTCATAAGCGGGCTTGCCCTCTTCACCGAGCTTACCGAGAACGGTGTCAAGCAGAGCTTCAGCCATTGTGTAGGTGTAGCCGTCAGCCGCCTTTACCTTGCAGTATTTGTCGTCCGGGTTCACGCACAGCGCCACGTTTGAGGGCAGTGTCCACGGGGTAGTTGTCCACGCGAGGAAGTATTCGTTGTCCCTGTCCTTGATCTTGAAACGCACGATAGCGGAACGCTCCTTGACGGTCTTATATCCCTGCGCGACTTCGTGAGAGGACAGCGGTGTTCCGCAGCGCGGGCAGTACGGCACGATCTTGAAGCCCTTGTAGAGCAGTCCCTTGTTGTATATCTCTTTGAGAGCCCACCATTCGGACTCTATGAAGTCGTTGTGGTAAGTTACATAGGGGTTCTCCATGTCAGCCCAGAAACCGACCGTCTCGGAGAAGTCCTCCCACATACCCTTGTATTTCCATACGCTTTCTTTGCACTTGTTGATGAAAGGTTCGAGACCGTATTTCTCGATCTGATCCTTGCCGTCGATACCGAGCATCTTCTCGACTTCCAGCTCAACAGGCAGTCCGTGGGTGTCCCAGCCTGCCTTGCGGGGAACCATATAGCCCTTCATGGTGCGGTAGCGCGGTATCATATCCTTGATAGTACGGGTGAGGACATGACCGATATGGGGCTTGCCGTTTGCAGTCGGGGGTCCGTCGTAGAACACATAGCTTTCCGCCTTCGAGCGCATATCTATGCTCTTCTCGAAGATATGGTGATCTTTCCAGAACTGTTTTGTCTGCTTTTCGCGCTGGACGAAATTCAGATCGCTTTCAACTTTCTTGTACATCTTTCTTCCTCCATTATATTTAATGTTGTTTGTTTACACATATAAATCTGAATTTATTGTTTTATACATTTTAAAATTGGTTCGACATATTTTTTATCAGTCCAATCACACTTATTTTCTCCCGCTTCCATTATTGCTTTCTCCCATATTTCATAATCGGCTGGATTCTTTTTGGCAACAGCTTTTCTTAACATTTTACAGAGAGTCCTATCCTTAAAAGACATTGAATCCATATCCCATGCACCGCGACAATAAAAAACTGGAATACCGGACAATTTGTCCGTCATATTATGAGTCCTGATTTGTTTAATAGCCTCTTCATCGTATGGGGAAGCGCAGCAGAAATAAACAATTATATTCTTCTCAGATAATTTTTCAATGTTCTTTTTCAGAAAAGAAAGTCCGGCTATACCCATTGCATATATACCGCCGCCTAATATGATGTTGTTATACTTCTCAACTTCTTTTATATTTGTGCTTTTAGTTTCAACACATTTAAAACCGGTTTCTTCTGATATCCAGTCAGCGTATTTCTTTGTTGCGCCGTATTTGGATTGATAAAGAATAATACCATTCATATTTTATACTCACTCCTATTCCGATTTATATCAGCGTAAAATAACGGCTGCGAGGCAGCGGCTTGTCCGCTTCACAGAGTTACAGACGGAATACTTGCGGACGATACCCGCGCAAAACAAAAATCCGCCCCGAAAAGGGACAGACTTAAATGCTGCTATACCACCCGTTTCGTATGGGCAAACACCCATTCTCCACATAACGCCGGAGCTGCGTCGGCACTTACTCTCGTCCGGATTTGGGCGCCGCGGCTCGGGAATGATATTCATTCTGACGCTACTCATACCGCACTTACACCGTCTGCGGCTCGCTGAAACTTTCACGAAAGAACTACTGTTTCCGTCATAGCCTTTGTATCACTTCCCCGCAGCCCACCGGTCATCAGATAAGCCGTGAACTCCGAAAAAGCACCAAAAAATGTGAATTATCATACTGAATTGTTTCTATTATAATACATTGATTGTCATTTGTCAAGTGCTTTCGGGATTTTATCATACACTAATTTTCCCGCTTTTCATAACGTTTATTAAGCAAAACAAGAAAAATTTTTAAAACAATTTCAAAAAACACTTGATTTTTTGAAAAATGTGTGATATAATTGTTCTTACAGTTTTAATGAATATGCGGATGTGGCGGAATTGGCAGACGCGCTGGCTTCAGGTGCCAGTGGCAGCAATGTCGTGTGGGTTCAAGTCCCGTCATCCGCACCACGGACTCCGTCCGTTTTACCGCTCGTTACTTTTCAGTAACGGGCGGTTTTTCCTGCCCCGCAGCCGTTATTTTCATCAGATTTACAGCAGTTCTCGTCAGCTTGTTTGAGCAAATAGCAAATAAAACATCTAAACCATTCGTCAGAGACACGGACTTCGTCCGTTTTGCCGCCCATTACTTTTCAGTAACGGGCGGTTTTTTCTGCCCCGCAGCCCGGAGTTTTCCGGAATACATAGCACTGATTCCACAGACATTCTTACAGTCCAATCCCATTCGTCAAGGGAACTCTGTCTGTCAATAAAGCTGTATCGGGTGTTCTGTTTGCAGAGTTACTAATCTCCGTGAAACGGCATGGGTGCAGGGTCCTCCCTGCCGCGTAGGACATCTGTCGAAATAGGTACTTTTTCTTATCCGTAATCATTCCCCTCTCAATGTGTTGATTCCGTGAAATTTTTAAAAAGAGTTGAATATTTATTGAAATTATGTTATGATAATCGAAACTTTTTAAAACGATTACATGACTTCTGTAAAGTATGAAGAAATTTCCGTTCCCGTTACTGCGGGTACAGAAAAAGAGGTGACAGCTATGTTTATGCTTCGGTGGCTGTGGAAGAACATGAAAGGCGACAGAGCCATATACTGCTTCGCGCTGTGTATGACGGTTGTATGTCAGTCGATGTACATAATCTCGCCGTATCTGACACAGCAGATAATAGATACTTTTCTCGTCGGTGAGGAAGCAGCCGAAAATCTGCGGCAGGGTGCCGACAGGCTGATATTCATGCTTGCGGCAATGGTGGGATTCACCGTTCTGCGCTGCGTGATACAGTACGGCTCGAATATGTGCTACGAACACGCCTCCCAGGGTATCATCTACCGCGTGCGCAAGGTGCTGTTCGACAACATCGAAAAGCAGGATGCCGCGTACTATGACCGCCACCGTACCGGCGACATAATGACGGTCATAACCGGCGATCTCGAAATGGTGCGCCACTCAATAGCGTGGATCATCAAAACAACTCTTGAATGTGTGGTGCTGTTCACCGCCACAATGGTGTACTTCTTCACCATAGACTGGCTCATGGCGCTGTGCATGATAGCTCTTACACCTGTGATACTGCTGATAACAAAGGGCTTCAAAAACGTTGTGGGACCTTACTATGTTGAACTTCGCGAAAAGCTTTCCGGCATGAACACACGCGCCGAGGAAAACATTTCCGGAAACCGCGTTGTAAAGGCATTTGCCCGCGAGGATACCGAGATCGAACGCTTCGACAAATGCAACAAGGACTACAACGATGCGAACAAGAAAGCCGCGTTCACATGGCTTAAATTCTTTCCCGGACTTGAAATAACCGCACAGAGTCTCAGTGTGGTGTGTCTCTTCTTCGGAGGATTGTTCGTAGCTCTCGGGCGGCTCACATTCGGTGAGTACGCAGCGTTTGCGGGACTTGTATGGACTCTCTCCAACCCCATGCGTACCCTCGGCAACATCGTCAACGACTACCAGCGCTTCACCGCTTCCGCGAACAAGATCATCGAGCTGTACTACGGCAAGCCGTTCATTGTGGAACGCGAAGATGCCGAGGACGTTCCCGGAAGGCTCAGAGGTGATGTGGAATTCAGAAACGTATCGTTCTCATACGGTAACACCGAAGTGCTGAAAAACATCAGCTTTACCGCAAAGGCGGGAGAAACCGTGGCGATAATGGGCGCTACCGGTTCCGGCAAGACCACGCTCGTAGACCTTATCCCGCGTATCTACGATGTAACAGGCGGATCGGTGCTGGTTGACGGACATGACGTGCGTATGATGAAGCTGGAGCAGCTCCGCGGCGCGATAGGCATTGCTACACAGGACGTGCTGCTGTACTCCGACACTATCGAGGGCAACATCTGCTTCGGCAATATCGACCTGCCGGAGGAGGAAGTCGTTAAGTACGCAAAAGCAGCCGACGCTCACGGGTTCATCGAAAAGACCTCCGACGGCTACGACACCATAATCGGCGAGCGCGGAGTCGGACTATCCGGCGGTCAGAAGCAGAGGATCTCGCTTGCCCGCGCCCTTGCGGTGAAGCCGTCGATACTGATCCTCGACGACACCACTTCGGCAGTGGATCTTGAGACCGAGAAGCATATACAGGACGCTCTGGCGCAGCTCGACTTTCCCTGCACAAAGATAATGATAGCGCAGAGAATATCGACTGCACGCACCGCGGATAAGATAATAGTGCTGAAAGACGGCGAGGTCGCGGAGTTCGGTACACATGAAGAACTGATACAGCGTGACGGATACTACCGCGAAGTATATGAATTGCAGAAATAAGGGGGTGTCGGTATGGCAAGAAACAAATTTGATATAGACGAAACACTTGAAACACCGTTCGACATACGGCATCTGAAACGCGCCCTTGTTTATGCGGGTAAATACAGGAAAACTATCTTTCTCTCGCTTTTCATAAGTATCCTCGCGGCGGGAGTCTCTTTGCTGTCGCCGCTGATAGTGCAGTATGCTGTGGATAACTGCATGAAGCCGGACACGATACCTCTGCTTGCCGTATGCGCGGCAGGACTGCTGCTGTGCATCGTGACAAGCGTGTTCCTATCCCGCACCCGCGCCAAGATGATGACCCGTGTGGGACAGGATATCATCTATGATATCCGCCGCGACTTGTTCCGTCATATGCAGGAACTCCCGTTTGAATACTACGACAGCCGTCCGCACGGCAAGATACTGGTGCGCGTGATAAACTACGTCAACAGCGTTTCCGATCTGATGACCAACGGCATTATCAACTTCGTTCTCGAAATGATGAACCTGCTGTTCATCGTGGTTTTCATGTTCTTTGTATGCTGGCAGCTTGCGCTCGTGGTACTCTGCGGACTCCCTGTGTACGCCGCGGTGATACTTTTCATCAAGAACCACCAGCGAAAGGCTTGGCAGGCAACATCGAACAAAAGCTCCAACCTGTCCGCGTATCTGCACGAGAGTATTGTGGGAGTACAGATATCCCAGGTATTCACCCGTGAGAAAGTCAACGCCGAGATCAACGACAAGCTTGCTAAAAGCTATCGCAAGGCATGGATGAAAGCGGTAGGTTATTCCAACCTTGTGTGGCCGTCCACCGACATCGTTTCTACGCTCACCCGCGCGGCGATATACCTTGTGGGACTCCTGTATATGCCGGGGCTGTCCCTCGGAACGATACTTGCAATGGGAGACTACTCCGCGCGTTTCTGGCAGCCGATGATGAACCTCTCCAACCTTATGAACACGTTCATAAACGCTGTCGCTTACCTTGAGCGCATTTTCGAGATGCTCGACGAACCGGTTACCGTAAAGGACAAGGTCGGCGCGAAAGAAATGCCGGAGATCAGGGGCGATGTGCATTTCCGCGACGTTACGTTCTCCTACGAGGACGGTACGAACGTACTGGAACATCTTAACTTTGACGTTAAGGCTGGACAGAGCATAGCGCTGGTAGGACCCACAGGAGCCGGCAAAACCACGATAGTAAGCCTTATATCCCGCTTTTATGACCTGACAGGCGGATCGGTGCTGATAGACGACACCGACATTTCGGACGTTACGCTCCGCTCTCTGCGCAGTCAGATGGGGATAATGCTGCAGGACAGCTTTATTTTCAGCGGTACGATAATGGATAACCTGAAATACGGCAGACTTGACGCAACCGACAAGGAAGCTGTAGAAGCCTGCCGGATAGTCGGAATACATGATTATATTGTCTCGCTGAAAGACGGCTACGATACCGTAGTGAGTGAGCGCGGAGCCGGGCTTTCGCAGGGTCAGAAACAGCTTATCGCGCTTGCCCGCACAATTCTTTCGGATCCGAAGATACTTGTGCTTGACGAAGCAACGTCGTCGATAGACGCAAAGACCGAGAGGAATCTCCAGAACGGACTCAACCACCTGATGAAAGGCAGAACGTCGTTCATAATCGCTCACCGGCTCTCGACTGTCCGCAGCTGCGACAAGATAATGTATGTCTCAAACAAGGGCATAACCGAAGCAGGCACACATGATGAGCTGATCGCAAAGCGCGGGGATTATTACAGGCTTTACACCGCGCAGGCAGTTTAGTCCGGTTTTCAGAACAAACGTATTTTTTCGCTCCGTATGCACATAATAACTGCGAAACGGAGTGATAAAAATGAGTGATAAGAAAAAGGCTCGCGGTTCACACTGCGAGTTCCCGATCGAGGACGATATGTGCCTTACCGGCTCGGTGAGTTCAACGGACTGCACCGGCATGATACCCGCCGGCAGCGTTGACAGCGCCGAGGAATACGAAGCCTCAAACAGTCTGCACAAGTACGGAGCGGACGTACAGCGGAACATGGGTTTCAAAAAACAATGACCGAAAAAAACCGGGAGGGGTTCTGACCCCTCCCGATCTGCATATTCCGGAAAATCACTCACCCGCGAATATCTTACCCGCAAAGTCAGCGAGAATATCCGGCGCGCTGTCAATATTGCCGCAGTCCCCAAGCTGTGCGAACGCGGGATTTATCGGCAGCTTTGCCACATTCTTTATGCCGTACTGCGCCGCGATGCTGTCAACACGGCTCTCACCGAAGATGTAGTGCTTCTTGTGACATTCGTCACACTCGAAGTAGCTCATGTTCTCAACAATACCGAGTACCGGGACATTCATCATACCCGCCATTTTCACGGCTTTCTCTACGATCATTCCCACAAGCTCCTGCGGGCTGGTGACAACGATTATGCCGTCAACCGGCAGCGACTGGAACACCGTAAGCGGCACATCACCGGTTCCGGGAGGCATATCCACGAACATATAATCTACCTTGTCCCAGATAACGTCTGACCAGAATTGCTTGATGACTCCGGCAATGACGGGGCCGCGCCATACGACCGGATCGGTGTCGTTTTCGAGCAGCAGGTTCACCGACATGATGCGCACGCCGTTCTTCGACTGCGACGGGAACAGAGATGTCTCGTTGCCCATAGCGCGCTCTTTCAGTCCGAAAAGCTTCGGTATCGACGGACCCGTAACATCAGCGTCGAGTATCGCCGTGTTCAGTTCCTTACGTCTTGCGGAATTCGCCATAAGCGCGGTGACAAGTGACTTGCCGACACCGCCCTTGCCCGATACTACCGCAATGACTTTCTTTACGTCGGAAAGTTCGTTCTGCGGTGCCAGCAGGCTCTCCGCAGTGCGGGAGGAACAATCCGCCCCGCAGGTCTCACAGTTGTGTGTACATTCGCTCATTTCTTCTTCTCCTTTTCTCAGTTCAGTTCGTTTATATCCTTGATATCGTCATAAATGCCGGATATCGCCTGTTCAAGCTCCTCCTCGGAGAGCCGAAGCTTCATGTCCGCGCCCGTGTTCACCGGCACAGGCATCTCCGGGTCTTTCACCGTACGGGAGCGCTGCACCTTGCCGGTCACGGCGAGAGCTACCTTTGTGGGAGCCACCTTCACTGCCGCAGCCGTGAGTTTCGCGTACAGCGACGGGACGATTATCAGCTGCCCGTCAAACATCTTCTCTATCGCGTATTCGGCGGCAGTCATCTCGTCAAGTCCCTCCACCGCGAACTCCGCACCGGCGACATCGTTGAACTCCGTCTTTACGGGTCCCGGACAGAACGCACCGACATACACGTTTGAGCGATCCGCGCGAAGCTCCTCATACAGCGCCTTGGTGAGCTGCAATACATAGTTCTTGGAAGCGTAGTAGGACGAGAAGAACGGTCCCGCCATAAATCCCGCAAGCGACGCGACATTGAGAATGTAGCCGTGATCGCGCTTCACGAACTTCTGCAAAAACAGCTTCGTGAGTATATGCACAGCCTTGATGTTCACATCTATCATGTTCAGCTCACTGTCAAGGTCGGTCTCGGTGAACTTCCCGAATACGCCGAAGCCCGCGTTGTTTATGAGAATGTCGATGTTTGCGTGTTCAACTTCCTCAAACAGCCGTTTGCACTCCTCCGGATCGGCAAGATCATGACAGAGTATCTTGACCTTGACTCCGTATTTCTGCACAAGCTCCTGTTTAAGCTCCATGAGCCGCTGTCTGCGCCTTGCGACGATCACGAGGTTGAATCCGCGCCGTGCAAGTATCTTGGCGAAAGAACGTCCGAGTCCGGAGCTTGCTCCTGTTATCAATGCTATCATAGTGTTTCCTTTCTTTTATCCGTAGTAACCGGGCGCAAAAACGCCCACCGTGTCCCAGTGTTCGTATTCGTCCGTGTTCTCACTGTCGGGCAGTGACTCGCGCCATATTGATACCCCTATCCCGTTGAAACGGTATGAATACCCGTCCTCGTCATCGGAGATATCATCGCCGTTCTCCGCCGCGAGTATCTCGTACAGCTTATCCTCGTCAGTTCTGAAAACGTTCACGCCGTACAGTTCAGCGTTCGATCCGTCGCGGCACTCGATATAGCACAGCGTATCGTCCTTGCCGTAATCAAGCACGAGACTGCCCGAATGATAGTAGCACACCCCGTATTCGCTCTCCGGCTTGCCGACCAGAACTTCTGCTTCACCTCGGCTGCAGCCAAGAAGCAGCCGCTTGCCATCGATCTCCGCGCCGGTTCCCGGTATCAGCTTTATCTGCATATATCATACCCTCCTTCACCCAGCACATTCAGCGCCTTGTCAAGTTTGTCGTCCTTTACAAGAATGTAGTCGGTGTCGTAGGTAGATACCGCGAATATCGCAATTCCGTTCTCCGCAAGTATTCCCGCTATCTTCGAGAGTATGCCCGTCAGCGAGAAGTCCAGCACGCCCTTTACCCGCAGAGCCTTCCAGCCGTCCTCGCGCGCCGCCGTGGAGAACGGAGTTTTTTCTGTCTCGCAGACAAGTGAGACTTCGTTATCCGTCCTTGCGATAAAGAAGAAATCGTTGGAGGGGTCAATGTTCTCGATGTGGTTCACCTTGCTGACAGTAAGCGCGTAAGGCAGAACCTCCAACGCAAGTTTATCCGTACTTTCGGGAGCCTCCGGCACCTCAACGGCAGCAGCGGGTTCAGCCGCCGGCACCTCTGCGATAACTGCCGGTTCGTCGTGTACAGCCTCCGGAACTGCCGCGGGTACGGAATCGGGTGTCTCCTCCGGAACGGCTTCGGGTGCAGCCGGGATGTCGTTTTCCGGTATCTCGTCCGGCACTGTGTCTATCATATCCACGGCAGCTTCGAGCTCCTCGGCAGCCTTGTCGATTTTTTCCTCCACAACCGGCACACGCTCGAAGAAAACATCGACAAATCCGTCCTGTTTGTCAGGCGAAACCGCAATGACCCGCCAGCCCTCTTTCGCGTAGGCGTTCATTGCCTCCGCCGCGTATTTGAGTTTGTAGATATCTACCTTGTACTCATACATGATATGATCCTCCCGATAGTTATTATAATGCGGCATTGCCGCTGTTTTACGCATTTTCGCTCTTTATCAGCTTTATCAGCTCATACAGGTCACCGATCTCCGAGAGTTTCCCGCACATTCCCCGGTACTTTGCGGCATTCGCCATGCCTTTCAGATAGAACGCAGCCTGTGCGCGGGCTTCTTTCATGCCGATGAATTCGCCTTTGCACTTTACGAGCATTTCTATCTGCTCCCGCATTACGTCAAGACGCTCTTCGAGCGTCGGCGCAGGCTTTCTCTCCCTGCCCTCATAAAAGTCGTCGATATCCCGGAAAAGCCACGGGTTTCCATAAGCTCCCCGGGCTATCATCACCAGATCACAGCCCGTTTCGCGGTACATCGCTTCGCAGCTTTCCACGCTGTCAACATCACCGTTCCCTATGACCGGGATATGCACCGTCCGCTTCACCGCCGCGATGATCTCCCGGTCGGCTTTCCCGCTGTACATCTGAGTTTTCGTGCGCCCGTGGACTGCCACGGCGGAAGCCCCGCATTCCTCGGCTATACGCGCGATCTCACAGGCGTTGATGTGCTCCGGATCCCAGCCGGCGCGTATCTTTACCGTCACCGGGACGTGTGCGGCTTTCACCAGCGCCGTCACCATTTTCCCGAACAGCACCGGGTCTTTCATCAGAGCGCTCCCGGCGCCGTTGCCCGCGACCTTCGGCACCGGACAGCCCGCGTTGAGGTCGATGATATCCGGCGAAAAGCTTTCCGCTATCTCCACGGCTTTAGCGACAAATTCCGGCTCACAGCCGAAAAGCTGTATCGCTGCGGGGCGCTCGGCATCGGTGAGCGTGAGCAGCTCGGCAGTCTTGCGGTCACTATATACAAGCCCCTTGATACTCGCCATTTCGCTTACCGTGTATGCCGCGCCGAACCGCTTTGCCGCCGTCCGGAACGCGGTATCCGCGACACCCGCCATTGGCGCGAGAGCGGCTGTCTTTTTTATTTCTACGTTTCCGATCTTTATATATTCCATGTCAGCCAAATACTATCTTCCCTATCACCGCGTTGGATACGAGGAACCCCTCCGCAGTCAGCCGTACACCGCTTTCCGTACACTGCACAAGGCTTTTCGGGAGCTTTGCGGCGTTTGTCCGCAGCTGCGCTTCTCTGCCGAAACCCGCCGCTTCCGCATAGGCAAGTCCCTCCGCGAGCCGCAGTCTCAGCATCGCGTATTCCTCCCAGCCTCCCGCGTTCTCGTCGGTGATCGTGACCGTCTGCACCGGCGAACTTACGAACCCGTCAATGTCCGGATCTGTCCGGAACCGCTTTCCGTCAATGTACGAGTGCGCAGCCGCGCCTATGCCGAGGTATTCCTCACAGCGCCAGTATTTCAGATTGTGTCGGCTCTCAAAGCCGGGGCGCGTGAAGTTGCTTATCTCATACTGCCCGAATCCAAGCCGTTCAAGTTCTCCGACAGTGTGCAGATACAGTTCCGCTGTTCTGTCCTCGTCCGGCAGGTGCAGTTCACGTTCCGCGAACGGTGTACCGTCCTCGACTTTCAGAATGTAGGCGGAAATGTGGTCTGCGCCAAGCTCCGCGAGCCGCCCGGCAGTCCCGGAAATGCTGTCCTCGTCCTGTTCCGCAAGACCGATCATCATGTCTGCGCTGATATTCGTGAATCCCGCTTTCCTTGCGTTTTGCAGAGCGCTCTCAGCTTGCCGTACCGTATGCCGCCTTCCGAGGAACCGCAGTTCTTCCGG
>JAGAWN010000064.1 GCA_017941355.1 Ruminiclostridium sp. | reverse complement strand
TAATCCGCTCCATAGCCCTTGCAAAAGCGGGGGCAATTGCTTTTATTTTTGTAAAAATGTTCGCGTTCTACAAAAGTAAAAGCTTCGGCGCTATAGCCAAGTGGTAAGGCGTGGGTCTGCAACACCCTGATCCCCAGTTCAAATCTGGGTGGCGCCTCCACGGGCGAATGCCCGTGTTTCCGTATGGCAGTTATCTGCCATACGGTTTTTTTCTGCCTCGCAGCCGTTATTCTCTTCTGATTTATAGCAGTTCTCGTTTGTTTGCTTTCCGCAAGCGGCTTTTCTGTTGTTATTCCGTAGTATCATCGACTCCGTGGGGCAGTTTTCTGCTCCACGTTTTTTTCTGTCTCGCAGGCAGCGTGACGCTGCACCCAAACCGTATCGAAGTTTTCTGCCCCACATTTTTTCCTGCCTCGCAGCCGTTATTCTCTTCTGATTTATAGCAGTTCTCGTTTGTTTGCTTTCCGTAAGCGGCTTTTCTGTTGTTATTCCGTAGTATCAGCGCGAAGCTAAACGCTGCGGCGCGTCCGCCGCCCCGTGATTCCCTGCCGCGCTCGGATTCTCACCGTACCGCTTTACATACGCTTTGTAGAAAACCGAATAATCCGCGAAGCCGCTGTTTTCTGCGGCTTTTTTTGCGCTTGCGCCGTTACGCAGGAGTTCTCTTGCTTTGATGAGCCTTTTGGCTGTGATATACGCACGGGGAGTCGCTCCCGTAGCCTGTCTGAATATCCGCGAGAACTGCGAGGTGCTGAGAAAAAAATGCTCCGCAAGCTGACCGACGGTGATCTCCTCATACAGCATATCGTTGACATACCGCACGATCTTTTCCGGCAATGCCGGCTCCGCGCATATCTTCCCGCTTTCCTTATCCCCGGTCATTTCCAGTATAATTGCAAGCTTTGTGGTCATCATCAGCGTTCTGCCGTAATCGTCACCCTCGTAATAGCACATCTCCCGGAATGTATCTTCAAGTCCGGGCAGAAAGTACAGATTATCCCTACCGAGAGGACGGTCGGTGAGCGTTCTCATAAGCCGTCTTTCCGGGTCAAAACTGTCAAACAGCGATATCGGGAAGTTCACCGCGTACCGTTCGCAGCGTTCCGCGCTGAGAGATCGTATGCAATGCGCTTCACCCGGGCGCATTATGAGCAGACTTCCTTTTGAAAGCGGATACACCGAGCCTTCCACAAGATACTGCGCATTGCCCGAAATAAAATAGAACACCTCGCACCTGTCATGGATATGGAAGTCCGAACCGGTACCTTTCGGTGCTTCATCTATCGCATGACGGATATACAGCCCGGCGCTTTCGGTCTCTTTCAGATGATCCATTATTATCACCCCCACTGTTATTGTATCACGCTATGCGCGGAATTGCAATATATTACGACGATTTTTGCAATTGTAATGCAATTAGTTATGTGTTATTATAGTCTAAGCAAAAACAAAACGGAGGTAATACCATGAAATACAGGCTTGCGGCATTCGCGGACGAAGCTGCTCCCGATCTTGCGGGACAGATATCCGCTATGCGGGAAAACGGGATAGAGCTTCTCGAAATAAGGGGAGTTGACGGTGAGAACATCGACGGGATATCGGACAAAAAAGCCCGCGAGATACGAAAAAGGCTCGATGACGCGGGTATAGCGGTCTGGTCGCTCGGTTCGCCTTTCGGAAAGATCGGTATAGGCGATGACTTTGCTCCGCATCTTGACAGCTTTAAGCACAGCTTAGAGCTTGCGGATATCTTAGGCGCAAAGCATATCCGGCTTTTCAGCTTTTATGGGACTTCGGATATCGCCCCGGTGCTCGAACGGCTGAACAGCTTCATTGAAGCGGCGGCGGGTACGGATATCGTTCTCTGCCACGAGAACGAAAAGGGCATATACGGAGACACTGCCGCAAAGTGCGCGGAGATACACAAGGCTCTGCCGCAGCTTCGGGCGGTATTCGACCCCGCAAACTTCATACAGTGCGGGCAGGACACAAAGCAAGCATGGGAACTGCTCTCCCCCTATGTGGAGTATATGCACATCAAGGACGCGCTTCCCGACGGTTCGGTGGTGCCTGCGGGAAAGGGTGCCGGCGAACTGCCGTTCCTGCTGTCGCAGTACAGGGGCGATGTGCTCACTGTCGAGCCGCATCTGTCGGTATTCGCGGGTCTCGACAAGCTTGAAAGCGAACAGAAAACGAAAATGCACTATACCTACCCCGATTCGCGGACAGCATTC
>JAGAWN010000063.1 GCA_017941355.1 Ruminiclostridium sp. | reverse complement strand
GACCTCTTTCGCAAGCTTTATTGCCTGCTTTTTGAATTCTTCATCGTATTGTTTTGTTGTTCCCATTTTGACACGCTCCTTTGTTTTTTATTATACTTTGTTTGCTTGGATTGTGTCAAGTTTTATTATACAATATCATTTAGTCTTGTAAGAATTGATGAATTCTGCCAGAAGCGTGATTGGCAATCCGCTATATGCTTTAGAAAATTGCTCAACTTCATGAGCTTGCTTCGCCGAAACTGTCCACTTGGCGTTATCGAATGTCAGCACGCGCATATTTATTCCGTCCACGACTTTCTGCCCTTCAAGTAGTGATGCTTCACCTGTGAATATAATCGTTGTCGCCCACGACTTATCGAAATGAAATTTGCACGCCGCATTCAACCGCTGCTTTCCTGAACCTGTTGCAATATCAAACACAAGCTGCGGAATGTTGACCCTTTTATCAAGCATTCCGAGTTCATCGAACAAAACAGGATATCCGCTGTTGCCGCGAAGTTGTGCTATAAGCGCATTCTGCGTTGTTGAACAGGTACGTGCGAGTGAAGATTGCTTATATGTGTTTTGGGGGCTGCCTCCCATACTGATAGCAAGCTTCGCGCCTGTTGTCTTACCTGTAGTTGACGTACCATAGATGTTCACAACGAGAGAGTCCAAAACCACATCTTTGGTTTTAAGAAAGCCTATGGTACAAGCAGATAGACCGAGGATAACAGAGAGCTCGAGTTCGGTATGACCTATAATTGACTTTTGCAGGTCAGCAATGAATCCGGTTTTTGTTCCGTGGGGCTTTAGGGCAAAGATGCCATTGTAGTATGCCGTTCCCTTTGGGGTATTCGCGCTATATCCACGGAACGTTCCGTTATTCCAGCCGATGTCATTGTACACGCGCTTGACCTTTCCTAATTTTAGTAAGTCTTTATACTGCTGGCGCAAGTAATTCATAACATCTTTTTTGTTGCCGGAGTGTAATGCATATCCTTTGACGTTTGTGATATCATCGATGTCATTGAAAGTCAACCTTATAGTTTCATCGTCAATAATAACGTCAAATGAAACATCAGCATTGTCGATATCTCTGTAAGCGTTCTGTATCTCAATGTCGTCTGCCAACGATACATACTGCGGTGGTTTGTGAGGATCGATTACCTTCATCACTCCGAAGGTGCCTTCGCCGTTTGGCGAGCGAACGTAATATTTCATAATAAATACTCCTTGTCGGCTTGGTTTACCTGCGTTCACCGCCGACTATGGCAAACGTAGGTCTTTTTGGAAGTGTTCATTGTAGCGCTACGGAGAGAGTAGGGAGTTTTGTAGTACTCTCTCTTGAACTGATTTTAATTATAGCTCATTTTTATACTTTCTTCAAAAAGAAATTCCCCGATTTTGTAAGAATCGGGGAATTTCAAAAAATATTTTTGAAAAATTACAATCATTTACCTTTTAAGCTGAAAATTATGAATTCAGCCTCTTCGGGATCGTATATATCTTTTCCTGTGAACGGTATGTCTAACACAGATGTTCGAGCAATCAAAATGTTGAGATACACTAATATGGTATCTCTTGTATTGGTACAATCCTCTTTGGAATTTATGAATACGAATCGAGAAGTATGTTTACCTATTATCGTAGTGTGCTTTCTTGGAATGCTTAATGTTGAGTGGTAGTAGTCTATAACGCTGTTCAAATCGTCGCAAATAGTGTAAAGAATGAATTTATGGTGCGCTTTGTATTTTTTCTTTAATGCATCATTGTATAAATAACCTGCCATCGGCGAGACTGTTATTTTCCAATAAGTCTTATATGATTTTGAGCTGTTCAAACTACTTTCACAATGTTTTTTTCTATATTCTTTGAAGCATTCATCCAATGAGTAGAAAATTTCGTTTTGAAATTCATGTTCTAACTCATGAGAATATTCAGTGATAATGTCATCTATAGTTGGCTTTGAAGGCTTATTGGTTTGCAATTTTTTATCTTCTGAAAAAAATGAAGGCGTATTATTAAGCACCAAAATATACGACGGCTTGCTTGGCTTATACTTGTCATCAAGCATACTATTATTATATATGGAGTCATAGATTTTATCGACCTCGTGTTTTACGATACGAGAAGTAGTTCTACAAATCTTATTTGAGAGCCTCTTGTTTAGCATTGCGGCTGCAGAAGCTTCATCTTTTATTATACTGCCAACTACACTCCTAAATGCGATTTCAAGCTGTTTATTAAATCTCCTGTGGCATACCTTATAGTAACATAGTTCAGCAATACGCCTATACCCTGCATAAGCCAGTAACCTTTTCTTAACTTTTTCAATAATGTCGTGAATGCTGTCAGCCTGTTTTATAATGCTTGTTAGTTTTATCCTTTCCGGTTCTATCACCAAAATATTTTTATAGAATTCGGTGCAGCTTACTTTAAGTAGTTCTCTGCGTTCATCGTCGAAATATTTGCTTTTGGTATCAACTATGGAAGCTATAATTTCATCAAGCATAATAAAAAATAGGCTATTAACATCATCTACGTATTTATGAGAATTACGCCCTATTATAGCATCATTAGCAATCTGTTTCAATTGTTTGGACTGCTTGGATGTCAATGTAATTGAATTTGAAAGATTGGCTGCTATCAGAATATTTTCCGCAATAATCCTATAATGCTTGTTTATTATACTATTAACCTGCACATAATCACCCCGTTTCAAGATAATTATACACCATATATCTTGTATTTTCAAGCCCCGCTGTCAAATTTTTCCGTCACACTTTTTCTGACGGAAATGTAAATTTCACTTAAATAAAGGAAATGGGAGCAAATTTTCCGTCACCGTCAAAAAAAGAACCACATATAAAGATAACAGTCACACTTATAGAAAAGCGCGACTGTTATCCTGTTATATACCCACGGATCATAGGCTCCGTAGCCTATGCCTATGATCCTGCCATATGGCAGGAATCGACCTAATATTCTTCAGCAAGTATCATCGTCTCATGTGTTTCATCATCAATGACATAAACCTTTGCATTCACCAATGGTGCGTTTTCGGCAAACAGGGTGTATCTGCGCTTGAAGGGCTTTGGCTGCTCCTGTGTGTGCTCAATGCCTTGACTGTGTTCTCCTTCCTTATATAGCCGAAAAACTTGCAGATAGTCCAGCTCGCACTTGTCTTTGAGGAAGTCGATGTACTGCCACAGCATGATAATCAAATATTCCGGGAGTTCGGCATCTATCCCACGGGATATGTAACGCTTGCCGCTGTTAAACCTATTCATGGATTCCTGCCTCCTGCATTACTTCGGTTGGCATTATTACGCTGATTGAGTATTCTGTAGCAGGCAGATAAAGCACGCTCACAAAACCGTTCATCTGCTTGATTACCTCTGCTGGTTCCGTGGTATAGTCAATGTGATGTGCCTTTACTTCCTGCAAGTCATCAACCGTTTCTGCCACCAATGCATAGCCTCCGTCATGCCCGAATCTATTGTAGCAGGTGTCGAGAGTTCCCGTGATGCTTTCAAGTTCGGAAATTACTGCATCTGGAAAGTTTGATAGATTATATATATCCGATTTTGTTTTTATTTTGTACAGCATAAAATTCCTTTCTGCAAGCAGGTGCGGGGATAATGCGTCAGCATTATCCCCGCACACTTTACTTGCGCTTTTTTCTGCTCTTCTTGTGGCTTGCAGTATCAACGATAATAGCTTCTGCAATGTTTGTTCCTGCGTATTCGTCGGGAAAGGCTTCATCATCTGCAGTCTCGCCAGTATCATCGTCAGTGGCTTCTGCACCTGCATCATCGGCGTCATACCACGATTTCCCGTCAACGTCATCGGCAGTATCTTCCTTTGTGATGATCGGAACGGGAATACTTGCCTTTTTACCCTTGCAGACCTTAGGCTGCTCTTTAAGCTCGTCATAGGTTATATTGAACGCTTTCAGTTCTTTAAGCTCAAAGTCAACCAAATTCCAGTATCTTACCGCAGGGCATAAAGGGTGATAAAACTTCTTCCCCGTGTTGTCCGCTATGCACTTTAGCTTGTCGGTAAAGTCTGCAAGAATTTCAAGAACCTGTTTCTCCTGATATAGCACCTTCTTTATCCCGTCCGAGCCTGTGCCGACTGCCCATATCACGATGTCAGCCTTATTGCAAACCTCGCGGATAAATACCATATTTTCATCGTCAACGTCCGTCTTGCTGTGCTTGCCGTTGAGAGAAGAAAAGAGATTGACGATGTAAACACCGCCAAAATTCAGCCGTTCAAGGTTCTGCAAGGTGAACATGGTGGTATGATCGACGGTCACACCCGTTGAAGTGCTTGGATAGATCATTATCACCGCCGCACTCGACTTGTCGCTGTTCCAGTGCTTGCGGAGCAGGAATCGGTGGGTTCGGGTGTCGTTGTAGATCACTTCAGTCGTCATTGTTGTTCGTTCTGAATATGACATAAGAAAACCTCCTTGATAAATTTTTATCAAGGATATAATATATACTTGATTTGTGCAATGTTACTATATCGAACTGTATAAAATAACGATTTTGTATGAAAATGTTGCAATTGTTTGTCTCTTATGGTAAAATATAATTGCTACATAAAACGAATACTTTTAGATTTGAGGTTGTACTATACCTATCGGTAAATGTACAAGCTCTTACAACCCATATCTAAAAGTAGGTTGAAACGTTTTGTGTAGCAGCAATTATTGAGCTATGTATCGTTTACAGGGTGCGCAGCTCGGTAATTAGCTGCGCACTTTTTGTTTCAACCTAAAATACATTTATCGGAGGTATAAAATGGCAGATTCAAAGGTATTTAATCTCTCGGACGGTTTGGATGCTGAAAAAGTAGGACGTGCGGTAGAGGTGTTTCTTCGTGATAAGAAAAAGCTTACGACCGAGGGAGTAAAAACTCCCGAAGGATTCTTCGTACAGGCAAAAGAGGAAAGCGACGGCTGGAAAAAGATAGCAGGAATGTCTCTTGCTACACAGGTACAGCTTATCGAATCAGGTTCAACGTTGACCGTTAATATCGGCAACGGCAAGTGGTCGGATAAAGCAGGAGCCGCAGCCCTCGGAATGGTCTTATTTGCTCCTCTTGCGGTAACTGCCGCTATAGGTGCAGCAAACCAGAAAAAGCTGCCGCAGGAAATATTTGATTGCATCGAAAAGTTTATACTTAGCGGCGGCAAGAGTGCTGTTGTATCAATGGGTATGAGCATGGGACTTAAAGATAATCAGGTGCTTTGTCCCAAATGCAAAACACCGAACGATAAGAGCGAGAAGTTCTGCTCGTCATGTGGCACCCCTCTCTCAAATAAATGTCCCAAATGCCACGCAAGTGTAGCTCTCGGCAAAAAATTCTGTTCCGAGTGTGGTTCGCCTATGGAAGCTGCACCCGAAGAAGGTGTTACCTGTCCTAAATGCGGTGCGAGTGTTCCGGCGGGAAAGAAATTCTGCTCTGAGTGTGGCACTGCAATTGTTACAGATAAGGCTTGCCCGAACTGCGGAGCGACTGTTCCCGGAGGTAAGAAGTTCTGTCCCGAATGCGGTTCACCAATGGACGGTATAAAGAAATGCTCAAAGTGCGGCGCAGAAATACCTGTTGGTCAGAAATTCTGCGATGAATGCGGAACCAAAGTTGAATAATATATTGCCTTGAGACTGAAAAAATACCGTGTACGGAATCTCTGTACACGGTATTTGAAACTAAAGATACGGGGAAATAATAATGAAAAAGAAATTAGCACTGCTGTTAACGGCGGTTTTGTTACTATCATCATGCGGAAATAATTCCGAGAGCGATAAGGACGCTGAAATAAGTAAACTGCAGGAAGAACTTGCGGCACTTCAAAGTACACAGGAATCCACATCTGCAGCCATTCAAAGTAATGATACTGTAGTAGATACGACGGTGTCGGAGAATGTTGTCAATGATGTCTCGGTCAGCAATAAACAGGCTTATGGCGTTGATATGATAGGTAAGTCATTAGCCGAGATTGAAGGTGTTACTTTATCATATAAACAGCACTATGCACAAATAGCGTTAGAAGTTTATGTGTCTGATATTATTCCGCTTGAAATGCTTACCTGCTTTTGGGGAGATAATAAAGATGAACTTATCGTGGTAGGAGTGAATGTTTTATCGGGCGGCGCGTTGACTGATAAGATATATGGCGGTATGACATATAGTGAGTTAAAAGCTGCAGATCCTGAAAATGTCGAAGATTTATTTGTAAGTCCAATGAACGGCGGAATATATGCTGATATTACTATCGATAGTGTTCCCAACTCTACCAAATGGGTTCAGGCAGAGTGGGACTGCAGCATTGATGCAGCTGCAAATACTGCTTGCAGTTCACTAATATATTCTGACTTTGGGTTGCGTGAAAAAGTAGAGGCTAATCCTGTTGGTTATACTGCAAATCCGTATTCCGATAATTATAAACTTTATCCTGAAAACGGCACATCTGATTCAGGGGCAAGCGGCAATGATACATCAGGTAATAGTGAAAACAGCAATATATCATCAAATCCAGTAGTAGCCCTTAGTGATGATATGTGGGAAGTCTTGCCGTATATTGATGAGACTCCGCTTGAATATCTTGATTACTATTACAGAGATGATATTAATGGTATATACGTTGATGCGGTGATACAGCGCGGTATTACAAAAGTCCGACTGCCTGCATATATAGACGGTCAGCCTGTTATTGCTGTTGATTTCAGCGGCAGTGAGGTCAAGGAGCTCATTCTTCCCGATACTGTGCTTGCGGCAGCAGTGAATAAGGAGATTATTGAGTATATTAACTTCCCTAAATATACTCAGTTTATTGATACGGATACTTATTTCCAAAAGAAAGTATTAAAGGGTGTTTATATTTCAAGTGATAGAAAGTCATATATAGAAGAAAGCCTGCAAAGATTTACACACGCTGCCTTTATGTATAACGGAAAGATATATGACTCTACAAGTGTTTGGAAAATTTTTCGAGATGAGCCCTTACTTGGTTTGGATTTTCACGGCTCTGAGGTCAAGGTAAACAGTAGCGTTCAGGAAATCGTCATACCGGAAGGCGTGACCGGTCCACGCAACGGTTTCAACTTTGGGTTTTCAATACGAAAGATCTCACTGCCGAGCACAACAACGAGAGTAAATTTCAGCAATTGTAAAGCACTCGAAAGTGTCACTATACCTGAAGGTGTTACAGAGTTACCGCAAAAATGTTTTGATTATTGTCATTCATTATCGGAAGTCGTTTTGAATTTGTCAATAATGCTTGACACATTTTCTTCAATCGGAAAAATGCTGTAAGGAATAAGCAGGTAATAGCGTTTATGCCGCGAAAGCTTATTGACAATGAGTTTGAGTATGGTAGGCTGGTAGCTGCCGACAG
>JAGAWN010000062.1 GCA_017941355.1 Ruminiclostridium sp. | reverse complement strand
TCCTCGGCTCCGTGCTTATGTGTGCCTACGCCGACATTGTCAACCGTTCCATAAAAACTTGTTAATTTGGCCATATTAAATCTCCTTTACTTATGCACTCTTCTTTGCCGGCGGAAGCAGCCGAAGCTGCTTGTCCGTACCAGCGCTTTCCTTGCTCCAAAGCTCCCGGAGCTCCTTGTTATCTGCGAGGATACGGAGCACCTTGAGCTTCATCTTCCAACTGCACATATTAACCACCCCCTTATCCTTCTTCTCCGACCATGCTCAGAGCGAACTTCGCCCCTTCACGGTAGCCGTTGAGGAACTGTATCGTTGCCGCCAGCTCCCCGATATCCGAGTGAAGCTCCGAGAGCTCGTCATAAAGCTCTTTCGCCTCAGGAAACCGCTTGATGAACTCGTTCTCAAGGGCGAGCATCGCTCTGTACTTTCTCTCAAGTTCGCTGTAGGCGGACTTGCTGACCCTCGTGTTGATCCCTATGTATCCGTTGTTGTTTGTGATTTTCATATTGTCGTCCTCCTCATAATCATATTGTCATCTTCTTGATATTGCGTACATATTCCGACCACGCCTCAAACTTCAATGTAGCGCCATATTTGCGTGCAATATTCGCAGCAGCGTTAACATTTGCGTCAATCATCAGATTAGGATAGATAAAATATATGTTATAGTCTGTCTCCGATCTGATACCATTGAAGATGGTTTTATCATCTTTTTTATTTACAAGCGGCATAACATCACTTGTGAGAGAGCATGCACTGCTTGTGTACGCCTCATTAAATTTCGAGTCAAAAATTATGTGCTCATGAGTACATATCTCCCTCAATGACTCAACAAAGATCTCAGGGGTATGAGTCTTGTAAAGCCAATTCTCGGAATTGTTATGGCAAAGCTGAAGATAATCTTCCTGACAGCATCCGATCACAACATCTGTCACACCCTTTTCCTTCCAACCGGAAACGAGCTTATTTGCCATCATAGCGATCCTTGCTTCCAGAATTGAAGCGTCTTTAGAAGACTCGATTGCCTTCTTACAAAGCACTTTTAATCCGAGCCCCCCGACACGATAGATCTTTCCCATAAAATCGATCCCGACGGCAAAGTTGTTAAAACACGCTCCCATATCCAAAGCCGCGATCTTAATTTCTTTGCTGTACTTTTCGTCGCCTGTTCTTGCCCATTCATTGTTCTTGATAACTAACATGAAAATTCCTCCTTTTAATTTTGACCTTGACAAATCCTTGACGATCCGGTATAATGAGATCGGTTCAAGAAGATGTCGCTTGCTTATTCTTCAAGACCCACCATTCTTCCGCGCCGACCTCTTAAAATTTTTTTAGGTGCCGGAAGCTCTGATTTAAGTCTTTCGCATATAGTATGATTGAAAGATTTAAAATCAAATAACTATTGATCCTCGTACACATCTTTTTTTCACATTTTTTTGCTCCCGGGGTGCTACCGCCTTAATAACGCAAAAAAGCTTGCCGATCTTCTAAGACCGACAGGCTTATATATATTATAATAGTATCCCGATACCGCATAACATATTTTTCATATCTGCTTATTAGGCTTTATGTGCAAAATAAAAAAGAGGTTCAAGTCCACTGAAGATACCCTCTCAGGACTCGAACCTCTTTGAAATTTTTAGTTAACATTAAGTGTTCTAATTAAATATCATATCAAATAATTTGTGCGTTTAGCATATATTTCAATGTGTTTTTACAGCACGTTGCACAAGCCAATATTATATATATTATATAATTGAAAAATCCCTCAAACCGCTTGGTTGAGGGATTTTTCTTGGCTCCCGCTACTGGACTTGAACCAGTGACATCTTGATTAACAGTCAAGCGCTCTAACGTCTCTAACGACTTTACACTAATTGACCCTCTTTTTTTGATAGCGATTGACTGTTTAACGCAGGAATAAATCCCTTTGTAATGCCCGTTCGCGGGCTTTTGTATTTTGTGGTAGCTTATGCTGAAATGACGCTGCTTTCGGTCAATTTCACCCAGTTTTCACAAAACTTCTGGTACTCTTCATTGAGTTCGACTGTCAGCTCATAATCCTTGTGCAGCTCTATTCTCGTGACCAACCGAGAAATGATCATCTTTTTCTGCTCTATGGTGCAGGTATCGAAGTCCCGCGCCCATCTCACGAACTGCTCAAACATCGGGCGTATCTGCTCCAGCGACGCTTTCTTACAGTTGACCTCATTCTGAAGCCGCTCGATCTTATCTTTGATGTTGACAATGCGGTTCTCAACGGTCTTTATCGCCGTGCTTAGCTGTTCGGGAGTATATACGCTGTCACCCGTCAAGGTAGCTCCGATCTCGTCCTGCAATTTAAGCAGCTGGTCAGAGTTCTTTTTAAGTTCAAGGTTCAGCTTTGTCTGCTGAGCCTTGCTGCTTGCGGACTCTTTGGCGAAACGCTTCTGAATGTCACCCTCGTCCGGAGCGTCCTTAATATTCTCGAACATCTGATGAATAAGCTCCACCACCGCAGCGTCCACTCTTTCGGCAACGTATGTACTTTGTCCGTCGCACTTGCACAAGCCCCGGCTCTTATGGTAGCAAAGGTATTTGAGCTGCGAGCGGTCATATACAGTACCATCCTTCTTCCTTGTGTACTTCTCACGATACACGATAGAAGTCAGCCTGCCCCCGCAATGACCGCAGAACATTATCCCGGACAACAGATTCTTGCTCTTGGTCTGCCGTGCTATCGTCCGCTTGTCCTCAAAGCCTTTGGAACGCTGATCGAGAATAAACCGCGCCTCTCAAAAGTTATCTCATCAATTATCTGCAAGTGCGGCAGATATGGAAGCTCCTGCTCGGAATTTCGGGCATAGCCGAGGTTCATTTTGTTGCGGAGTATGCGGATAACGCTCTCAGACTGGAACTTCGCTCCGCCGTGAGTACGCATACCGTTATCGTTGAGGTACATCGCCAACTTGTATGAGCCCCAGCCTTCGTTGATCGTAAGCTTATACAGCTTTTTGACCCACTCGGATTCACGCGGTTCGACTGCAATATCAAGGACTTCCCTACCCTTCTTGTTGAGCCGCCCGTTTCTGACGGTACAATATCCGAAAGGCACGGGACCGCCGGTATATACTCCCTCTGCCGTAAGCTGCTGCATACGGGTCTTGATACGAATGGAAGTTTTCTCACTTTCGCCGGAAGCCTGCCAAAACCTGATGTAGTTCATCAGCTTATCGACATGATTCTCAAACCGCTGCTCGCCCTCTTGGGTGCTCCACACTTGAATGCCGTGCTTGACGAACCATTCTACTACGAAAGGCGTTTCGTCGTCAATGCGTCCTATCCTGTCGAACATAAAGACAAGCAATATCTGGAACTCCCCTTTGATAGCCGCGATCTTCAACTCCTGAATCGCGTCCCGGTTCTCAGCAGATACCTTGAATCCCGACACGCCTTTTTCGAGGAACTCCTTGCCGATGATCCAGTCATGCCTTGCGGCAAACTCCCGACACTCCTCCTTCTGCATGGGAATGTCATTCTTCACTTTATCGACCTGCCCGACCGTAGATACGCGGTACAGGCAGTAGGCTATGGGCTTATGGGCTACTGTATTGCTGCTTACAATATTTGTATTCTTCATTTTAACCTCCGTTGATCGTTACAACGGAGCCAAACTCAGATCTCAATATGCCATTGGTTCAGGTTCAGTTGTCAAGGTGCTGTTTGCTGTTCTGCCCAATCGGGTTTCACGCTTTACCATATAATAGCATATAATCGGGCAGATGTCAAGATTTTTATTTTCAAGGCAGGGCAAGCATTATACTCACAGTATATGGCACTAACCCAAAGTGCAGGCTTGCCATTTCTGAATGAAGCTCATGCAAAAATCTGGGTAGGGGGCAAGGCAAAAATGTGAAAAGGCGGTGTACGTATTCTACTGAAAAAATCATATATTTGCAAGCATAGAAAGTATACGTATACTTTCCAATTTTTAGTGGTTGCCCCACAAAAAATTGTATCGGCTCCTGCATTTCATTTTGCAGGAACCTCAACTTTTAGGTTGCACCTAAGACCGCTCAGAAGTACGTCGTCCTATAACAGAATGTAATATTTTATACTGGCAGCTTATTGGTTGTACAAAGCTAACTCATGCAGACCAATCACTCACAGAGCCAATCTTCTGTAATCATATATGTTTATTGGCTTCAAACCTTTTTTCTTTACCCTCAATTTTCTTGTTATTCAGGTCAGCGGATATTTTATGTCTGCCGCCAATTCATACTATTCCAGTATGAATTTCGGTTTTGGCATATCTCTGATTGCCAAAAAGAAAGAATACGGTTTCTTTCTATGCTTGCTATTAAGAGCTCCCGTCATACCCCTCCGTTTTGACTTCACAAATGCAATTTCATATTTGCTCTCGGCAACTCCTGCTTGCGGCTCAACCGAAAGTGCCACATAGGTCATAAGAGCCACTCACAGGCGCTCTGTTGCGTTTTACGCTTGTGTCAAGGGTTCTCCCTTGCTTAGCTTGTAACGAGCCATGCGATGCCCTTTGCCATTCTCTGCGCGGCATCTTGGAAGTGATTGCCGGGATTCATCTCAAACACTGCTTCAACGCCCAACGACTTGTAGTGATCATACAAAGCTCCGGTGTTCTGCTCAACAGTCGCCATTATCTGATTACGCGTCCGCGCTTCCCTGTCTCCGAGCGACAAATACAGTTTTTGGGGAAGTGCCGCTGGCTCATGCGACTTTGCAAACTCCACGAAGCCCGGAAACCACATTGAGCCCGATGCGCTGGCGATCCTCGCGAACCTGTCCGTCTTGTACATAGCATATACGGCAAACAGCCCCGCGAGTGAATACCCCGCCAGTGCAACATACGCAGGCTCGCTGCCGACCTCCGCTATAATTGCCGGAATAATCTCTTCGTTCAATGTTTCCAGATATGCGTCAGCCCCACCCGTGAACGGCTCATCATTTTTATACACAGGTGGTATCTCCCACGGAGAAAGATCGGCGTTCCAATCATTGATGTTAATAGTGGCAAGCGTAAAGTCAGCAGTTTTCAACTTCTCTAATTCAGCATGGACAGCCGTACCCTCGTTCTCGAAAGCGTTGAACACCACAAGGGGGCTGCCAACCTTTGTCGCAGGATAAATATTGACTTCTCTGTTGGCTGTGGTCATATTGGCTCTCCCGTCATTTCTATATCATTGTGCAGCTACGGCTTTCAGCAGCTCCCTAATACTTTGAAATTCATAGATTTCATCAGAACCCCTGCCGTACTCCGTTTCAAGCATTTTCTTCTGCTTCGCTCTCTCCCGCGCCGACAGCTTATCCGAATTTATGTGGGCTCCGGCAGTTCCGCAGGCAAGCGCGATACCCATGTCCGCGCAAAAGTCGTTGCCTACCATTACAGTTTTCGCAGAGTCAAGCGAGTGCTTTTGCAGCAGCTTCTCAAAGAACAGCGGCTCCGGTTTCTTCACCCCGATGTCAGACGAAAGGAAGATGTCATCGAAATACTTTGCAAGGTCAAGCTGCTCGATCTCCGGTATCGTGAAAACCGCTTGCGCGTTCGACAGCATATATACGCCCTTGCCGCTGTCACGCAGGTATTGAAGTAGCTCCGGGACTGCCGGGTACAGTTTCATTCTGTGCCGTGAGAGCACCCGGAAAGAGTTCGCTATGTAGTACGCGATCTCGTCCGTGCCTGAACCGAAAGTATGAGCGGTCTTGTGGGTATGCTTTGCTTCGGTCAGCAGCCGAGCAAACACTTTTTCAAGCTTTATCTCCGGTATGCGGCAGCCGGTATCTGCTATCAGTTTCTTTTCTTTCTCTTTACACAACCGCTTGTATTCCTTGCGCAAGCCCGTCGCGGTGTAGTCAGCACCATAGACAGCATACAGCTCCGCCATTTTTTGCCAGAACGGGAGCGATTCCTCGTCCGTGCGCATTTCGATCAATGTGCCGTAGAGGTCGAAGACATAATTGGTATAGTTTATCGCAATTCTCATTATTTCAATTTAATAGATCGTTCTGAAATAAAGCGTTATACAAATCACCTTTATTTCAGTTTCACCTTACAACCAGAATTATTACCATTTACTCGTTTTCTTCAGGAAGGCGAAACATCTTGGATATTTTCTTTCAATGCCTTTAGTCAGCTTGTTTGTTTTGACATCATCAATATTATGAATACCGAGAAATGCCAGTATATCAAGTAAGTCAGTCTGATCAGTTATTCTCGGAACAAGTCCTGCATAATGTATCGCACGGACTTTAAGCAAAAGTAGACTTGTAATCTCAGCAACATACAGATTAATGTTTGAATAAGTATTATCCGATATCCATTCCAAATCATCAATGATCTCTGTCACTTCCGACAGTTTATATGAATCATTGTTGATCCAGTCCTCATCAAGACCTTTTTCATCTGCGACCTCGCGAATAAGCTGCATAACATTCTCCGACATATCCTGTGTAGCCGTATCTACATCCATTGTGTAGCCGCCGTCACGCAGCCTGTTATACAGCATTGCGAATCCACCGATAGCCCTTATTTCGATTTCAATGCCTTGTGCAGCTAACTTTTCATTCAAAACTTCAAGTGCAGCCTTAAAATCATCAAGCGAACATTCTATTCCTATCATTGCACACCTCAAAACATAACATTCATTCTGTAATACACATTTTCTTCCTTCAGTCCATGTTCACTTAACACCAGTGGTTCAGAAAGCGGCTTGCACTCAGCCAGTCCGCTTAGGTTCGCAAGCTCAAACAGCTTTTCAAGATGATAATAGCTTATAATGCAATATAAAAGGACCTTTGTCTTTTCGGACATTCTATCAATATCAAGATCAGCTATCTCATCTTTTTTCTGCTCTGAGTGAAGAACCATTCTGTGCAAATACCTGTGTAAGCTGTAATAATCATCACTACTCCAATTATCCTGCTCAATATAGTAAGGTTTTAATTTCTGCATAGTTGTCACCCACATTGCTTACATTATCGTTAAAATTCATCATTTGAGATTCACCTTTTTATTTTATAATATGACAAAACGTCTAGTACCACCCTATCTCTACAAGTATAATCTGTATCCTCAAATCTATTCATAGCAATAATTTTTTTTGCCTTTTCCTGCCTTTTTGGGGTAAGCTTTTGAAATTTCTCCCACCATTCATTTGCTAAATCGCAATCCTCATCTGATTGTGATGTGTACCTATCAGCCAATCTGTCACGAAGGGTTTTATCATATTTACGACGATAAATAATAAATGTTTCCGGCATCCATAGTATTTTTTCAAATTCCTCCACATCGCAGCCAAAGGCTTCTTCAAAAAACTCCTTTCCTCTACCTATCTTTCCCTTTGTCGAATTTAAGACAGCTTGGATAGCTCGGATAAACTTGCGATTCCAGTGTTCCCCTATATAATCTCGATTATCATAATATTCAGGATCGTCAATAGGATGATACTTCATAGGAAATGAATATATAGTAATGTCAAGTTCCTCACATAAATCAACATTTATTTTCATGCGATAATAAAGATCTTCCGGTTTATCTTTAAAGTTGTAAAGTAAATAATTAGACAAGTCTGAAATGCCGTATTTTGCAGCCATTCTTACAGCTTTCTCATATATTTCTTTTTGCTCATAATGATCAAATGCTATTCGCAACGGACGAATATTAACTTGTGCAAGTTTTTTCATTTTTTTATCATCGACAAGTCTGGCATCCAAACCTTGATTAAAGTCTATATATCTAACTCTCTTGCCAAATTTAAACATCTTGTCATAATATGCCTTTGCAATCGGGTCTAATTGTAATACCGCATATACCGTTGCGGTTTCCGGATATAGCAATCCTAGTTCTTCCCTTTTCAGGTAGAAATCTCCTAATTCCTTATCATCTTCCAGTTTATTAGCGATTGCTTCATAAATACTTACTATTCTCCTAAAATACCCTCTCAAATTATATCCTTTTTTTATATTACTTATCGCAACATCATATTCATTTGAAGGTATATATGTAGCTCCTTTTTTAAACCCGCAACTTTTTATTTCATCGATGATTTGTTCAAACCTTTCTGAAGCAAACACATTATTATCCATAAGCAAAAGATCTTTTCTTTTACCGAAATGCTTATCTACATATTTAATCTGTTCTTTTATACTAATATATGGATTGTATTCAGGCTCCAGACGAGAAACAACGCAAAATGCACAATTCCTTATACAGCCACGTGTCATGTATCCGAAATAAGCATTATTTGCAGGGTATTGATAATCTACTTCCTCCAAAATAGAATAGTCTAAAGGGAGTCGGTCAATTATATCTGTATTATCTGGGTCAATTACACCCGGTTTGTCCAACAACCCTTTATGTGGCGTTATACCTGTATCTTTTTCCATTTGTTCAGGAAGAATAGAAGCTGCAATTCCTCCAACCATCATTTGACCGTCTGGTTTTAAAAATTTTTTTGCTTCAATAACAGTATCAACAGTTTTTTTCCAATAGAAAGTAAATAATGTTGTTACCCCAACAAAATCGAACTCATCATAATCTTCTTCAACAAACCTGTGCCGGAACTCCTTAATAAGCTCCTCTTTTTCACTATTGCGAAATCCGGGAATTTTGTCCAAAAACCTATATTGACCCGTTCTTATGTAATCTGTCAAATCAGAAAAATGCTTTCCTAATGCTATTTCCTCTACTTGAAAATAAAACTCTTCGCAAAGCAATTTAGCTGCGAACTTCCTTAAATCGCCTTTAAAAAAACGCACATCATCTCCGCAGCGACGAAAGTAAGTTGCCAACTTCATTAAGCCCATAGGGGGATATTTATTCTTGTAATCAGGCTCAATCAGAAGCACTTTACGACTCATTTAAACTCTTCCTCAATACTCTTTATTATTTTTTCTGCCGTATCTTCGTCAGTACTATTAAGTATAATACTGAATATTTTACTGATTAATTTTCTTTCCTGTTTATTACATCTGGACAACTTATCTGTCCTTAACGGCATTTTAGATTTAGGCTTACTTACAGGAGGTTCTATTATAACCGTTTTTCCTTTAGCAGCGACACCTGTTTCTTTTGCTCGAACATTCTCTATCCTCTCAATAACACGATTAATCAACAAACCCGCTTCAGTCGGCGACGATTGTTTCATCTTTTCTATTGTATCTTGCGCTTTCTTTGCGTCTTTTGCAGCTTGCTTTAAGCCCTGTTCTGCATTTGACATGTGTTGTTCGTCAACATATTCATGATTATTCGTCTTTTCTTTGTGTTCCGCTGCTTTCTTGTTATAATCATCAATTTTCTTATATGAATTATTGGCCGTAGATGCATCATAGTATACTTTTGTCAAAGCTTCTCTAAAGTATCTCCGCAACTCTGTTTCAAACCAAACACGCATCGGATTTTCATTAAAATAATCACGTTGCGAATTCGGAATAAGATCTTTAGAAACGGCAAATAGTTCTCCTATATAATAGTGCTGTCCTCGATCTTCCTTAAACAACTTTTGTAAAGCATCCTCATTGCCTATCTGTATATTTTCTTTACGTAACCGAACGCCCCTCATTTCGCTCTCTTTTGAAATAATAGCTTTAAACCTAGACATCCCAAACCAAAGCCACATGATTAGATTTCCATTTTCATCATAAAAGTCTTTAAATTCTACTCCAAAAATTTCGTCATCGCCTTTGCTGGTACTGAACTTCGTTGTATATTTTTTAAACACATCTTCACCATTAAGTCTTATGGAATATTCATCAATCCTATACTTTATCTGTTTTGCGTGTTTATATATTTCAGTCCTGTATGGGAAGGTGTTTTGATATGCTACCGGAGCAGTGAACGAAAGATACTTCTTTACTTCGTCAAAATTTAATAAATCTTCGTTTTCTTCATTTATCCCTATCAGTTCAACCTTAAACCAATGCTCATCTTTTATTGAGTTATCGTTAATGTATTCAAATCTATATATCTCTTTTAACACTTCTCCAGCAGTAAACTTCTCTCCACTTACATTTCTGCTTAACAACTCTCGCATTTTACACGCATCACAGTGCATCACTGATTTTATGTTTTCGTTTAATGCAGTTGTCGTAAAAACTAACTCCCGACAGTATGCCAAACCACAAAGACGACCTATGCCTCGAAAGCCTTTATCTGTGCCCAGCACTTTGCTTGAATCGGCTATATTGGCAAGTGTTTTCTCAAAATCAGACTGTTTAATGCCAGTCGCATTATCCTCAATGGATATAGTCCTTGTATCCTGATTCAGCCAGATTTCTATCTGTCCCTCGCTAATAGATTCTAAAATACCAAGTTCAACTGCTTTATCTATCTGGTCGCAGGCATTCTGAATATACTCACGATAGCTTACTTTTGAATCCTGATACATTCCTGTTGTAAGATTCTCAAGTATATTTGCGCCGAACACATATTCATCCATATCGTAGTCTCCTTATTTTTAAAACTGTTTGTAGATAGGCTTGGGGAATTTGATTTTTAACAACGAACGGAATATAGGATTTTGAATTAAATAGTCACCCTGCTCTAAACGAGTTAGCATATTCTTGTATGTTGTAGGTAAACTACTATAATCTTTTGTTGAAGTCTCAATAGAATTTGTCCTGCCATACGCATGTGTTGAACAGTTTCCCGTAACTCTTTGATGAATATTTGATCTGAACTGCTCTGCGCCAAACAGAACCACACCCAGTGAACGTCCACGTTCTGTAACATCAAGAATCTCTCGCAATATTGGTGAAGACTTAGGCGTATCTTTTGACGCATACTTGTTTAATTCGTCAATAAATATCACAATGCGTGAAGGCGGGTTTACACCGTCTTCGCTGTCATATTCGCCAAGCTTTAGGTTATATATTGTTCTTACAGCATCACCAAAAACAAAAGCCTGCTTATCTTCCGGTAATTTAGCAATATCTATAACACATACATCATTCGCTTTGATTTTTTTCAGAGCGTCAGCTAATCTGCACTCACCATTTTTTACATTTGCCCTGTTTGCAAACATATCATCATTTTTTATTGCTTTATTAATAATTCTTTTAAACTTACGCCAACTTAAAACGGATATTTCATTTGAAGCTTTTGATGAACCTTTTCCAGTACCAGACGATTTTTGAGACAGCTCATCAACTTTCTCCCTGAATTCATCCCATGTTGAAATGTCACCGAAGTCAGGATCGTTGGCATCAATTATTTTGCTTATTATAGCCTCCATCGTCTGTTGAGGATCATCTATATCAGCAAACAGCATTTCCAAGCTCTCTTTATCATCAGAATATGAATACTTAAATTTATGTAATCTTCCATCTGTTATGTAGTCCTTTACATCTTCTTTTGACAGATACGTTGAACGCTTTTCGGTAGAATTGCTATAATACGGTATATAATAATGAACATTTTTGAAAGGATCTGTATCTAATTCAAGCTCCTCGTACTCTTTATATACCCGCTGCTTCTCATCTTCGTTTCCTTCAAAATCATTTTCACTATCTATTGCCATTAGATCCCTACCTTTAACATTAAATATAACAAAAGCAACATTATCGTCATCTTCTTGTTCATTCTTTAGATAGTATTCTTGTATTGCTTTTAAAAGAAACATGGCATAAGAGGTTTTAGAAGCTAATCCGGAAATACCGGATATATTTAAATGAGCCCCTTCAGGACCAAGTATAAACTTCGAGTTTAAATATACTGGCAAGGTTTTAACATATTCTGTGTCTTCGTACATCTTGATTGATCCACATACTAACTTGTTTTGTATATCTTTCAAACCTAATGCTGCATTTATTTCATTTTCATTAGCTAAAAATACTGGAGCTCCATTATGTACAGGTGTGTATATATTCTTATCATTGTATGAAACTGAGGCTTCAACATAATTCATTCCGACACGAAGAGTAGGTGCTTCTATGTCCACATCTCCAAAATCACTAGAAATAAAACTCGTTAAAAAGCTCTGTGCATCTGTAATATGTGATATATTTTCAATAACACCGTATGAATATGAGCCTTCTATATGACCAATTTTGACAATATCAAAAGCATGAAGTTTTAAGTGAGCATCTGTCCAAAATATGAACTTATCCATTGTTGTCGGATTTTTCTCAGTTGCTACAACCCTGCCTATCAATTTATTTTCCATGATTTCCTCCTAAAATAAATGCAAAAAGCTTTCTGCGCTAAGGTATTTTGACTTCACAAATGTTTCTGTAAGATATACAGGATACAGATGATTTGCCCAGCGAAGATCTGATCCATAACAAACTGGATTTCTTTCGTTAATTATAAGAGCACTTAACATATCCACTAAATCGCTCTGCATACCATTCTCATATTCCTCATGTGTTACAAGCATTTTTTCAACTTTTACAACACCATCAAATGCAGTCCTTGTCCTTGATGTTTCACGAAGTCGTATATACCATACAGCAAACTCAATATCTCCAAACCAATCTTTTTTGACATAGCGTGCAACAGGTGTTCTATGATATAACTTCAAATCTGCTATATATCCGGGATTTGGCTTTCCGCTTATATCCAAGCATACTTCCGGATTAAAATTCTTTGAAATGCCAATTACATAATTGTAGTTATTCTTAAACAATTGGCTTTTTCGAGGGTCTTTCAATATTTCTTTGGTCGGACGATATTCTAACGATCCATCTTTAATTAAATAATTATCTGGACCGACCTTTCTCTTCTTTACAAGTTCAGCCACCATATCTTTTTCAGATTGTATCATACGGTCTTGTATGCAAGCTGTACCACGATCCTCAAACTTATCGTCTTTTCCTTTTGAGATTAAATACGGAATTACAGCATTTATTTCAATTCCCATATGCTGCAAAGCAGAAACTCGACTTAATTTCATAGCCAATGCAGGGAAAAAGCCTGCTTTTCCATCAGCATCTGCTATTTTCGGTACGGATATAACAATTTCTCTTTTAAACATTTCGGGTTTAATAACTTTATCTACCCTTTTGCAACAACCTACGCCTATCTGACCAGCTATTATCGGATATATGACATTCCTGCCACCGGAAAGAGTATATGATTGATCATCAACCTTGTATACTCTGCGGGAACCATCGAGAAAATAAGTAAATAGCTGATACCCGCTTTTGGCATAATCCTTACTTTGTTTTTCTAAATCTACATAAGTACGATGAACGTCTGTTTCTCCTGATTTCTCCCACACGATATTGTCTTCGCTATAATCAATAAACGGTCTTTCAGCATGATCAAGCCCATATTTAAACGCTTTATAACTTTTACCGCCAGTTTCTTCCGCTAAAACTTCCATTACTGTTTCTGCCATATATCCACCTCCTCAATTAATATAGATTTATCAGTTATTATTATCGCGCAAATGGCTATATTTAATATAGTATAACACAATTCAACAAATTTTGCAATAGCAATTTCGATTTTTTATTGCAATTGTGCTAAATTCCACATAACTATCTCCTTCTTCTCCACCATACGCATAGTCTGCCCTGTACCGCTCCTCGGATTGGTGCAATAGCATATACAGCAGTCAGCGAGATCAACAAGCTGTTGGTTACGCAGTTTCATACAGTTACTTGTATAATGCTCAGAAACCACAGTCACGCTGTCAGCAGCTTTCAGTATCTTCTCATATCTTTCGACTTGTGATGTATTCCAGCTTTTGGTCTGCTCCTCCGGTGGGCAAGGAAGCATCAGGCACAGCTTCATGTCAGGGTACTCCGCTTTCAGATCAATGAGCGTTTCCGAACAAAGCATATCCCACCCGATAGCTCCTCCATCGTAGAAGTCAGTCACACCCTGCTTATATATATTTATAATAGTATCTTTTAACCTCTGAATCAATTCAGGGGTTATTTTAATTATCCTGTGTCCGGTAAAACAGCAAGTTTTCAAATTCATACACCTTACAATTATATTATTACAGGTTTATCATGTATTATTATAGCATATAACTCTATAAAATACAACAATAACCTGTATAATAATTGTAAGGGAGTTGATTACCTTGAACAGGATAAAGGAATTGCGCGAAAGCAAAGGAATGACACAAGTAAGGCTGAGTATAGAACTCGAAGTATCGCAGGAAACTGTCAGCGCATACGAAAAAGGTAAGCACTACCCAAGTGTTGATGTATTATTGAAGATGTCTGACATATTTGATTCCAGCATAGATTACATTCTGGGATTATCCGATATTAAAAGACCTGTCAGTTCAGCAGAACTGTCCGCAGACGATCTTAACATCATTTCCTCATATCACTCATTACCGTCTCCCAAAAAAGCTATGGTACAAGCCTATATCCAAGGATTGAGCGATAGCGGAAAATAGAACTGTTTCCCACTGTATTTATTATAACACATAAGATGTTCAAAAGATGTATAACTGAAAGGTTTTACAAAAAGATTACAAAAATATCCCCGTTCAGCTGTTATTCAGCTAAACGGGGATTCTTCATATTATACAATTTCGCGGAGCTTGTATATTCTGATAATGCCCACCTTCCGAGCTATATCAACTCTTTTACCTGTTCCACAAGGACAGGCATTTCATCAAATACAACATCAGCAATAATAAACCAGTTTGTGCCATCGTAGTCATGCACAAGTCTGTGCCTCAGCCCAGCAATCATATTCCACTGAATCTCCGGGTGCTTATCCTTGTATTCATCGGAGATACAGTGAGCATGCTCACCGATATTTGATAGTGGTGTAGTGACAAGCCACTGCAGAGCAGTGTCATTCATAAGATTGTCTTTCTTAACATCGTGATCCCTGATGTATGCAAGCAGTGCGCTGCCCTTTTCATATATCTTCTGAAGGCGCTGTTCATCAGAATACTTCATGCCACTTTTACCTTCTCTTTCATTATAGTCTGATAGAATGAGCTGTCCGCATTCACTTCGTTTATCTCAAATACGTCAATATCTTTATTTATCGCTCGTCGGAGTTCCTCAGCAAAAGCAAAAACCGATGTCAGCTTAAAATCTTTCCCACCAAATACCAGAAAATCAATATCGCTGCGAGCAGTAGCCTCATTCCTTGCATAAGAACCGAAAATATATACTTCGCTGATGCGGTATTTTTCGGCAAGAGGTCTGACAATACGCTGAATATCGTTTAATGACAAAATGCTCTCAGACATATTGATCGTCTCCTTTCGTGGCACATAATATTCTTAAAATATTATACCACAAAAAGCCGCAACAAACAATAGAAAAATGCTCAATTCGCCGCGAATTGAGCATAAAATATTTTAAGCCGTTTCAGAATATAACACCTTTGATAGCGCTTGAACTAACAACGCAGAAAAATAATCGGTCGCTTTAGTCAACTAAATTTTCATCTAAATTTACTTCCAGCCCAGTAAAGATATAGAAGAAATAATATTAAAATTTGAACATCGCATTTCGATTTACACACAGCCGCTCGAACTAAACAGGAATGTGCAGTCTGCACAATTTCAGGCGGCATTTATTGTGGCAGTCCACAAAGACCAAATAAGTTCCAAATGAAAGCAAAATCCCGCTAACCGTGATGGTTAGCGGGATTGCTGGCTCCCCTACCGTCAACAAATCCGAAACATCCGTCACTATTTTGAGCGGGAGGGGAACCGTTTCCGGTTCCTCCCTGCAGTTGAAATTGACTACAATTTTGTCATCATAGGCGTACACCGAGTTCACATAGGTCTCGATTATCCTGAGCTTGTTGCCCTCGTCCGCGAGGTCCAGCTCGGTCAATTTTGTCAGCCACGCCACGATCTGCTCCTTTGTGAGCCGCCTTTCCTTGATTTCCTCGCGGATTATCTTGGTCTCAATCTCGGATTTCTTAGCTTCAAGCTCCTTCATGCGGCGCTTGGTGGTGTCCGTGATGATACCCTGCTCGATAGCCGACATAACATTATTGAGAGTTTTCTCGGTTTCGGCAAGTTCCCGCTCCAGAAGCGGTATCACGGTACTTTCCTTGTCCTGCTCCGCCATGACAGAATCGGAAATCCTATCAATAGTGTCGGGATCAAACAAATTCCGCACAACGCTGTCAACCACGAGGTTTTCAATGAATTCCTTGCGTATCGTCCGCTTGGTGCAGCCCTTTTTCTTCTTCGCGGATACACATTTATAATAGTGATACTTCTTGTTACCTGTACCTGTTCCGCTCTCCCCTACCATAAATGCGCCGCAATGACCGCAAACCAGCTTAGTAGTAAGCTGGTATGTTGTGTCGGCTTTCATGCACGCGGGGGCGTAGCGGTTCTTTTCGAGCTTTTCCCGTGCCATTTTGAACATCTCCTTAGTTATTATAGCCGGAATACCGTCCTCAAACACTACATCGCGGTATCTATACTCGCCCATATACTTGCGAATCTGTAACATAGCTGAAACCGAAGTCTTGGTGAACGGCTTGTTCTTACAGGTCGTGACATGATTTTCATTCAGATACGCCACTATGTCCTTGATCGGACGGTTGTTGATGTACATCTGAAAGGCTTCACGAATGAACGGCGCGACAAGCTCGTCGATCTGATAGTGCTTCTGCTCGTCGATGTAATAGCCCGTCGGCACGTTTCCCCCATTGTACTGCTTTTTCAAGGCATTTTCGGTCATTCCCCTGATGACTTTCTCGGAAAGCTCAGCAGAATAGTATTCCGCATAGCCTTCAAGCACGGATTCGAGGATAATGCCCTCCGCACCCTCGGAGATCACCTCCGTCGCTGACACCACCTTGACACCGTTCTTCCGGAGCAACATCTTGTACCGTGCGCTGTCATAGCGATTACGGGCAAAGCGGTCGAGCTTCCAAACGATCACGGTCTCGAAAAGCCCCTTGCTGCTCTCGGTTATCATACGCTGGAACTCCGGGCGGTTGTCCGTCTTGGCTGACATGGCACGGTCAATGTATGTGCCGATGACGGTCATGTCCTTCTTTTCGGCGAATGCCTTACACTCACGAAGCTGTCCCTCAATGCTCTCCTCGCGCTGATTATCGCACGAATATCTTGCATAAATCACTGCTTTCATTAGTTTTCTATCCTCCTTGAATACTTCATTGTCCCTATTATACCACACTTTGAGCGAAAATTCAACACTTTAAAGCACGATATTTGATATTTTTCTAAAATCTCTATATATTATAATGGTATATGTTAAAATATTAACATTATTTTTCTATCACCTCTTTTAACTATTTCTTGACATTCCCTCTGATATGTGATATAATAATCAACAATAAAGGGAATGACGCTCTCCCTCGGATAAACCGAAACCGCTTTTAAAGCTGATGGCATCTGCAATTTACGCAGATACTGTCGGCTTTTTTGATTGTAGGAGGTTATTATGTTACTTTCACTTGCGATTATTTTTCTTGTCGGTCTGTCGGCTGCGGCGATATTTAATACCTTGAAGCTGCCGCGGATCATCGGTATGCTGCTGACTGGAATTGTAGCAGGTCCCTATGTGCTTGACCTGCTCGACCCGTCTATACTCGGTATTTCCTCGGAACTCCGACAGATCGCGCTCATCATCATTCTTATTAAAGCCGGGCTTTCATTAAACCTGTCCGACCTGAAAAAAGTCGGCAGACCAGCTGTGTTTATGTCATTTCTGCCTGCTTGCTTTGAGATAGTCGGATATGTCTGCTTTGCACCGTTCTTCTTCGGAATTGATCTTATTGAAGCCGCCGTTATGGGTGCAGTTCTGAGCGCTGTTTCGCCTGCTGTCGTTGTTCCGAGAATGGTAAAGCTGATCGAAGATAAGCGCGGCACTGATAAGAGCATACCCCAGATGATACTTGCAGGAGCCTCATGCGATGACATTTTTGTTATTGTGCTGTTCTCGACCTTTATGACAATGGCTCAGGGGGGAGAAGTAAACATTGTCAGCCTTGTCAACATCCCAGTGTCAATAATACTCGGCGTGCTGATCGGTACAGCAGCGGGATTTGTAATTTTCGCATTGTTTGAAACTGCGCACAAGCACGCTCACACAATAGGAAACAGCACTAAAGTCGTCATACTCCTTGCGGCGGCATTTCTGCTGATGTCAGTCGAAACACTTGTAAAAAGCTATGTTGCGGTGTCCGGGCTGCTCGCGGTAGTTGCTATGGCTTGCGTCATAAAGATAAAATCTGACAGCACAGTTTCAGCAAGCCTTTCTGCAAAATTCGGCAAGCTATGGATAGCCGCAGAGCTCATATTGTTTGTACTTGTAGGCGCAGCGGTCGATATCCGTTATGCTCTCGGAGCCGGTCTTTCCGCAATTGCAATGATATTCACAGCACTTACATTTCGCGCAGTCGGCGTTCTTATCTGCCTTATCGGAACTGAGCTCAACGCCAAAGAACGACTTTTCTGCGTTATCGCATATCTCCCGAAAGCTACGGTGCAGGCTGCTATCGGCTCCGTTCCTCTTGCAGCAGGACTGCCATGCGGAAATATCGTGCTGTCCGTTGCAGTAATGGCGATACTGATAACTGCTCCACTCGGAGCGATAGGAATTGACAAAAGTTATAGCAAGCTGCTGAATGTATCAACATAACCTCTGTAATTTAACCAAT
>JAGAWN010000061.1 GCA_017941355.1 Ruminiclostridium sp. | reverse complement strand
ATTTCGATGCGAATGTTATCTCGGTTTGCCGCACGAGCCTTTACAACAAGAGCAAGGGCGGCATTTACACCGAAACGCCGAAAACCGCGCAGAGCGTCCGCAGCTTAAAGGTTCCGGAAGAAGTAATGGACTTTCTGCGGAAGTGGCAGGGATTGCAAACAAAGCAGAAAGAACAGGCTGGCGATCTCTGGACGGATAATGACCGTATCTTCACGAAATGGAACGGCGATCCGCTTCACCGCTCGGCACCGAGAAACTACTTCGTCAAATTCTGCGAGAGAACGGGTATGCGGTATGTATCGTGTCATTCAATGCGACATATCAACAATATGAAAACATCTTTATTAAAAATTCGCTTAAAATCATATATCTCCCCACAACAAAACCGCCGTGCTATAAGTAAGTACAGCGGTTTTGATTATCGTTATTGACGTTAACGCAACTTTGAATTCAATAAGATGATTTACGATCAAATGATAAAACTGATCAAAAGACATGATATATATGAACTAATCCCCCAACACACTAATGCTGTATTTTGGAACGCCTTCAACTTCATTAGCTTGTTCAAATTTTCTTATGGCATCTTGATATTCAGCCAAACAATGCCTAATGGCAACATCAGCGTTTGTTGGAAATGATGTATTACAACAAGGACAACGCATAACACCGTTAATTTGACCGGCACTATCATTTAATATCATTACAGCGCCGCACCTACAAGTTACCTGAATTCGCATGGTATAATCACCTCTTTCAAATAGTATTATACCACAATAGGCACATAATAATTCGGCTTTTCAATTAATAATTTAAGAAAATATAACATAAGAATTCGATAACCGTATGATAATACCATTTGAGCAGAAACTTGTCTGTAAGAAGACTAACCGTCAAAACATGTTCTGCTTCAAATTGCAGAATATTTTGCGATCAGATGTACTTATCTGATCTATTTTTATTTATTCATAGTTTTAAGAAGCCGACTAACTGCCTCCTTCTGCTCTTTGGATAGAGTCATCCAGTCATTGAATAATTCTTTGAGTTCATCATTAAGCTCAACAAGCTCGCTGTCATCATCGGCAAAGAACTGCGAAAGCGTAATGCCAAAGGCTTTGCATATAGATTCAAGTGTGGCAATTGACGGAACGGTATTTCGGCTGAATATGTTCCCAATGGTGGATTCTGACAGTCCACTGTATTTACTCATCTTATATTCCGTCCAACCGCGATTATTAAGCATTTTCCTTAGTTTATCATTTACTTCCACAAATCACACCTACCCTTCTGTAAATATTTTACCTCCAGATTAAAATATTTTGTACTGCCTACTTGTAATGTATGTACATTTATGATATAATGTATTATATATACAAGTAAGAGGTAGATTATGAAAACTTGCTGTTTTACCGGACACCGGATAATGAAAATAACCCCTGAACTTGTTCAGAGGCTCAAAGATGCAATTACAGAAGTAATAGAACTGGGCGTAACGGAGTTTTGCGATGGCGGCGCAATTGGTTTTGATATGCTTGCTGCTGAGACCGTCATGGAGATAAAATCCGAATATCCCGATATAAAGCTACACCTGCTCCTACCATGCCCGGCGGAGGAACAAATCAATGGATGGAATAAAGCACAGATCGCACGATATGAAAAGATATTGGATGCCGCCGACAGCGTGACCGTTGTTTCTGAACATTACACAAAAGACTGTATGAAACAACGTAACAAGCAGCTCGTTGAGCTCTCGGATTTTTGTATCTGCTACTGCACCAATCCTCGGAGTGGAACGGGGCAGACGGTGCAAATGGCAGAAAACAAAGGAATCGAGATTATAAACGTATTCCTGTACTAATTATTTCTGGATAGATGATTTGTAACAAAATGCACAAAAAGTATTGCAATTTCTTCTATTTTATGGTATAATAATATGAATAGTTATATTCGGAGGTCGAAAATGAGCATTGATGTGACATTTTTAGGACAGGCTTACAGCTTTGGCGATGATTTAAAAGAATATGTAGAGGCTATGCGGCTGTCTGAAGAAATAGTTGACAGAGCTATGCAGGCTTTTCTAACTGTCGCTAAAAAGAATAACGGTTTTATTGATGCGGTTGATTTAAAACCGCATTTAATAAAAGTCGCAGATGCGTTTATAAAAAGGCTTTGTAATAAAGGTGTGTTTTCTAGATCAGCAGAAGATTATGTTGACGAAAATGAAGGGTATAGGCAGATACAGCAAATTTGTGAAGAGGGTACATCCGTTTATAGGAATATACTTGTTGACGAGATCAATGAGTTTCAAGACGGTATGAATGATGCCTATGCAGATGCCGCTTCTAACATTACCGGCAGCGGAGTAAGGGTTTTTACTAGCAGCTTGACAACTCTCGCCTTAACATCCGCTTATGAGTACAGTGTACTCAAGGGACAAGCTAAGAAAGCTGACGAACAGTATAAAAAAGCGATAGATGCACTTTCTGACCGAACCGAAGCAAGAAGCAATCAGCGGAAAAATGAATATCTGGAAAAAATCTATTTTCCTAAAATGACAGATGCCATCACACTTTTTTCTTATACTTTATCGCAGAAGTATATTGAAGATTTAATATCCGAAGGCAAATTTGATGATACTGTGTTTGAAAACGTACAAATAAAAAAGTCTAACAATCTTTTAGAGAATTTAAAACATATTTCTAACAATAATAGTAAAATGGATTGCATTAAACAAGCATTTGAAGTTTGCCCGTTTAATGAAGGAATATTTTACGCTATTATTGAACTTGATTCATGGACAGATGACATATATAAGTGTGCAAAATACTTTGGATTGACCGATAGATGTATAGAATATGCAGAATCAAAAATATCAATTAAGCATATATCAAGCTTTAGTTCGGAATTAAGAAAACAATTAAAATATATTAAAGCTTATGCACAGTGCAAATATGTAGATCCAGCAAAATGCGTTAACAATTTTACTAAAAATATATATGATCAGGTAATAATATCCTATAAGTCTATTCTTGATTTTTCAACTGAAAATCCCATATATAAAAGCCTTGTATCACTTTCAGATGAAAGCTTTTTATTACTAGATGAGAAAAAAATACGAGAAAACGTAACCGATTATATATATTCGATTATTTCAAATAATGACTTTAACATTTTAACTGCTGAATGTGGTCATAACGAGTTACCCGCAGTTTTATCAACATTTCTACATGATGATGAAAACTATGTATCTAAAGATAAGATTGATAGGGTATATACTGATAAAGTATTTGATTGGGTAAATAAAGAAGTATATTCTCGGAAACTAAAAATAGAGAATAATCAAATAAGAAATATTAGAACAACAAAAAGTTGAAGATGAGATAAAAAAATCGGCTATAGCTAAAAAAGACAAACGGGCAAAATCTACAAAACGAATTGTAAAATTATCAGCCGCGATTATTGCGGTAGGCTTAATTAGTTGGATTGCATACTCTGTTATTTCACCGATTGTTCATTATAATACGGGAGTTGATTATTATAACAATGGTGAGTATTATAATGCTTTTGTAGAATTAAGAGCTGCAGGTAATACAAATGATTCAGTTACGATTTTAACCAAAATATTGTTAGAAAATAGTCCAGATATTCTGCCGCGTAATACAATCTCAACATCTAATAATTTTATTGTTGCCTTAAAAACGGATGGAACTGTCGTTAAAGCTGGTTCATCTGGCTTGGATGGAGTGAAGGACTGGAATAATATTATTTCTATCTCAGTTGGAGATGAAAACATTATCGGTTTAATGAGCAATGGCGAAATTATTACTGCTATTAAACCAAATATTCTTGTGCCAAATGAGGATAAATATGATTTCAGCCAATTCAATAATATTATTAGGTTTTCAGCTGGTTCTTACCATATAGTAGGTGTAAAAGCAGATAATACTGTTGTGGCTACTGGAGATAACTGGTATGGACAATGTAATATAGAAAATTGGAATAATATCATTGACGTTTCTGCCGGAAATGGTTTCACAGTAGGGCTAAGGTCCGATGGTACGGTAGTTGCTGTTGGAAATAACGAATCGGGGCAATGTAATGTAGATACATGGTCTGACATTATCGCAATATCTGCAGGAAATTCACATACGGTAGGTTTAAAAAAAGACGGTACTGTTGTTGCAACTGGATCTAACACCAAAGGACAATGTAATGTGAATAATTGGAAGAATATTGTTGCGATTTCTTCCGGAAAGTATATCTTAGGAGATCATACCGTTGGATTGAAATCTGATGGAACAGTAGTCGCTGTGGGAAATAATGAAGACGGTCAATGCAGAGTACATAATTGGAATGATATTATAGCTATTTCCGCGGGGGGAGAATGGACAATAGGATTAAAATCTGATGGAACTTTAATTATAACTTCCGATGAATCCGAATACTATAAAAATACAAAAAATGAAGTTAAAAGTTGGCGTAATATAGAAACTCATAATAATTGGAATAAATATTAAATTATATGATTCCCCAGATAACTCACCAAGTTATGCAGTGAAAGCAGCCAAAGCCAGTCTCTCAAAGAGATGCTCGGCGAACCCCCGTCGATTGAACCTGAAGCAGAACTCATCGAGGTATTCCTGAAGATGCTCCTTGGTGACGCCGTGATATGTTCCGTTGATGAACGCCTTAAGATTTGAGATGATCCGGTGCAGATGTGTCAACATATCTTTTTCGGGCAAAAAGACCTTATGATCTACTGAGTAATTTTCGGACAGCCCTTTTACAAGAGCTCTACAGTCGCCGCTTTCAATAGAACTGCCCTTCTCGATGTTTCCGGAAGCAAATTCTTTGAATGTTTCGGATTTAAGATCTTCGGCAACTTTCATCTTAGCAAATGTCGCTTTGTTGGTATCTTTAGCAACTGCAACAATAACGCTTGATTTGTCAGTTCCGCGTCCACGCTTTTTGCCGTGTGTTGAAGTTCCCACATAGGTATCATCGAGTTCTATCATCCCTTTAAGAATAAAGCGTTCTTCACGCCTGTGCATTGCTTTTCTCAAGCGCTGCAACAGGTAAAGCGCGGTATCATAATTGACTTTCAGCGCCTTCATTATCTGTTTTGCCGAGCAGCCGCGCTTGTCATTTGCAAACAGGAACATTGCCCAGATGATCTGTATCAACGATATCTTCGTGTGGTGAAAAACAGTTCCGCTTGTGACCGAGATCTGCTTGCGGCAGTTCTTGCAGCGGAGCAGATTGCGTGTTATGACGTGTCCTAACCTCGTACCGCCGCAATGCGGACATACAAATCCGTTCGGATAACGCAGCTGGAGAAAATACTCTCTGCATTTGTCTTCCGTGTCGTACTCCTTTTGAAATTCTATGATGCTGAGATTTCCCTTGCGTAATCTTTTCGACATAACGATCACCCTTTCCGGTTCATTATGTCTATTATAGAATATCAGATTTTCAAAAGTTATATAACTGGAACGGCTTTATAAATTTTGGTGAGTTATCCGGGGAATCATATTAAATTATGCAATACAAACATATTAACCAAAGGAACAACATTAAATATTTGCTTCTCAGCTCTGTTATACGTCTTGATAGGGAACTTGGATTTAAAGCGAATATCAGGAAATACAGAGTTAAGGTCTTACCTTTAAACATACCTGAACATACTTCTCAAACAGTAGGAAAGTTGAATAATAATATTAAATTTGAAGTTCGTAGCAATGAAGGTCATCACAATGTTGCGCATTTTCATATTACTGTTAAGGGAGAAGGTCAAGGTAGCTATCGCATTGATAATCTACAACCAATAGTAAGTAATATAGATACCAGAACAGAAAAAATAGTTTTGAAGTGGACAGAGGAAAACCGTCAATTGCTTGTTAACACATGGAATCATTATCACGGTCGAAGAATAATGGTTTCATAGGAGAGGTTGCATACTGATGAATTACACAAACTATGATATAATTAAAATAAAAACGAAAAATAATGAAGTCCTATGGAATGATATTCATGGAATAGCTCCCGCTGGGACAGCAATTATAATGGACAAAGCTATGCTAAACTGGCTTACTAAACTTACAAACACTCTTGAAATATGGATTAATAAGGGGGAGAATATGACAACAGGAGAGTTGTTACTTGCCCGTGTTAATCTTGGGAGTATAGTTGAATTTTGGCTTCGTCATTTTTATACTGCATACCATGAAGATTACATGAAGAATCCCATTAGAGATAAAAAGCAACGAATAAAAGCTCCTGAAAAGGATTTGTCTTTTGAAGAATTAAAAAAACTAAGCACTGGCATTCTTTGGGATGATGAAAAAGACAATATGTACAAATGGGTCGATTCGGTCCAACATAAAAGAAATGCCGTTCATAGCTATCTTTATAAGGAAATTGGTACAGTGTCAGATTTCTTGAATGACATTAATACTTTGAGAAGTTTTATTGAGCTTATCGAAAGAAGACTCCCATCTGTTCTTAATTGTCTTGATGAAATTCCTGCTGAATATGTGGATTTAGATGGTTATTTTCTAATATAAACACTATACAGTATTGCTTTTACGCTTAGATAATTCTATAAACACAGTGTTGTTGCGGCAAAGATAATAAAAGCAAGGTAGTATTTATTTTATCCAATGAATTATTGATATCCTGTATTTGTAATACACGATGACACTGTATATTGTATAGATCGCATCTTAGCCATTCCGAATTAGTAGTGGCGGAATGTTTTCTCTAACTGATTTGTGCGTGTGAGTCAAAGCAATTATATTGTACTATGAGATTGTTCTGCTTGTTTTTTTGAATAAACCCAAAAAAGAATACTATCCATCAATCGTAGAGAAAACAAGGCATCATCTATTGATGGATTTTCTATTGTTGCTTCATTTCTATGAGTTCCATAGTCAGACATCATTGAGTAAATCATATAAATAGTCTTTGTTTTTGTCATTTTCCCTTCGTGGTTCTCAAAGAAAAAATCTGCTAAATCATTTTTTCGAATATCATTATTCAATGCTTTGTTAAAATCATCTAATGTGTATGTAGTATTTTCACCGCTAGTATTGTATATTCCCCTCATCCATTTTGCAAAGATTTCAGTACCCTTATATTTTGAAAAGAAACTTACCAAGCAAGTCCTGCATGATTCAATACAAGCTCCTGCATGCCCTTGTGTATAGGCATCAACAGCCGATTCATAAGAATCATAAACTTCCTTATGATTTTGCTTTAACCAGCTTTCGACAGAGAACAAATCCATAACTCTTTTGTTATTACTTGCCATACAAGTAGTTACAACTACCTTATTGTTAACAATATTGATTGATAAACCTAGTAATTCATAAAGATGTGATAGTTCCTCAAAATCTTCATTCAAAGATTCCTCAATATTTCCTATATTAAAAGACTTTGTAAGTTCCTTCAATAGAGATATAATTTCTTCATTTTTGTTTTCATTATATAAGTCTGAAAAAATATTATCCAAACCAATAAAAACATCATATTCCTCGTTATCATTTTGAAACACATGAGTGTGTCCGTTGTTATAATAATAAGGAATCAAGTATTCTGAATACTTCTCAAAATACTCCCCTAATCCTGCACATTTTAACCTTGACTTAAATTCAGAATTGCGCTTAACAAAGAAACCAGGTCTGCTTATTATTTCTGCTATCTTAGATAAAATAATCTCTTTATCATTCATATAAATTCACTCCATTCTTAAAGTCTGTTTGGTTTTAATAAACTAAAATATTATCTATAAAACCCTATCTTGTATTATACTATTATTTTTGCCCAAAATCAACCCTATATCCCAATTATACGATATTTATTAGATATAAAATTTTCATGTCAATTTAGATTTTTCTTTGGTCTATTCTTAAAACTCTCCTCCAGCCATTCCTCAAACTCGTCAAGCGTGATCTCCCCGCGCTGACACATATCCCGTTTTTCACAAGCCTGATAATTCCACAACCGGAATTTATCGGGCTTTATTGTGCCTACCTGCTTGCGGGCGTAGTAACGCTTATAGTATTTGCGGAAAACGGAGACAGCTTTGTCGTTCTGGAGCTTTTCTTCATATTTTTTCTGTGCCGCGATCTGCTGACAAGTCTGGGTATTGCCCTCACGAATACGATCACAATACTCTGCGTTATAGTTTCCCTTGACAATAAAGTATCTTCCGCAATTCTTGCACTTATGAAGCTTTATGTCAAATTCAAGCATTTTTGTAAATTCGAGTTCCAGAATATCGTGAATGGTACAGCATTTATATGCAACGGACATGAACAGCGGTACGCTGCGATAAACTCCGATTTTCCCGGGATTAAGCTCCATTTCTTTTTCAAGCGGACTTTGTTCCTTGCTCGGAGTATTACTACGCAGCCTTTTCAGAATAACGTCCATAGGCAAACGGCTGCATTCCAGCGCGGTCATATCCATTCTTGAAGTGATCCAGAAGGATTCCTCACGTCTGAATGATCTCGGAATGCCGTACTTTTGTGCATATAGTGCAAAACGTTCGTGCGCTCGCAAATCCGATAATTCTTCAGGATAGAACGCATCGTCGAAAACAAATTTTATGCGATTGCGCATCTCCCGTTTAAGTTCATTAAGATAGAAAATGTAATATTTCAGACTTGTCTCGGATATTTCTTCAAACTCCGGTGGGAATATCGAAGAATACAGTGAGCGATACATATACGGGTCGAGTGCAATAATTGAGCGTCGCATATATTCACATTCAAGATCGTGCAGTTCATCTTTATTGTGCGCCTTGGGCGTAGTGATCTCTTTACTGATGTTGTTATATTTGAGATTTTCCAACGCACAGTCTAATAAATCTTCCGGAGATGCACCAAACATCGAAAAGCAAAAATCGAGTAATCCCTCGCCAATGGGAAATGTTATCAGAAGCCCGGCAAACGGATTGAACAATGTTCTTTCATTTTCACTGTAATGAGCATTCAGGTGAAATACATCATGGTAAACATAATCGCCGTTATACTTTTTCGTAATATCCTTGTGACTGACTATCGGGAAGAACCGGTAGTCATCTTCATTTTCGGGAGTTCCTATTCGCTTGCCGTCATCATCAATTAAATGCGGACGGAATATTGCATCTATCAATCGCTGCTCAGGAGAATCAAAATTATTCAGGCGCTTATACTCATTTCCCACTTCAATAAATTCATAATCATCGTCAACATCTATGGTAATAGTCCGTGCAGCGGAATCAATATGCACATGATTGTAATAACCGTCGAATGATATGGTTTT
>JAGAWN010000060.1 GCA_017941355.1 Ruminiclostridium sp. | reverse complement strand
TGTATGCGAGGGTTATTCCAAAGCGTTCAAGTATCTCTGCGACAACTCCTCGTGGAGCAGCAGCGTTAACTGCTATCTTGTGACAGGAAAACTTTCAAGTGAAGATCACATGTGGAACATCGTCACTATCGGCAGCGATGCGTATCTCGTTGATGTGACAAACTCGGACGGACTTCCCTCGGGTTCAACTCCCCTGTTCCTCAGAGGCGGCACACGTTCGGGTGACAGTTATACGTTCTCCCGCGGCGGAAGCGATAACCTCACCTTTACATACGATTCCGATACCACAAGCCTTTGGAGCAGCAGTATTCTTACACTCGCAGCAAGCGATTATGAAGCACCTGCGGAACTTGAAATCAAGCACTCTCTCACCCTCGGTGACGATATCGGCGTAAACTTCTACGTTAAAAACTGGACTGACGCGAACGCTTACATGACGTTCACAGTAAACGGCAAGAACACAATTGACAACGGTTCTGATTATGAGGGTATGCAGAAGTTCACCTGCACTGTAAACAGCCTTGAAATGGGTATGGATATCAGCGCTGTTTACCACTACAGCGGCGGCACAAAGTCAGAGACATATTCCGTTTCACAGTATATTAACGAGGCTCTCGACGATCCGTCTAAACTCAATAACGATGCAAATGCCATTGCTCTTGTAAAAGCAACCGCAGATTACGGTCACTATGTTCAGCAGTATCTCTTTGAACTCCACCCCGGCATTTCCGGTAACTATACCGCTATGTCCAATAAAAACAACCTTGACTCTTCCGATATCTCAACCGCTAAAAGCGGATTATCTTCAAGCAATTATGATCTCATAAGAAATACCGGACAATCCGGTATAGAGAATGTAACATTCTCCCTTTACCTTGACGCGAAAACCTCTATCTATCTTTACCTTAACCCCGCCAAAGATTATACCGGAACACCAACCGTTTCAGCCTACTCCGTTGAAAATGTCGGCGGCAGATACAGAATCGTTGTTCCGAATCTCGGCGCTGCCCAGCTTTCGGATATCAGTTCGGTCACAGTAACAGCAAACAGCAATTTCACGATCTCAAACATTTCCGCTTACGCGTATGCTAAGCTTATACTTAATTCCGACACTACATCGGAAAAGGCAAAATATGCTATGGCAGCACTCTACAATTACTGCCAGGCAGCAAAGGCATACAAAGGAGTATAAATTTCATAATTGAAAGTGAGGAGAACGACATGAAAGAATACACAAAAGCTGAGATCGAGATCATAGAATTTGAAGCGGAAGATATAATTCGTACATCGCTTCAAACAGAAGAAGTTTAATTAAATCAACTTGCGCCCGCTGAACGCGGGCGCGTACTGTTACGGAGGAATTTATGAAAAAAAGAATTTTTGCAGCTGCACTCGCGATCTGCGTGATAGCAGCTTCCGGCTGCTCGCAGGGGCAGCTTGAACACACTGTCCCGAAAGCCGACGAATTGATGACCCCTGTCGAAGAGACTTCCGAAACTACCACATCTGCCGCAGAGACAACGACCCGCGAAGAGACTTCTGCCGAGGAGACCGCCCCGGAATCCGAAGAGCCGGACGGCACGGAAAGCGTTGATGTAAACTCCCCGGAGGCGGACTCCGGAGAGAGCGCAGACGGAGCAGAAGCTGAGACAGAAGCCACGACTACGACAACAACTGCCGCGGCGACAACAGCGGCAGTTGTATATACCACCACAACGACCCGTGCTGCCACGGTAGTCGAGCCGGACATTACCACGATCGCGCCGCCCGTCACTACAGCTGCAACAACTACGACTGCCGCAGAGACTACCGAATGGCAGCAGAACCAGCTCAATATGACAACAGCCGCAACTACCACAACAGCCCCGACGACTGCCGCAGAGACTACCGAATGGCAGCAGAACCAGCTCAATATGACAACAGCCGCAACTACCACAACAGCCCCGACGACTGCCGCAGCCACCACAGCAGCAACTACCACTACCGCACCGGCTACCAAAGCGAAAACCACAACAACGACCACAAAAGCAAAAACCACCAAAGCGAAAACGCTTGAGACCGAAGTTCCGAAGATCAACGGCGACACCGGCAGCACCACGACGGTTCCGGAGACCCTCCCCTCAACAACCCGCGTGACACATGAGACAACTCTTGCAACCACCACGGAAGCCACGATAGCAGCGCCCGAGCGGACACGGGCAACGACCGAACGTCCCGCTGAAACTACTACCACGGAAAACACAACGGAGATCAGGACCGCTCCGCCCGTTGATATACACACGCAGGCTCCCGATCCAACACCCGATCCTACTCCGGATCCGACACCTACTCCCACACCCGCAGACACAGGCTCCGATTACATAGAGCTGCCGATCATATAACGAAAAACCCCTTTCTCCAAAGAAAGGGGTTTTGTTTGTCGTTATGTAGTTACCGGTCTGCCGTCAAACCGTTTTCATCTGTCAAATTCAACAGTCTTATCACAGACGGCAAGCGCTGCGGGACGGTGAGTGACGATGACCACCGTTTTATCCGTCATTTCCCGCAGATTGCGGAGCAGCCGTTCCTCGGTCGCGCTGTCGAGGGCGCTTGTTGCTTCGTCCAGCAGCATCACGGGACTGCCGGAAAATACCGCTCTCGCGCAGGCTATACGCTGGGTCTGCCCCTCGGAAAGCCCGGTTCCGCGCTCCCCGAGCCGGGTGTCGATACCGTCCTCGAGAGCGTACACGAACTCCTCGGCGCAGGCTATCCGCAGTGCTTCACGAATACGTTCTTCGTCACCGGCTGCTTCCGGCTCCGCAAATGACACGATCTCACGGATAGTCCCGTTCATAAGCATATTCCCCTGCGGAACATACGCGAACAGCCGCCGCATATCCGTTCCCAGCGGGGTCTTTTCGCCGTCCGCAGTTACATACACGCTGCCACTGTCCGGCGCGAATATCCGCATCATCAGCTTTAACACAGTGGATTTGCCGCAGCCGCTTTTCCCGGTGAACGCCACATACTCGCCCTTGCGTATCTCCAGTGTTACGTCTTTCAGCACCCGCGGCATTGCTTCCTTTGACAGCTCCCCGCTATCCTCCGCAGGCGGATAGTAGGTGAAGCATACATTTTCCAGCCCAAGCGCTTCAAACCGGTTTTCGTAGAATTCCCGCACCTCAGCTATACCGCGTGCCGGGGAATCGGAATCGTCGGCAAGCTCCTCCGCTTCCATGAGACGCTCGGCACTCGCCGTCAGCGCGTACAGCTTAGGTATGTAGTTGGTTATGTTCGCAAACGGTGCCTGTATCTGCGTTATCAGCTGCGTTATCGCCGTCATGGTGCCGTAGGTTATCGTCCCGGTGAGGATCCCCCAGCCGCAGTAACAAACTCCCGCAAGGTACATTCCCTGCATTGCCGTCTGCATTCCCACGCTGCACGCGTTCGAGAACCGCAGCCGCTTCATGCGCGCGTCTCTGTGTTCCCGCAGCTTTTCGTCCGCCTGCACCTCCGAGGACTTCTCCGCCGCAAACGAACGTATCATCATCAGGCTCGAAAGCCGCTCCTGAAAGAATACCCGCAGACTCCCGTCACGGCGCTGTACCTCCTTGTGCAGTTCTTTCAGCCTGCTGCGCAGTATAAACGCGAATATACCGCTTACTGCACCCAGCGGCAGAAGTATCAGCAGAAATCTCGCGTCCAGAGCAGTCATCATTATCAGCGCGCTTACAAGCTTCACCGCCATGTCCGCGAATCCCGGGAATATGTCGGTGAGGTTGTTGGCTATCACCATGCAGTCGTTGGTGAGCCGGTTCTGCCATTCCCCGGTATGCAGAGAGCTTACCGCCGCGTAGTCCTTTTTCAGCAGTACGGTGAACAGCCGCCGCTTGAACAGGTTCTCGAAGCTTGCCCGCGCGGATTCCTCCGCAAAACGTATCACTGTCCGCACGCCTATCTGTATCCCGGCAAGCGCCACTATCAGCACCGCCGCCAGCACAAACCCGTCAGTATCCCCTGCCGCCGCGCTGTCCACCACCGAGCGCAGGAACAGCGCATACAGCACGCCGGAAAACCCGTTGAACCCGTGCAGCAGTATCAGCAGCAGTATGCGGAACTGCCCGCGTCCAAGCACCGCGCGTATCCATTGTATCGAATGTTTCTTCATACCCGCGTTTAAGGATGTGACTTGTCATCAGACCCCGGAACGGTTATCGTCACGGCGCGGTTCTTCACACCGATCACAGCATGGTCAGTGCTGCCGCCGAACTCGCCGTCCAGCGTCCATTCGATCTCCCTGTCCATGAACATCTCCACCCTGTCTGTCTTTACGCAGATAAGGTTCGGAATGTCGTACCTGCGGGTCATTATCGCGTTTCTTATCGCGTCAAGCTCAGCGAGACTCTTCGGTGTCCTTATGAACATACAGTCCAGCAGCCCATCGTCCATGGAAGCACCCTCGGGAACGAGATTCGCAAGTCCGCCCACAGAATAGGTATTCCCTGCCATTCCGAAAATGAACTCGTCCTGGTATTCCTCGCCGTTGGCAGATATCTTAGCACGGACTGAGGCTTCACGGAAATGCTTCAGATCCATGCTTTTGAGTATCTCGATGAAGTAAGCGGCTGCACCAAGCAAATTCTTCATGTTCTGATCCGTGGCATAGCTCACCTTTGTAAACAGCCCGAACGCCGCAACGTAGGAGAAGATGCTGCCGTTGAATACTCCCACATCGACGGAGGCGGTATTCCCCGCAACTATCACCTCTGCGGCGGCTTTCGGCACCTTCGGTATTTTCAGTGACGAAGCGAAATCATTGATAGTACCGGCGGGAATGTAGCCGCAGGTAACGCCGCTGCCGGAAGCTATAATGCCGTCGAACAGCTCATGCAGCATACCGTCCCCGCCGCTGCTCACCGCGATATCGTACTCCGCGGCGTGGGCAGCGATGTAGTCCCTGCCGTCGGACTGCGCACCGGTGGGGTGGACTGTCACATCATACCCTGCTGCCGTGAACACGCAGACAATATCCGAAAGCGAGTTCCCTATCTCGCCCTTTCCGGAATGGGGATTATATACAAATAACAGTTTCTTCATACTCAACCTCTCTTCTTCTTTGAACGCACGACAGCGATCACTACGATCACGATAATTCCGACTGTTACCACAGCCCCGGCAATGCACAGACCCGTGAACAGGTTCACAGCGTCGGTGTCCGTGACTTCAACAGTGTCCGGGTATGTATAGGTATGCTCCCGCACAGCCGTGTCAACCACGTCCGCAATGCGCTTGTGACCCTCGGCGTTGGGGTGAATATCTATATCCGTGATGTTGGTGAGATCGCGGCACTTTCCCTCAAACGCAGGAGCAACGTCCGCCACATAGTACAGCCGCTCACCCTCATACTCGGCGTTTTCCGTCACTGTGGCATTGAACCTGCCTACCTTGTCCTCAGTGATCTCCGCGAACTTCTTTACGTCGTCGAAAGTCTCAAAGGGGTTATAAAGTGTCTGGACTATAAGCGCGGCACCTGTGCGCTCATGTATCAGCGCGGCTATCCTGCGCAGATTTACCGCAAACTCGTCTATCTCCGCATCTACGTCGCTGCCGAGACTGAGAAGCCCTGTAACGAGTGACAGCCAATCAGCGTCCGATATATGGTATTCCTTTGTCTCAAAACTATACCCGATATCCGAGATCAGCTCAAACAGCTTTGCAAGCATATCGTTGCCGCCTATGGAGACTACCACCGCATCGCTGTCCGCAAGGGCTTCGTCAAGTTCCCCGCTTTCAAGCAGAGCTATGAGATCCTCAGAGGTATCTCCCGAAACTGCGCGGTTCACGGTTATCTGACGGCATTTGCCCTCCAGTTCAGCCGCGTATCTTTCACGCAGTATGTTGGCGTATGAGTCACAGCTGTACAGATCGTCATCGGAATACCCCTCCAGACCGAATCCGGCAGCTATCGAGTCCCCGAGAAACACGATCTTCGGCGGAACATCAGTCTCCACCGTTATCTCCTCTATCTTTGTGAAATCCATACATGAACCGCAGGTCATTATCACGCATATCAGCGTAAGCAAAGAGAGTGCGTTCCTGATAAATCTTTTCATAGCAAACCTCCGTATCTTATATAAATTGATTATAATACAAAACCGCCCAAAAGTCAACCGTAATTAATGCGGGGGACGCCCCGCCGCGAAAGCTATCCGGGTCACATTCTTCTCTTTCTTTTTTTCTGCTGCTATTGAATTCCTCTGCTTTATATGATATAATCGGGGAAAACGCAGCTGTAAACGCGGCTGCAAGTAATTACGGGAGGTTTACGGTATGAGTATCACCGACGACATAAGAAAAAGACTGCATGAGCTTGAGGACAGGGATTACGGAGATTTCAGTGCGCGCATTATCCCGAACGTGCCGCGGGAGCGCATTATCGGCGTGCGTTCTCCGAAACTGAAAAAGCTTGTCAGTGAATACCGGGATGCGGACATGAGCGGATTTCTCGCGGAGCTTCCCCACCGCTACGCCGAAGAGAACTACATTCACGCGCAGCTTATAAACCGTATCCGGGACTATGACAGCTGCATTGCCGCTGTGGAAGCTTTCCTGCCGTACATCGACAACTGGGCGGTATGCGACTCGCTGACGCCGAAAGCGCTTGCGAAGAACAGACCCGCTCTGCTGCAAAAAGTGAGGGAGTGGCACGGCTCCGGGCATACCTACACCGTGCGGTTCGGGACAGGCTGCCTTATGCGGTACTTTCTCGGCGCGGATTTCAAGCCCGAATACGCGGAAATGGCGGCAGCTGTGCGCTCGGAGGAATACTACATAAATATGATGACCGCATGGTATTTTGCGACTGCACTCGCCAAGAACTACGACGAAGTTCTGCCGTTCATCGAGCAGCGCAGGCTTGATCCGTGGACGCACAACAAGGCGATACAGAAAGCTATAGAAAGCTACCGCGTAACGAAAGAACACAAGGACTATCTGCGGACTCTGAAAACCGTTACTTCCCGGACTTCTGCCGTTTCTCCATTCTCCGCCAGCTTATGAAGCCGTAAATATCGTTTGCGAGGAACATAACGAAGCACACCGCTACCGAAACGTAAGACGCGTCAGCAAGTGAAGCAAGCACCCACAGGATAATCAGTATCACATCGTTTGCCGCGTAGGCGAGAGCGAAGAACGGGCTGCGGCGGAACGTGAGATACACGGCGGCAAAGCTGGTCGTGACGGACAGCGTACTGGGCAGAAGGTTGGCGGTACCGAAATACTGCAATATAAACCGGAATGCCGCCGTTACCGCGCAGGTGAGCAGCAGCATAAGCACGATCTCCGTCAGCCGCAGGCGGTTGACGCGCACCTCCGAACGGTTGCCTTCATACGGGTTACGCAGCCACGAAATAAGTGCGAACACCGCCATAGGCGCGGTCATGCCGAGGTAGGTGATCATCTCGCCGTAATAGCTGAACGAGTAGGAGATGATACCGTACAGTATGCTGAATATCACCATGAGGAGCTGACCGGCGGGGTTGCCTTTTGCGCTGAATATCAGAGAAGTTGCGCCTATCAGTGACGCGGCGAGGGTGAGGTAATCAGCACGGTCAAACAGCAGGAACGACGCGCATATCAGCAGGACTGAGGTTCCCCACAGTATGCGCTCACCGAGGGTGAAGTAGTTCATGGCGCGGTTCAGAAGCTTCATATTTCCTCCTAAAAAGAAAGCATTCGTGAACGTATCTTCTAAGACCTAACGATACGTTCCGAATGCTTCCGGCATTTTCCTACCCGGTGGCAGGATAGTTTATTCTTTTTGCGGACTGTTCAGGTTCCGTGTAACGGCAAAGGTGCAGCGGATCGCTGCCGCAAGGGTCACGGGGGCGGCGTAAGCCCCCGTGCTGCCTGCGAGGGCGTCTTTCGTGAAAGTTCCTTTCCCGAAAGACCGGACTGCTCTGAGGAAGGGATCATCATTGACTGCTGAGTTTGTCGATGGAGTATTTGTTTTTGTAGAAGTCGTAGGCTTTCTTATACTCCTTGGTGATCTCGCTTTTGAGATGATTTATATACTCGTGCATATCGAAGCTGTCGTGCGCTATCTCGATCATGCAGACCGCAATGTTGGAGCAGTGATCGGATATGCGTTCGAGGTTCGTGAGAAGATCGGACAGCACGAATCCCATTTCAATAGTACATTCCTGCTTTCTGAGACGCTCTATGTGAGCGGACTTTATCTGAACTTTCAGCCAGTCAACCACCTGCTCCAGCGGTTCTACGCTGACCGCTGTTTTGAGATCGTTCTCCTCAAAGGCGGTTATCGACATATCAAGTATCTCGCTTACCGCCGAGATCATCACCTTGATCTCCTTGATAGCGCCGTCGGAGAATTTAAGCTCCTTGTCGTGTATCTCCTCCGCCGACTCCACTATGTTCACGGCATGATCGGAAAGCCGCTCGAAATCCCCGATCATGTGCAGCAGTTTCGATACCTCGTGGCTGTCCGCTTCGGAGGTGTTCTGGTTGCTCACCTTGACGAGATATGTGCCGAGACTGTCCTCGTACATATCCACCGCTTCTTCGATATCCCGCACTTTCTGCGCTTTCTTCTCGTTGTAGTCAAACAGTATCTCAAACGCTATTTCAAGCGAACGCTCCGCTTCATGCGCCATTTTCACAGCTACAGTGCGGCTGCGGTCAATAGCGATAGACGGCGTTGAGAGCAGTCTGTCGTCCAGCAGCGCGAACTCGCCCTTGTCGGAGCCTTCGCGGATAACGAAACACGCAAGCTTTTCAAGCAGCTTGTTGAACGGTGCGAGCGTTACTATCGTAAGGATATTGAACGCGGAATGACAGATCGCTATCCCGAGGGGAGTTACCGCTTCCTCCGATATCGCGGGCTTAAATACCGCGTTCACGATACTGTAGATCGTGAGCCATACCAGCGTACCTATCGTGTTGAAGCTCAGATGTATGAACGCTGCACGCTTCGCATTCTTGTTTGCGCCGAGGGACGAGATCATTGCGGTAACGCAGGTACCGATGTTCTGCCCCATAATTATCGGTATCGCGCTTGAATATTTCAGTGTTCCGTTGAGGGATATCGCCTGCAGTATGCCGACTGATGCCGCCGATGACTGGATTATCGCCGTTATTACAGCACCCGCGAGTACGCCGAGCAGCGGATTTGAGAACATACCCATAAGCTCCGTGAACTCCGGAACTTCGCTGAGTCCCGAAACCGCGTCGGTTATGATCTGCATACCGTACATAAGGAACGAAAGTCCGAACAGGATAGACGCGGTATCGGCTTTCTTTGAGTCCTTCTTGAACGCGAGCAGCATTATTATCGCAATGAACGCAATAATAGGCGTGAATGTGCGCGGGTTTAAGAACTGCACCCACATAACATCGCTGTCAACGCCGATCAGGGACATTATCCACGAGGTCACCGATGTACCGAGATTCGCGCCCATTATAATACCGATAGCCTGTCCGAGTGTTAAAATGCCGGAGTTTACGAAGCCTACCACCATAACAGTCGTAGTCGCGGAGGACTGAATGACCGCCGTGATGATAACGCCCAGCAGAAAGCCTTTCAGCTTTGTGCTTGTGGCTGCGGCAAGAAGCGTTTTGAGTTTTCCGCCCGCTTTCTTCTCCAGCCCCTGCCCCATAAGCTTTACGCCGTACAGAAGCAGCGCAAGACCTCCGAGCAGTGAAAATACATTGAAAATGTCCATTGACAACACCACTTTCCGGATATACCGTCCGGTTTTTATCGTTTCTTTAACTTCTACACTTGTTCATTATAATTATAAACATTTTCGTCGATAATTTCAAGTGGTGTCCGGCAAATATGCCGTTTTGCATAACCTCCGGTGGTTTGTATCAAAATAACCGTGCAAATTACACAATTCGTCAATAAGCGTGAGCGTGCTTTTTCCAGCCCCCGAAGAAGTAGAATATCACCGACAGCACTGCCGATGTACACCAGCCTATCGGCCATGACCACCATACCCCGTCAAGTCCCATTCCGAGGGGTCCGGAGAATATAAATGCCAGCACCACGCGGAGTATCAGGTCGGTGAATGTGGTAATCACAAAGTATATCATTGCTCCTGCGCCTTTCAGCACAGCGTCGCAGTTGAGCTTTGCCGTTACCGCGAAGTAAAACGGCGAGACTATCAGCAGAAATCCGTAGCCTATGCCGACGGCGTTCCCGTCAGGGCTGTCCATGAACATTCCCACAAGCTGACCGCCGAACAGCAGATACAGCGCAGTTATCGGCAGGCAGACACAAGCCGACATCACCAGCGATGTTCTGAATCCGCTCACTACACGGTCAAGCTTCCCCGCGCCGATGTTCTGAGCGGTAAAGTTCGCCATGCCGCCGGACATGGTGCTGACGCTCGTGACCACGAACGTGTTCAGCTTTATCGCCGCCGAGTAGCCTGCCATTGCCGATGTCCCGTAGCTGTTGATTATGCCCTGGATAAAAAGGTTGCCGACGGACACGAAGCTTTGATGCAATATCGACGGTATCGCGACCGTGCTTATCTTGCCGAGCATCTGCCATGAGAAAAGCTGTGTCCTGCCGGTCTGAAATCCCGCAATCCTGCGGTTAAGGATAATGAACGAGGCTATCGATGAGACACCCTGAGCGGCAAAAGTAGCCCACGCAACGCCGGCAATACCCATATTCAGGCATATCACCGATACAAGGTCAAGAACGATGTTGCCGAGGGACGATCCTATCAGCAGCCACAGCGGCGTGCGGGAATCCCCGAGTGCCGCAAAAACGCCGTTGCACACATTGTAAAAAAACAGGAACGGCAGACCGAGAACGTAGATGTTGAGGTACAGAGCGCTGTCCTCAAAGACCTCCGCGGGAGTGTTCAGAACTGTAAGAATGGGTGAACAGAACAAAAGCCCGAAAACCGCGAGCAGCACGCTCACCGCAGCTATGGTGATGTAGGAAGTGCTGACCGCTGTTTTCAGACGTGCGTGATTATGGGAGCCGAACAGGTTCGAGCAGATGACCGAGCAGCCGGCGTTCATGCCTGTTGCGACTGCTATGAACAGCATGGTCACAGGGTAACTCGAACTTATCGCCGCAAGCGCGGCTTCGCCGTTTGGTATGAAGTTCCCTGCTATCATGCTGTCCGCAATGCTGTAGAACTGCTGAAAGGCAACGCTGACAAACAGCGGCACGGAGAATTTCAGCAGCACCGACGACGGTTTTCCCACCGTCATATCTGTGTTCATAACATATCTTCTTTCTTTTGTTTTATCTCTGTTTATCCGGGCTTCCCGCGAAAAGCCCGTCAAGCTGCGCAAAGATGCCGCGCCGCAGTCCGTTCACCGCCGACGCGCTGAGCATAAGCCCGCTTTCAAGCGCTATCTCCGCCTTGCCGATCTCGTAGATCGTCCCTCCCGTTCTGCGCAGCCGCGACTCTATCTCCTCTGCAGTGACGGCGCGGTTTACGGCAGCTTCGGGCAGCGCTTCCGATGTGTATGTGAAGCTGTGACCCTCGCAGATTACCTCCGCGCTGACGGGTTTGCCGGAGCAAACCGTTACCCGTACATCGGCGGTATGCCGTTTATACGGCTTGTCGTACAGCTTTTTCAGCCCTTGCAGAGCCTTTCCGGCTGCTTCAACGTCCTCTTTTGTGCGCACCCCCTGCATATCGTGCATAGTACCGTCGTAGTATGAACGAGTGAATCCGCTGCGGGAGAACGCGGCACGCAGAGACTGTATATCCGGAGTCCTGCCCGCAAGCACGTCACGGCAGGCTGTGACCGCTGCTGCGACATATTCCGGGCGCTTCATTCTGCCTTCGATCTTTGCGGAGGTCACGCCGATACGGTCAAGGTCCGGGAGTTGCTCTATGACCGACAGGTCTTTCAGCGACAGAACATTGTGTCTGTCTCCGCAGGAAACATCGAGTCTGCACGGCTGTGCGCACATTCCCCGGTTTCCGCTCCTGCCGCCGTACATGGCGCTCATAAGGCACTGCCCGCTGACGCAGACGCAAAGTGCGCCGTGAACGAAAACCTCCGTTTCCACATCGACGCTGCGCACGACACGTTCTATCTCTTCAAACGACATCTCGCGTGCGAGGACTACACGCGCGAATCCGTGTTTACGGGCGAACTCCGCACCTGCCGCGGAGGTAACGGTCATCTGCGTGGAAGCGTGGAGACGCAGAGAAGGGGCGGCTTCATGTATGACCCGCGCTGCCCCGAAGTCCTGCACGATAACGCCGTCCGCACCGGCTTCCTCAACTGAAGCGGCGGCTTCCGACAATGCTTTCAACTCGTCGTCGAATATGAGAGTGTTCATGGTGACATAGACTTTTACACCGGAGATATGGCACTCGCGAACTGCTGCTTCAAGCTGCTCACGGGTGAAGTTTTTGGCACTGCGGCGGGCGGAGAACTGTGTTATCCCGAGATACACAGCGTCCGCACCCGCATTAAGTGCGGCGGGAAGAGAGTCTTCACCGCCGCACGGAGCAAGTATTTCTATCATTACAGTTTTGACATTCCGGAATCCTCGGAACCGCTGTTGTCGGGTCTTGCGGCTGCGCCGGGAGTTTCCGCGCTGTGCAGTTCGGCTTCGGATTCCGCATCAAAGGTGGTCTGGACGTACTTTCCGCTGAGTTTTTCTTCGCTGCGCATATTGAGAATGCTTTTCAGGCGTTCTACCTGCTGCTGAAGCTCTATGATCTCTTCTTCCTTGCGGGCTATACTGAGACCGTAGGAGTTTTCGTAATTTTTGAGAATATTGCGGAGTTTATCGTTCTCTTCCTCTTTCTCGTCAACTTTATGGCGGACAGCCTGCTCGGTTTCTGCGAGGACATTGCGCAGCTTGTCTATTTCGGTGCTGCGGCTTTCAAGCTGCTTGATAGTACGCTCATACTCGGCTATCTTGCGTGCAGCCTCGTTTTCGTTCTGAACGGCTTTATTTGCGGATTTAAGCTTTTCTATCTCCTCGTTTGCAATAGCGAGTTCAATTTCGAGATCTTCCTTTTCGGCGCGAAGTTTTTTGACAGCTTCCTCATTCACTGATACCGAGCCGTCGGAATCCACAGCAATGGAATTTATCTCCATTTTAGTGATCTTGCCGTTGAGTTCTGCTATCTGTTTATTTGCGGCATCGAGCCTGTCGCGGGAAACTTCGAGTTCATTGCGCAGGGCTTCATTGGCTGCGACCTCTGTGAACTTTTCGGTATTGAGTCTTGCTATGATCTTATTTGCGGAAGCGAGGGCGGATTTGGTATCATTGAGCGCATTTTCGCTTTCGTTATATGCACCGGCGAGCTGTTCACGTTTTTCGGAGAGATCCTGGACGAGGGCGGAGAGTTCCTGTTCACGGGCGCGGAGGCCGTCAGAGACGGATACAAGTTCTTCCTCACGCGCCTGATGTTCGGCGATCTGCTGAGAGAGGGTATCTATACGTTCTTCGAGGACTTCTGCTTTACCGGAGAGTTCATCGACGAGAGCCTGATCGGCTTCGCTGCGGCGGGCGCTGAGGGAATCTCCCATGAGCAGCAGCGCGGCGTAGGCTGTCACTTCGGACTCGCTGACATTACCCATTTTTACAGAGAGGTAATTTATCTGTTCCTCGAAGCGTTTTGCGAAATTAAGGACTTCATCGGGTTTATCGGTTTTCAAAAAATAACCTCTGCCGTTTACCTGAACTTTGAGTTTATCCATAATACTGAACCTTTCCTGAGTTTTTGGGGAAGTCCGGGGAACGCCGGAGCATCTATTATTACTATTATACTACATATTTCTGAAAAAGGGAAGAGTTTTTGAAAAAAAAATTAAAAAAACGGGATGGACTCACGAATATCCACGAACAGGCAGCTCTGCCCGCTGCGCAAACCCGTAGTTTTTAAGAGATGACCGAATCTCCGTGAAACGGCATGGGTGCAGGGTCCTCCCTGCCTCGAGGGTCCAGGGGCTGAGTAAGCCCCGGCGGAGCTAACCACCCATAAAGAACTTTCCGTATTTCCTTTGGCAGCGCGGTTTTTCACGCTGCCTTTTTGTTGTAATCTCTGCTGTCAACGGTCGCCGTGATGACAT
>JAGAWN010000059.1 GCA_017941355.1 Ruminiclostridium sp. | reverse complement strand
GATCATTGCTGCTTGCAAGAGGGATCTTGCTTCTTCCTGAGCTTCCTCGGAAAGCGGGAGATGAACTGGCATCTGGTCGCGGTCGTAGTCCGCGTTGAACGCCGTACATACCAGCGGGTGAAGTCTTATCGCGCGTCCCTCAACAAGTACCGGCATAAATGCCTGAATACCGAGTCTGTGCAGCGTAGGCGCACGGTTCAGCAGTACGGGGTGGTTCTGTATAACGTCCTCAAGAACGTCCCAGACTTCTTCTTCCGCCCTGTCAACTTTCTTGCGCGCACTCTTTATATTGTTTGAAAGACCTCTCTTGCAAAGCTCTTTCATTACAAAGGGCTTGAATAGTTCGATAGCCATTTCTTTTGGAAGTCCGCACTGATCCATTTTAAGATCGGGGCCTACGACGATAACCGAACGTCCGGAGTAGTCAACACGCTTACCGAGCAGGTTCTGACGGAAACGTCCCTGCTTACCTTTAAGCATATCGGAGAGGGATTTCAGCGGTCTGTTGGACGGACCGGTGACTGCTCTGCCGTGTCTGCCGTTGTCGATAAGAGCGTCAACGGCTTCCTGGAGCATTCTCTTTTCGTTTCTTATGATAATGTCCGGAGCTTTCAGTTCCAGCATTCTCTTTAATCTGTTGTTTCTGTTGATAACGCGTCTGTACAGATCGTTAAGATCGCTGGTAGCGAATCTGCCGCCGTCGAGGAGTATCAGAGGACGCAGATCGGGAGGAATTATCGGTACAACATCGAGTATCATCCACTCGGGACGGTTACCGCTCTGACGGAAAGCTTCGATAACATCGAGTCTTTTCAGCAACTTCACGCGTTTCTGACCCTGCTGAGTATCCTTGAGTTCTTCTTTAAGCTCACGGGAAAGCTGCTCGATATCTATTTCCTGGAGAAGCACCTTGATAGCTTCCGCGCCCATGCCTGCCTTGAACGCTTCGTCGTAGCGCTCACGCATATCGGCATATTCCTTTTCGGTGAGAAGCTGACCCTTAGTGAGAACGGTATCTCCGGGGTCTGTAACTATATATTTTGTGAAGTAGAGAACTTCTTCAAGTCTCTTGGGAGAGATGTCAAGCACCTGACCGATCCTCGAAGGAGTACCCTTGAAGTACCAGATATGGGAAACAGGAGCGGCAAGCTCAATGTGACCCATGCGCTCACGTCTTACCTTTGCGCGTGTGACCTCTACTCCGCAGCGCTCGCATACCTTGCCTTTGAAGCGTATGCGCTTGTACTTTCCGCAGGCGCACTCCCAGTCTTTCTGCGGCCCGAAGATCTTCTCGCAGTAAAGTCCGTCGCGTTCGGGTTTCTGTGTTCTGTAGTTGATAGTCTCGGGGCGTTCAACCACACCGTAGCTCCATGCTCTTATCTGATCGGGCGATGCAAGTCCGATCTTTATGGATTCAAAAACGTTAGCCAATTTCAAAAACCTCAATTTCTGTAAATTCAGCGGTTTTCAGCCGCACATTCCCGATTAGTGATCCTTTCAGTCGATGTCGTCGTCGTCACCGTCGTCGAATCCGAGATCATCATCGTCGTCTTCATCGTCAAAAACGTCATCGTCGTCATAATCGTCCGACAAGTCATCGCCGGCATCAGCAAAATAATCGCCGTCACCGATGATATAGGAATCGTTGAGCTGGCTTTCGTCAACCTCATAGCTTCCGAAATCGTCGGGGCTTACAACTCCGCCGTTCTCGTCATCGTCATCAAGCGTCTGTTTGAGGTCGATCTCCTCGTTGTTCTCGTCAAGTATCTTGATATCGAGTCCGAGGGACTGGAATTCCTTGATAAGAACGCGGAAAGATTCCGGAATACCCGGCTTCGGTACGGGATCTCCCTTTACAATGGCTTCGTAGGTCTTTACACGTCCCACAACATCGTCCGACTTTACAGTCAGGATCTCCTGGAGAGTGTACGCGGCACCGTAAGCTTCCAAAGCCCAAACTTCCATCTCACCGAAACGCTGACCGCCGAACTGCGCTTTACCGCCGAGAGGCTGCTGCGTAACGAGTGCGTAAGGACCTGTGGAACGCGCATGGATCTTATCGTCAACCAGGTGATGCAGCTTGAGGTAGTACATATATCCGACAGTAACGAGGCTGTCAAACTTCTCGCCCGTTCTTCCGTCGATAAGCTGTGTCTTTGCTTCCGGAGTCATAGGTATCTTCGAGAAGTCGATCCCGGGGCCGTCCTTGTCGGGATAATCCGCACGCTGTGCTTCCGCCATAGCGAACATTTCTCTGATATCGTCCTCGTGAGCGCCATCGAATACCGGAGTCATAACTTTCCAGCCGAGAGCTCTTGCCGCATATCCGAGATGCACTTCAAGCACCTGTCCGATGTTCATTCGGGAAGGAACGCCCAGCGGGTTAAGAACTATATCGAGCGGAGTACCGTCAGGCAGGAAAGGCATATCCTCCTGATGCAGGATACGGGATACGACACCCTTGTTTCCGTGACGACCCGCCATTTTGTCTCCGACGGAGATCTTTCTCTTCTGCGCGATGTAGCAGCGTACTGCCATATTCACGCCTGCGGAAAGCTCATCGCAGTTCTCTCTTGTAAACACTTTTACATCGACGATTACGCCGCTTTCGCCGTGAGGAACGCGCAGCGAACTGTCGCGCACTTCCCTTGCCTTCTCGCCGAATATCGCGCGGAGCAGACGTTCCTCGGAAGTAAGCTCTGTCTCGCCCTTAGGCGCTACCTTACCTACAAGTATATCACCGGAATGTACTTCCGCACCTATTCTGATAATACCGTTCTCATCGAGATCTTTCAGAGCATCTTCGCTGAGGTTCGGGATATCTCTTGTGATCTCTTCCGGTCCGAGCTTGGTGTCACGGCATTCAAGCTCATATTCTTCTATATGGATCGAGGTGTAAACATCATTGTAAACAAGCTTCTCGTTGATAAGGACAGCGTCCTCGTAGTTGTAGCCTTCCCATGTCATAAAGCCGATAAGGGCATTCTTTCCGAGGGAGATCTCGCCCTGACTTGTTGCAGGACCGTCAGCAAGCACCTGACCCTGCTTTACGACATCGCCCTTGTTTACGATAGGACGCTGGTTCACGCAGGTACCCTGGTTGGAGCGCTTGAACTTGATAAGCTTGTACTTTCTTTCCTGACCGTCATCGTTCTTTACAACGATCTCGTCAGCAGTTACTCTTGTAACTGTACCGTCCTCCTTGGCAAGTACACAAACACCGGAGTCAACGGCAGCCTTGTATTCCATACCTGTGCCGACGATCGGGTTCTGTGTTACCATAAGCGGAACAGCCTGTCTCTGCATATTCGCACCCATGAGCGCACGGTTTGCGTCATCATTTTCAAGGAATGGGATCATCGCCGTAGCGACCGAAACGACCATTTTAGGCGAAACGTCCATGTAGTCAACCTCTTCGGGTCTGACTTCTATGATCTCATCTCTGCGGCGCGCAGTTACGCGCTTTCTCGTGAAGCGTCCGTTTTCGTCCAGCGGTTCGTTAGCCTGTGCAATTGTATAGAGATCCTCAACGTCAGCTGTCATATAGACAACTTCATCGGAAACCTTTCCTGTTCCGCGCTCGACTTTGCGGTACGGAGCCTCGATGAAGCCGTACTCGTTGATTCTCGCAAAGGAAGCGAGATATGAGATAAGACCGATGTTAGGACCTTCAGGAGTCTCGATAGGACACATACGTCCGTAATGCGAGTAATGAACGTCGCGGACTTCAAATCCGGCACGGTCACGGGAAAGTCCTCCGGGGCCGAGTGCGGAAAGTCTTCTCTTATGGGTAAGTTCCGCAAGCGGGTTGTTCTGATCCATGAACTGCGACAGAGGCGAGGAACCGAAGAATTCCTTTATAGCCGCAACCACGGGTCTTATATTAACAAGGTTGTTGAGCGAGATCTTTTCGGTCTCCTGCTGGAGTCCGATACGTTCTCTTATAACACGTTCCATTCTTGTGAAACCGATACGGAACTGGTTCTGCAGCAGTTCACCTACCGAACGGATACGTCTGTTTCCGAGGTGGTCGATATCATCTACATTTCCGACACCCTCGCAGAGGTTGATGAAGTAGCTTACGCTTGCGAAGATATCATCGACTGTAACGTGCTTCGGAACAAGCTCGTCCGCTCTTGCGCGGAGCGCGTTCTCCATTTCTTCCTCAGTCTCATTTTCATCGAGGATCTCACGAAGTACGGAAGCTGTAACGCGCTCGTTGATACCGAGTTTGACGGGATCTATGTTCTCAAATCCCGCGTCTTTGAGGTAAGGCTTGATATCAACGGTACCGTTTCCTATTACCTTGATCGAACCGTCCTCGGTTTCAAGGAGAACTTCCATTACGCCTGCCTGCTCGATCTTCTCACCGAGTTCGGTCGTAACCAGTGTACCCTCCTCGGCAATTATCTCACCTGTGAACGTATCAAAAACAGTACCCGCAAGCTTGTGACCGACGATACGGTTCGCAACGCCGAGCTTCTTGTTGAATTTGTATCTTCCGAAACGGGAGAGATCATATCTCTTTGCATCGAAGAAAAGGTTGTTGAGGTGAGTTTCCGCGGACTCTACAGTAGGAGGCTCACCGGGGCGCAGTTTCTTGTAAACTTCAAGCAGAGCTTCTTCTCTGTTCTTGGTTGTATCTTTCTGGAGAATGGTCTGACGGATACGCTCATCGTCACCGAAAAGCGAAATAAGTTCATCGTCCGTTCCCTTGCCGAGGGCGCGCACGAGAGTTGTAGCCGGGATTTTTCTGTTTTTATCTATGCGGACATAGAAGATATCGTTGCTGTCCATCTCGTATTCGAGCCACGCGCCGCGGTTGGGTATTACCTGCGATGTGAACAGCTTCTTACCGGTTTTATCGTATTCAAAGCCAAAATAAACTCCCGGCGAACGAACGAGCTGTGATACTATGACACGTTCCGCGCCGTTTATAACGAATGTACCGCTGTCGGTCATGAGCGGGAAATCGCCCATGAAAATCATGCTTTCAGCAACCTCTCCGGTTTCCTCGTTGCGCAGTCTCGCTTTCACGCGGAGGGGGGCTGCGTAAGTAACATCACGCTCCTTGCACTCTTCTATGGTGTACTTCGGGGTATCGTCGATGCTGTAATCGACGAAGCTCAGTACCAGCTTGCCGTTTGAGTCGGTTATGGAGGAAATGTCCTCAAAGACTTCCTTGATACCCTCCTCCAGGAACCATTGATACGAGTTTTTCTGGATCTCGATGAGGTTCGGCATTTCGATGACCTCATTGATCTTCGAGAAACTCATTCGGGTAGTATTACCCATTTTCACCGGCTTTACATTCACCATTGGCTTAGATCACTCCTTATTATTTTGAAAAATGACCGCTGAACAGACCACGAAAAATATTCGGTTCGGTTAGTATGACCATTATAATTCAGTATTTTATTATAGCGCAAATCAAGATAAATGTCAAGTAAAATTTTACATTTTTTAAAAATATTTTCAATAATATGTCGTTATATATAAATAGTATATTAACGATATCTTACATCTCCACCACATATAGTGTCGTGAAATCCCACCGTTATCAACATTTTGTCAAATATGCACAAAACTGTTGAAAGAAATTTTACAGTAAAAAACAGGAAAATCGTGTGAAATATTTATCAAAGCACTTGATATTCCGAAGCAAATCTTGTATAATATTAAAGGTAAGATACAAGTGCCGGTAAGCCGGCAGTATGTACCCACAGAATATTTCATTTTCAGGAGGAATCTCACAATGGCAGTTAAAGTTGCAATCAATGGTTTCGGTCGTATCGGTCGTCTCGCTTTCAGACAGATGTTCGATGCAGAAGGCTATGAGATAGTTGCTATCAACGATCTTACTAAGCCCTCCATGCTCGCTCACCTTCTCAAGTACGATACCGCACAGGGCGGTTACTGCGGAAAGATCGGCGAAGGCTTACACACAGTTACAGCTGATGACGAAGCAGGTACGATCACAGTTGACGGCAAGGTATTAAAGATCTACGCAGAAAAGGACGCTAAGGATTGTCCTTGGGGTCAGCTCGGCGTTGACGTTGTTCTCGAATGCACAGGTTTCTACTGCTCCAAGGACAAGTCCCAGGCTCATATCGACGCAGGCGCTAAGAAGGTCGTTATCTCCGCTCCCGCAGGCAATGACCTCAAAACTATCGTGTTCTCTGTAAACG
>JAGAWN010000058.1 GCA_017941355.1 Ruminiclostridium sp. | reverse complement strand
TTGTTCTTTCAGCCACCATTCTTATGAAACTGTTGCCTACCGATTCTTCAACAGGGTCAGTAGGTTCATCGACAGTGACGGTAACTTCACCGACAGGGTCAGTAACTTCGATGACAGGGACAGTAACATTTGACTGCATATCGTTCGCCTCCACTGCCGTCGTTTCAATCTGTGAGAGGGTTTGCGGGCTTTCGTCTCCCACGACAGGGACGGTAGGGTCAGTAGAATTCAATCCACCCGTCATCAAAATTTTACCGTCACTACCGTCACTCTCCGGTCGGTATGTGAGCGTCATGATCCTCAGTCCGTTGCTCCGTGAGTGAGTGAACTCAACTCCGTATGACCGCATCTCGTAGGTGTGCTGCACCAAATCACGGGTGAGCCTGTTTGGAAACACCTCCGTCCCATATTTATTTTTCATCAGCGCACACATCTCTGTCGCTGTTCCCCGAAACAATTTCAGCTCCAGCATCAGATCATGAACTGCGAACGAAAAAGGTATCGGGAGACTTCGGTTCGATCTCATCGGTGACAGTCCAACGCTTGTTCCTGAACTCCAGACCTATTTCCTTGTCCTCTATATCGCGTCCTGTGCAGTAGAGTGTAGCCTTGTGTTCGGAGCGTCTGGACTTGATGAGAACAAAACTTCCGTCCGCGCAGCCGCTTATCCCTGTTGTGCCGGAGATCATGTTGAACGGGTCGGCATCTTTTGTCTTTCGCAGATGATGAACAAGGACTATCGCTATTCCCAGCTTGTCTGCCACAGCTTTGAGTGATGACAGGTCGTTGTAGTCCGCAGCGTATGCGTTGTCTATTGAGGCTCCTCGAATCATCTGAAGCGTATCAATGAACACCACACAAGTGTCACGGTGCTGCATGACGAAGCTCTCGATCTGTTCCTCGATACCCGCGCCGATCTTGTCAGCCATTAGAACGAAATGCAAATCATCGGCTGGCTCGTCCGTCAGTTCGTAGATACGCTCCTGCATTCGTGCCTTGTTATCTTCCAGACACAAGTACAGCGCCGTTCCCTTGATCGTCTGCGCCGAAAGCACATCTCGACCTGTAGCAACGCTCAGACAGATGTCGAGTGCGAGCCATGACTTTCCTACCTTCGGGTAACCCGCGAGTATGTACAGCCCCGAAGTGATGAGACCGTCCACGAAGAACCGGAGAGGTTTCATCGGCTCTGTCATGAGTTCCTCGCAGCTTATCGTGTTGAATTTTTTCAATAAATATCCACCTTTGTTTTACCGGGTCGTGAAACACGACCTCCTTGATTTGATGCACCGAAACAGTGCATCAGCTGTGCCGCCCTGTTTTAGGGCATCATCCCATTTCGGGAATGGGCTATGAAAACCACTCCCTTGAAACAGGGTAGGGGGCGCCCTGCTTTAGGGCTCCCTTTATATTTCAACACCATCCTTTCTTTTTTGAGAACAAAAAGAACATCTGCACGATGCAGATGCTCTTGCTCTCTATTCTGTTTGATATATCGACGCAGTCCGCGAGGGACAACATCATAAGGGGCGCTGTCCGCAGATAAACTTGCAGACAACGCCCCTGTCCCCGGAAGTGTCTGCTTATATATTAAATGCGGATAAAAAATGTCCATGCAGGTGTGGACATTGATGAGCCTCTATAATATATCAGACACTTCCGGGGTAAAATTATTCCTGTTTTTTAAAAAAATTTATGTATAAGTTAAAAATTTGTTGAGTTTGTATGTTTCCCGATTCACAATTTGTTTAATTTCACAAATTGCTCCATTGAAAAGGGCATGGCTTTCCCTATTCAATGCATCCATTGTTTTTTCAGCATATTTGACCTCGCACCCTGCTGTGGGAGATATATCGGACTGCCGTTGGCTCGGCATCATGGGACTCTCACCCCCGCATGGTTCTCATGTGGCTGCCCTCATTGCTTGAGACTGTGACTGGACAGAAGTATCATTGTACCCTCCTGCTTTTCATTGCACACGGCAGCTGCCAACTGCCATCCGAGCTTCGTATAGCGTATAAGACTCGCTCTGCTTGCCTGCGGCACAGAAAGGAATGTATCCGATATACTGTTATTCAATTGCGAAAACTATCGTGAGGTCTATTCTAACACGGCTCCGGTAAAATGTCAAATAGTTTTTGAACATTCAGCGTTATGCATAATTGGGGGAATTCCAGATCGTACATTTTGACAGGAACACGACTTATGAGACGAGGTGAATCTGATTCACCCCATAGACCATATCGTTTCGCTATAGGCTTCTTTGTGGGAAATATTCATGCTTCGGTCTGCCGGAACGGATTTGCGAAAATATCTTGATTTTGCCGCCGATCTGTGGTATAATAAGAAAAAAGGGCTTGCGGGGTGATTGTTATGTCCGATAGTGAGGCAACGGTCAAGAGAAAAGCAAAGGACAGCGTTTTTACAGATCTTTTCGGTAATGTGGAGAATGTTCTCGAACTGTATAAGGCACTGCATCCGGAAGACACCGATGTCGGGACAAAGGATATCGACATACAGACGATAAAATCCGTGTTGGTAAACACCCTGTACAACGATCTCGGCTTTCTTGTAAAGGGAAAGCTCGTGATGCTTGTCGAGGCTCAGAGCGTCTGGAATCCGAACATAACTTTGCGTATGTTGTTCTACCTGTCGGAAACATACCGCCGTTACCTGAATGACAGCGTCCAGAGCGAACACTCGGAGACAAGAGTAACGCTCCCGAAGCCGGAACTATATGTCGTTTACAGCGGGGACAAGGAAGTGCCGGAGTATGTATCGCTGAATGAGGATTTCTTCAACGGAAAATCATCGGTGGATGTCAAGGTAAAAATACTGAATAAGATCGATAAGACTATTTGCGGACAGTACATCGGGTTCTGCAAGGTCTATAACGAACAGCGCAAGCTGCACAACAACAGTATCGAATGCATAAAGGAAACGATAAGAATATGTCTGGAGAGAGGCTATCTTGTAGGCTATCTCGAATCACACGAGAAGGAGGTTATCACCATGATGGACGAATTGTTTGATGAAGAGGCTCTGCGTAAGGCTTACGATAAGGCGAAAGCAAAACAGGAATTTGAAAGTGGGCGGGAGAAAGAGCGTGAAGAAATGATTAAGAACCTCCGCAAGTTGGGTATATCGGAGGACATCCTTCAGAAAGCTGCGACTCAGTCCGCGGCATCAGCACAATAAAAACAGCTTGGGAAGCCACTTGGCTTCCCAAAATTTGTATATAAAACTTACGAAAAAATCCGCCGATTTAATATGGAGATGTATTATGAGCTCATATTCCGCGTTCTGGTATAAGGGCATCATAAAAGAAAAATACCGAAGAGATATTGCGGCTGTGTTTAATGCGGAGGACTGGTCTGCTGTTTTGTCTGATGATCTGAAGACGATCATTGCACATTGTTCTGAGCATAGCTCTTACTCTCCGACACAATTCTGCGGTTTTCCTTACCACTTTGATCCCGTGATAACAGAGAACGGTTATGACGAACCATCCGGTCTATTAGTCTTGGGGCAGGAATGGAACACATACGGAGATATGAATACGCTGATGATGAATATAGACGATGTGATTCTTCCGCTGATCACTGAGCGAATTATATCATATCACTGTTGGCAGGAGCCTCTTACCGAAGCGGAAAGCGATGCGATCAATACCGATATGCTGCCGCAGTTTGAGAGGTTTATGCAAAAATATAGTAAAATGATTGAAAATGAAGGTGTGGAAGCTATTATAAAGAATTTGTTCAGATGAAGGCTGTTACCGTTTTGGTCCCCTTAGTGTAACGAACCGTGACGCAATCATTTAGGGCGTCGCGTTTTGCGACGGCTGTCGCAAGATATAAAAATGACGGGAGCGTATCCCGTCATCCGAAATATCCTATTTTATTTCCGTTGCAGTACATCTCATAGTTTGTCTCACCGTAGCCGCCACCGCCCCCGTTGAACACCCATCCAAAGCCTATGCAGTAAATATAATCCCCGCTCGTCTGACCGTTGTGGAGTTCGGTAGGTGCAGGAGCAGTCGTGGTCGCAGGAGCGGCGGTAGCTACGGGAACAGCAGTCGTTGTCAGCGGAACAGTCGTGTCCGTTGCTGTAGTCTGTTCGGTTATTGTAGTGGTGGATTCTGTCGCTATAAAGGTTGCGGCGGTCGTGACCTGAGGCTCGGTAGTTGTGATCGCCGTGATTATCGTAGTCGTGGTCACGGGCGCTGTCGATGTTGGCGGGGCAGTAGTGGTGGTGATTGCCGTAGTCGATGCCGTGACTTTTGGACGCACAGTCTTTTATTCTTTCGCGATTCCGTTGCAGGCTCCTGCCGCACACAGCACTGTGATACAAGCCACTGCCGTTCCTATCACCAGACCTATTTTCTTTTCTTCGTCATAATAGATTCCCTCCGTTCTATGGTTGTGGTTGGTTTTCCTGTACCACCCACAATACCACAGGACGGAGGGATATGTCTATCAAGAAATCGGAGGTTCTACCTGTTTGTACCAAATCTCTTCAATGATTTTGGCTGAATATAATAAAACTACATTACGCAGTCATTTGTTATCGCTGTCAATAAGCCGTTTTATAGTATCACGCAGCATGACCGCGGCATCTTCCGATTTCATGTATTCTTCGAGTCCTTCTCTTGTATCACTGAAGAAAATATATGTTGATTTCATATAAGAAGCATTCTGGATAAATACACCTACGAATAAACTGAACCGGTCTTTGCCCTCAGCGCCGGCATATTGTCTGCGCTGTATTCTCACCATATATGGGCTGCTTGTCCTTATCCAATTGAACTGGAGTGTTTTCTGAAAACTACCTTCCAACAATATCTCTATAGCACTCGTTGACGTATTGAGCCACACCTCATCGTCGGAAAGGCTGTTTGCGATGCCGGACTTCAGGGCATTTTCCGCAAGCGCGGCAATTTCATCGTCTTCGCGGGAGGTTCCCTTGAATACTGTGCCGCCTATGCTTTCTATGCGGAATTTTCCCACATAATCGCCCTCATCATCGATGTAGATATACAGAGTTATTTCGTCCTGATTTTCGCCGCCGAAGCCGTCACTGTCAGCGTAGTACCGCCCGTCCGGCTGTATCGTCCAGTATATTACACACCTCTGCTCTTTTGCGCTGTACTCGCATGAGGAGCCGAAACGCACATAAGGCTCTATGTCCTGCCCCTCTTTATAGTGCGGTATTATAAGTTCGGGGTTTTCTATGCCGGGAAATCCCACAAATTCGTTATTCTTGATAACAAGCTTTCTGATATCCTTTGCTCTGTTCACGAATATAACATACCGCTCTGTGCTGTCGGTGAAAAAATACTGGTGATCGAAGTTATTTCCGGAGAGCCGTTCTTCCTCAACGACTCTCGCGAATTCATTTTTAAACAGATACTCCATAATACTTCGCCTCATTTTCGATAACGACTCGTCAGACTAAGTTGAGCGCTGCAACCGCCCGGGCGTGCATTTCTTTATATTGCCTTGAATCTTTTACATCATCTGCCGATTGATTCCGTATCGGTGAGACTCCTTCTATCGGTGCAAGATGCTCGTTCAGCAGATACCAGTCATAGTAATATTCACAGTGATCGAAGTCCTCGCGTTCCTGTGAACAAAACGATCCCTGCGCCAACACTATACCGTCATCATCGACCTTATAAATATAACTCACCGGAGCCGAAAAAAACGGAAATCCAAGAGCTCTGAACAGATCACTGTCCACGTTGCCGTAAGGTCTTTCCAAAAGCGCCGCCGCAAGAGGCTCCCCGGGATTTGTGATCTCACGATCGGTAAACCACTGTTTTGCCTCGGAACTGCCATACATCAAAGCGCGGTATCTCCAGAAATTTGCGGCAAGCCGGTAAAAATCCTTATTCTTCTTTTCTGCAAAGTATCCGGCAAGCTCCCACATCTTGTCTGCGTTACCCTTGCCGCATGCAGCACAGAGGTCCTCAAATACACGGTCACTGCAATGGATCGTGGGAATATCATGACACTCCTCACGTACCAGAAAAGAAGTATCAACAATACCACAATTGTCCGGTATATCGGGATTCGGGGTCTTTATCTTCAGATGTCTGTTGCAGTAACAGAAAGCATTATTTCTTATTGTAATACCCGGATTATTTATCACGACTTCCGAAAGACTGAAACAATGGTTAAAGGCAAAAGCCTCTATTATTCTGACTGTCTCCGGAACAACAACTCTTCGGATATTACCATTTTTGAAAAAAGCGCCGTTTTTTATGATCTCTGTACCGACAGGCAGGGTATATTCTTCTTCCGTGAAACCCTCCGGATAGCGATACAGCTTTGTTCGTGAAACATTGAAAACAGGCTCCTCAAGTCCGGTCAGCGGCTCGCAGGCATCGTTGTATATTTCTGTGTCGTCCGGAACAATGAGCCTTTTCAGTTCAGTACAGTCCCGAAAAGCTCCCGTGGATACATACTTTACATTATCGGGAAGAATACCGTCATGGAGCCGCAGGTATTCGGCAATGACCGGTGCATCATAGCCCATTAAACTATCCGGAAGCTTTGTAAAATCTGCCATTTTGTATCACCCCTCATTATGGCGAAGCTGTTAGGACGCTTGCCGTTATTACAGCCTGAATACATCGGTATAGTCCTTCATACTCATGAAATGCTGATAGTAAAGTTTGTCCGGATCAAGCATTATCCCGTGCAGGGACAGTTTCTCAAAAGCCGGACTGAAATTAAGCTGGTTTACCGTATGTTCCAGTGACCTTGCCGATTCGGCGTCAAAACCGTACCTGTTGAAATAAGCAAGAGTGATGTGAGGTGTGAACGGGTACGGCAGCGGACATATTGTGTCAACAGCTTCATACAGCAGCATCAGCTGCCTGTGATCTTCCTCACTGTCGGGATAAAGTCCGAGCACAAGGCTTGTGTTCACCATGTTAAATATCGCCTTGCAGCGCATTTTTACAGGCGCGGGAATGATTGCGTCCCTTGTTATTGTCCACAGTCTGCGCTCGTTTTCGGTCATTTTATCCGCAATATCGTCATAATGCGGAGAATTGCTCAGGTCGTGCAGTGTCATGTGCAGCGTGTCATCCGGAAAGCGTTCGCAAAAGCAGCGTCCGTTCTGCGCGTAAAGCTCGTTGATGAACATACCGATATCGCGTATATCCCGCTTGTCAAGCCTGAAAACTATGGTATCGCCATAGAACGAACCAAATCTGTTATCTTCACCGACCTTTGCCGCAACAGAGGGATTTACCGTAAAGTCACCGTTTCCGAGAAAAAGCTCCTTCTTTTCAAATGCACTTATTCTGTCTATGAGTTCACTGTATTTTTCCATTCTTTACACCGTTTTTATACATAAGGTCTTTGAGCCATTCTATCTGTTCGCCGATCTCCCGAATCTCGGGCGTATCGGCATCACGGGAAGGCTTTTTCGGTGCGTTCAGCTCCAGCCAGTGCTCTTTGTACCTGCTGATATCGTCTATCAGAGGATTACCGAGGGTTCTTTCCATGTGGTTCACCGCGGTGTTCTCATAGCCTTTTTCCCATTCCTTCACCATATAATGCTTATCTTCGATAGAAAAATTCAAGAAAACGAAGTTTATCGCAGTAAACAGCGCACGCTCGCCTATTCCTCGCTCTTTGATAATATTGACCTTCCTCGGAGCGGGTACGGCGTAGGTTTTGTATTCCGGTCTGCGAAGGAACTCACGGACAGACATTGAGCTTGCCGACAGCTCGTGAGCAAGGCACTCCGCCACCGCGCTGAGACAGGTCCCAAATGCGCTCTTGACCTTTTCGGTAGTTTTTTCCGAGAATTGCTCGGGAGTAAACTCGATCTTTGAACTCTTTATGAGCTCACCTATTTTCCGGATATGGCTGTACGCTATTGTGTGAGCTTTTCCGCAAGCTATATCAGCCTTGCTCCTTGCCCTTGTTGAGTACAACTCATAGTCTGACAGCTTCGATTTATATTCGCTGTCATACTTCTTTTGGAGACGCTCCCTCTTTTCCCCGAGAGCGGAGATCTCTTCAACCGCTTTCTCATTGATATTCTCCGAAAGATATTTCATCTTGAAAGCCGCTGTAGTCGCTTTCAGGTTCATCATAGCGTCCCTGTCCGACAGTAGCTGCCTCATGTGGATATCGAAGCCGGCAAGATCCTTGTATCTTCCGCCGGCTATGGTATAGAAAATATTCCCGACGCAGGATTTTTTGCCATAGCGGCTCACCGGCTTCCATTCCTCGCCTTCGCATACCAGTGAGCCGCAATGCCCCAGCATCATTCGCTTTGCCAAGTCTTCCACATCGTCGTAATCCGCGTTGGTGTTCAGCGCGTCCATGTGGTTCACCACCAACGAAAAGCCGGCAAGCCGTTTGTCAAGCTCCGGCACAAGTTCCTTTTCAAACTCGGTGTTGAGCTGCTTGCTGTAGCAGCACAGCACGACGTAATCGCAGGAAAACACTATCTTTTTGCTGATCTCGTCAAGCTCCGAATCGTCGAGATATCCTGGGGTGTCCACGATCTCCACACTGTATTTCAGCAGAGATGACGGAACATACACCAGCAGCTCGACACAGCCATTGGGCAGCTTTTCCTTTCCGGTAACTATCCTCTTCATCTGGTCAAGATCAAGCCTTACCTTGCCGGAGCCGTTTCTTTTTAAAGCATAATAGCTTTTTTCCTTGCCGTATCTGACTCTTGTGATGATCTTAGTCACGGGATTTATTCCCACGGGGAGGATATCCATACCGAGCAGCTCGTTTATCAGAGAGGATTTGCCGGAGGAGAACTGCCCGGTGAAGACGATCCTGAAATCGCCGACACCCTTCTCGGAGTATCTGCTCCTGGCACTGTGCATCTCTTTTGCCAGTTCGTACAGCTCCGGGTATAGCATTTCCGGGCGCATATTATCACCTCTTTCAGCTGATATTGTACCGGTCAAACACAGCAGACAGTCTCGTGGAATGTTCCCGGAGCTGACTGAGATATGAGTTGTTTTTCTCGCTGTGCTGTTTTTTGCGTGCGGGAGCCATTACCGCGGAATTATAGCCCAGAGCGGCTCCTCCGAGCACTACGGCCCCTATTCCCGCCGCCGGCAGCAGAGACAGCTCGGTAGCTGTCTTTACCACTGCGGCGACCGCTACACCTCCCGCCGCGCCCGCGGCAAGTCCTCCCCACGCCGGGGGAAGCGCCTTACTTTCAACAGGGCTGAAGCTGAACGCGGCGATCTCCGAGCGCAGAGCTGCGGTAAAGTCGGGGTTGCCCTGCTGCTCAAGCTGGATACTTTCCACCGAGCTAACGCTGCTCCACCGGTAGGAAGCTGTCTTGTACCACCGGTTCAATGCCTCTGCATTCTTAAGAGGCGTGGGATCCTTGTTGAGCTCCGTATATAAAAGTGCCGCAAGATCCTCCCACTGTTTCAGAAATATGTTTTTATACATTCTTATTACCTCCGGATATTCGTCAGCAACCGCCTTTTTCCAGATCGGCTTCGGAGACGTTCTTGCCGAAAAGCTCCTTGTTCAGCTCGTTTATCGTCTTGAACAGACTCTTCTTGATATTATCCATACGCGAGATCTCCTTCTCGGCAGCCTTCTCGTCGTTCCGGCGTTCATCAAGCGCAGCCTTCAGCTTATTCTCGCAGCTGTCTATCATCTCGCGGAGCTGTGAGGTCAGGGTGTCACCGGCTCTCTGTATAGCGGCAAGTCCCATCTCCAGCTCATTCATGGATTTCTCCTTGTTATCGCGCATTGCCTCAACAGTGCCGTCCCTCATTCCTATAAGGAGCTGCTTTTCCGTAGCACCCTTCGCCAGCTTTCCGCCTCTTATCATCTTAAAGAGACGCACGGCAAGCATTCCCAGACCGATAGGCCACCATACCAGATACAACGCAACAGTCTCTATTACAGAGTTCAGCAATACATCAAACAAAGCCGATGAGGTCTTTTTCTGTCCCGACATACCATTCATAACGACCTCGGGATCCATCGCTATAATTCCCATAATTATCTGCGCCATAGAACCGTTCAGGCTTCCGCCCTTCACCTCGGCATCATCCGGCAGAGACTCTATAAGCGTCTGTATGATATCCTCGGTCGTTATGGGCATATTCAGGTCGCCTATCAGCTTCGTATATGTCTCGAACTGACCGGCAAGCTCGTTCACGCGGACGCTTACGGCGTTTTTTATGTCCTCGCTCATACTCTCCTGCTGTGGCTTAAGATATTCGCTTATGGCTTTCTGAAGCGGCTCGGTATGCTTTTTCATCTTTTCCTCGGATACTTCCTCGTCCCGGAATTTCTTCAGTATATTGTCAAAAAGCAGTCCCATATAGTTTCCCATACCGAGCTTCACGGGTTTATTGCTGAAATACTCCTCCCAGCCGGAGTAAATATGGTTGACACTGTTATCGTAAATCTTTGAGAAATCGTCCCGGATATTTCTGACGCAGCTCTTGCTGCTTTCCGAGATGCCGCGGTATATATCCTCCAGCTTCTTTTTGTTGTTTTCGAACGAGTCTATGCTTTCCTGGATTTCTTTCTCTGACTGCTCATAGCGGCGCTTCTGACACAAATATTCGTCGCACACCGCCTTGTAGGTCTTGTTGAGCTGCGGCATATATCCCTCAAATGCCGCCTTGTCGCGTCCTCCGCCGGTGAGGAATTCCTCAAGAGCTCCCTCGAACGCTTCGATATTGGACTTCTTGAGATCCGGTATGATTTCTCCTCTTCGGGTTATAATTTTCTCACCTATACGAGCCATAAAAGCCTCATATCCGCTGATGAAAAATACGCGCCGGTTGTATAAGTCTTTGTCAAATTTACCGTTGCTGTCGGTATATACCTCCTTGAGCTGTTTGCGTGTCTCTTCTTCAAGGTCATCATATTCCGGATCGGTCAGCAGATCGCACTGATTTATCGCAAAGAAAATATTTTGCAGATGTTTGCCGGAATAATTTTCTTTTATGTATATCTTATCCGGCTCCTGAAACGCATTTTTGGCGTTCATAAGATAAACGACGGCGTTTGCTCCGGCAAGGAATTTATGTGCGACAGCAGTATCTGCGGCACTGGCAAGCGTACCGGGAGAGTCCATAAACTGCACCATGCCGTCGGCTATACCCTTGTCTCTGAGCTCGATGATCGCGTGATCCACTGTTTTGATGAATTTTTCCGGGTCTTCCTGACTTACCCGGTACTCTTTGAAAAAGTCATTCAGGCTCATTATGGCTTTTACGGGCTTTTTATCATTATCCAGATCTTTTTTGACTACTACTACTCTCTCATCTTTCTTCTGGAAAATCAGCTTCGTCAATACAGCTGTTTCCGGTTTTACCGAAGCCTGAAGCAGTTTCTTACCCAGCATAGCGTTGATGAGCGTGGATTTTCCCGAGCTGAATATGCCCGTGAACATAACAGAGAATACGCCCTCCTTCATACTCTCGAGCTGACGAAGTATAGCCTCGGACTGGACATTAAGCTCCATACCGGGAACAAAGCCGTATTTGCCCTTCTTGCTCTCGTCCACGGGGCCGATGAGCTCCGCGCACCGCTCCATACCCTCAGACATTTTCTTCTTGAGATCCAACGCGCTGTTGTAATTGTTCTTTTCAGCCATTTTTGAATTTCCTCCTGTTTTTTAAGTCTTCCGAATTTTTTCATATCTCAGCAAGAAGCTGGGGTATATATTTCTCGCGGATTTCCGCGATAAGTTCACTCTTTCCGGCGCGCTCCGCCCGGTCATCGGCAAGTGCCTTTATTTCGGCTTCGATCAGATCCACCGCGTTTTTATAGAGGGAGATGATATTGTCTCTGCTCTCCTTTTTTGCGTCCTCCAGCGCGGCGTTTATTTTTTCGATGATACGGAGCTTGCACTCCTCAGACGCGTCCTCGGAGGCTGAAGCCAGCTCCTTTCTGTACTGTGCGGCAGCGATCTTCTTTGCCGAGCTCGCAGCCAGCATCGCCGCGACGAAGGTCGCAGCCCCCAGTGCCGGATGCACAATAGCGCATGGTATGCTGAACAGTATCAGATCACGGGTGGAGCGCCGGGCTTCCGAAATGGGATCGTCCTTCGAGCGCCGTCTGACGCTGCCTGTTACCGACTCGCCGAGACGGATCGGCAGGTGCCTGCACACCGCCTCGCTTATGACTGCCGAGGAATCCTTTCCTATCTTCGAGAACAGCTCCCCTATATCCGAGTCGATCTGCTTCACAAGGTCTTCATATATTTCGTCCATGCCCCGACTTATCCACTGATCTGTCTTCTTTACAAATATATCCCAGCATGAGATAAGATAACTCCTTATTTCGCTTTCAAGCCCTTCCAGCTCCTTTTCGGAGGCAAATTCGATCTTTGTCTGTATGTTTTCGGACGCTTGTCTGCCAAAATCCTCGGCACTTCTCTGTATTTCCGATCTCATTTCCGCGACCCTGTTGGTAAGCACTATACCGGAGGCTACCTCTCCGGAGGTCACTATGAAGCCACGCTGAGCTTCAAGATCCGCAACTGCCTTGTCAATTGCCGCGCTGTCAGCTTCTCCGGTCTGCGAGCAGTCCTCAAGGATCCTGTCGGCGTCCTTCAGGAAGGCTCTTACGCAACGGGCTGCCCTGATATCCGAAAGCTCCTCGGGGGTATATCTGTCCGCAGCCGAGCAGATAAAGTCCGCTGCAGCCTTTATATCCGCAGTCACCGAGTAATCAAAGCCGATGCATTTTGCTGTATCGCTGATGTATTCAAGGACATCCTTTTCGTCCTGCTCTGAATGAAGTGTGTCGGTGCCGGTAACGAATACCTCGCTGAATTTTGCGTCGGAATACCGCGAAAGCGTATCCCTCAGCCATTCCCTTTCCGGCTGGTTAACGGCGAATCCGGCGTAAGTGCAGAGACACACACTGTCATGCAAAGCAAGGATACGTCTCCATTCATCTGTTCCGGCAATATTCGAGCATACGGTCACACGAAGGGTCTTCAGCCGCGAGCAATTAACAGATACTATGTATTCTCCCGCCTCGGACAGCTCCGCAACTTCTTCCGTTCCCTCGGAGGACACGCGGTATATCCGAGTTTTTTCGCCGTGTTCAAAGGTCACACATAAGGGCTTCGGAAGCTTTTTGGGTAATATATCCCCTATGCCGCGTCCGCATGTCTTTGACACGAGCGCCAGCATATCTCCGATGTTCGCCGCAAATCCGACTATCAGAGCCGACGGGATAAATTCTTCCCCGAGCGTCCCGGAAGCCTCCTCCGCCAGAAGAGTCAGCCGCTCGTTTTCCAGCGGCGAAATCATCTCTGTGCATTTTTTTATATAAGCGCTATATTTTTTATCCATTATTGGTCTCCTTTCAGACTACCGCTATCAGCTTTTCTATTCTTTTGTTCAGGTCTTTTTCCCTTATGCAGCCCATGCTGTACGGCTTACCGGTAACCCTGAGATACACCTCACTGGATGCAAACGCGTTAATGGCTTCTATACGCTTTGCTATGAGCGGATGATTGGCTTTGTATTCACCTACCTTTCGCAGCAGCCCGCCCTTTCTGTACCGGGTGCTGTTGTTTATGTAAGAATCTATATTGATCATGGAGGAATCAATAAAACCGGTCTCAAGCTGTATCAACGCTCTTTTGGCAACATCGGCATCATCTATGCACAAAAATCCCGCGCGATCGGCGGTTATCTCCGAGCGGCGGCTCCATGCGTTAAGTGCCAGCATGACGGCTTCGGCAAACACCGCGCCCAACCCGAAGAAGCTGCCGGTGAGCTGTGCCGCCATAGTTGCCGCGGTATGCCACATGAGATGTCCCATTGCTATATGCCCGCATTCATGTCCTATAACAAATTTCAGCTGCTTAGGCGACATAACGCGTACAAGCATACTGCCGAGCACAATGAACGCCTCCTCATCGTTACCGACTGTAAATGCGTTCATGGTCATGGAGGAGGTTATCACAACATAGGGTCTGCGAATACCGAGCGCAGAAATGCATTCATCCACCAACGTGTTTATCTCCGGAAAATTGTCCTCATCAACAGGTATGCCTGATGAGATCATCTGTCCATAACCTGCATCGGCACTCATCGAGGTTATACTGCGGAACACTGACCGCATGACCGGTGTATCCAATGTTTTTATTATCTTCCCGTCAATCGGATGTTCATAGCCCCTGTATCCTGCAGCACCCGGACCCTTCCCGTTCTGCGAAACGATCTCTCCGAAACCGGGACATATTACTGTAAGATTATCCATAACCGTTTTGACCTCCGTTCAACTTATATGCAAATAACAGAACATAAATTTATTATCTATTATACTATGCGGCTCCCTGTATTCGTCCAACTTTTTTCCTTGAAATTTCTGTCATAACATGCTATCATATAGCAGAGAGAAAAGGGAGGGATAAGTATGTCCGCCGAGATCCTGCTGTGCAATAACGCAGAGTATGATAAAATAAAATACGGTCACATGAATCCCGCAGACGCGGCTGCATATCTCCGCAGCAGTAATATCACCGTCAGGAGCTTTTCGGAGACTCTGAAAGCGATGTACCCGAAGGAAGATATGCCGACGCGGCTTACAGAGCTGTTTGCGTCAGTGGAACCGGAGATGTCCCCGGACGCTCTCGCAAGGAAGATACGCAACTGGCTTTCCGGCAGAAACCAGCCGCAGAACAGAGAGGATATCTTCCGTATTGCCTTTGCGCTGGAACTTACGGAGAACGAGCTTGACCATTTGCTCGGACTTTGCACAGACTATGGCATACAGTACCGCGACGGCAGGGAGCTGACGCTTGCGTGGTGCCTGAGAAAGGGCTTTGATTATTTCTTCGCGGACGGGCTGTACCGTTCACTGCCCGTATATGATGACATGGACGGCGGAAACGGGCTTCCGGCGGCGGTCACACATGAGATATACGACGCTTTCAAGTATGTTGAGAACGAAGACGAGTTCATACAGCAGTACAATAAGCGCCTCGGCAGCTTCGGGCGGCTTCATGTGAGGAGTTTCAGATATTTTGAAAAATACTATAACAACCTTGTAAAGCCGGATTCGGAAATTGATATCGACGAAAGGAAATATTCCGTCGATACCCTTATGGACAAATATCTAAAGCTTGGCATAGTCTATAGCAGAGACCGAACGAAATATTCCGTTATTCAGAAGATCGTCAAGAAGAACTGGCCAAACGCCACCTCGTTAAAAAACATAAAGAACAGAGTGAAGGACGTGCCACGGAAACTGCTGTTGCTACTGTACATCGTGACTGAAAACAACATACCCTACCCAGAGGCTTACTCGGAGGACAACATCACCGGTCACTGGGAGACAGTGAGCGCAATTCTGGCGGACTGCGGCATGGCTCCTCTCGACCCGAGAAACGCCTTTGACTGGCTCATGCTCTACATACTTTCGGCAGAACCCGAGGAAGCCATGAGCGACAAGCTCGAAACAGTGATAAAGGAACTCTACGGTGATATTGAGACATAAAAAAACAGGCTTTGCGGCAAATGCCGTAAAGCCTGTTTTTATCTGTATTCTATGTAGACCGGCTCTTCGCCGAATGCGTCGTCTGCGATAACGCAGCCTGCCGGTACTGATACGCTTTTCAGCATCAGGCAGCCCTCGAACGCCCCTGAACGTATCTCCTTGATACTGTCGGGTATCGTGAGCTTTTTCAGAGATGTGCAGTACGCGAACGCTCTTTCCCCTATGACCTCTACTCCCTCGGGAACGACAACTCCGTCGAGCGAGCCGCAGCCTTCAAATACGCCCTCATTTATGGCTGTGAGGCTTTTGGAAAGCGTGACGGAACACAGGGCCTGACAGAACCGGAAAGCCCCTTTCCGGATATCGGTCACACTGTCGGGAATGACCAGTGAGGCGTTTTCCGCTGTGAATGAGCAGCCGTCAAACGCGTATTCGCCTATTGCCGTCACTCCGTCGGGAATGTTCACCGAGTCCAGGGTTGCCTGCCGGAAGGTCATCGGACTTATCTCGGCAAGACTTGTCGGAAGATCGAGCCTGCCCTTTATCACCGCGCAGTTGAAGGCGTAATCGCCTATCTCCCATATGCTGTCGGGTAGATGAAGCTCCTCAAGGGAATCGCACATATTGAAGCCCATTATGCCTATACGCTCCGTGCCCTCAGGTAGTATCACCGTCTTTAAGCTCCGGCATTCTGTGAGAGCACAGTCTCCAATCGCTTTTATTCCCTCCGGGAAAACGATCTTGCTGATATTCCAGTGTATATCATCAGTGGGGAACGGATAGGCGCATATTCCTCCGAAATCGGCAAATTCACCTGTCTCGATGCTTTCCTTCTGTTGTCTTTCAAAGCGTTCGAGGTCAAAAGATGCTGCGTCAAACTCCGCGACCGGGTAGCCGTCCAGCTCAGGCGGAACATATATCTCCGTGTCTGTGCCGCTGTACCAGTCTATCACCGCACCGTCCGCGGTTACATAATAATGAAAACTATCCACCTCGGTATATACCACAGGCTCCGCCGTCCGGACAGCGACACCATACATAACCACTCCGCAGGCTGTGGGTATTCCGAGGATCGCTGCGGCAATGACTGCCGCATACTTCGGACTGTTTCGTTTTTCCCGGCGCTCTGCGGGAAATTTCTTTTTATACAGCGCCTCATACATTTCCGAGACGTTTCCGAATCTGCCTCCGGAACGCACATTGAGTGCTTTCATAAGAGCCTTTTCCTGCGAGGGGAGTATCTTTATCCCCGCTGCGGAGGGTGGCGGGAGCTTGTCTCCCGCGAGCCGCTCCAATACAGATATCGGCGGTATTCCCGTCAGGCAGCAGTATAATGTCGCAGCCAGCGAGTAGATGTCCGTCCACGGTCCCTGCCCCTTTGAACGGTACTGCTCTATCGGAGTGAAATCCTTTGTAACGAACGATGTAGCTGTTTTGTCCCATTCTGAGCTGCCTCTTGCGCTGCCGAAATCGAGCAGCTTCGGAGCGCCGTCTGCTATCATAATGTTGTCCGGTGTTATGTCTCCGTGTATAAGTCCGCTGCCATGCAGTTCCGTCAGCACAGCATACAGCGGCTCTGTCAGCCTGAAAAGCTCGTCGGCGGGTATCCGTCCCCCGCATTGCTCCGCAAACACTTTCAGCGTTACCCCATTCACATATTCCATTACGAAATACGCAGTATTGTTTTCCTCGAAGTAATCGTGTACACCGACAATTACCTGTCCGCCCAGATGAGCGGCAGTGCGGGCTTCCCTCAGAAACCTGTCCTTTTCATGGTCAAGCCGCCTGCTGTCGGGCTCGGTTTCCGCGAAAATTTCCGCGGACGATGACGAGCGTTTTGCAATGCTGCGCGGGAAAAACTCTTTTATAGCGACGCGAACGGCAAGCCGCTCGTCATATCCGAGATATGTGATACCGAAACCGCCTTCGCCGATAACCTTGCCGATAATATATCTGCCCGTCAAGACGATCCCCGTCGGTAGATGATGCGCGGCAGGGATATAGTTCGAGCAGTCAGGGCATTGTGACCCCTCGGTCATCGCCGCAAAACAATACGGACATTTTTTCGCAGCCATACACATCACCACCTTGCCATTTATAATGATATTTTATCAGTAATGGCAGGGTTTGTCAAGCGGGAGAAAAATTAACCACGCAGTCGATAAACCGCGTGGTTAAGCCATTTGACTGGAGCTGGTGAACGGACTCGAACCCCCGACCGTGGATTTGTTTTAAAGCGACGATTGCTTTTTTTGCGTATAATCCCGCTCGCACTGCGAGTCTGTGCCGCTTCCCAGCTAAATGTTAAATTTTCAATAATAACCCTGAATCGAGTGTTTCCTCTGATATATGTTATACTAACATTCTTTGCGCCCAATGTCAAGCTATTTTTCTCGGCTTATCGGGTGCATCGAGCCTGCCGATGAACCGATAGTGTATCTCGATCTGCTGGTACTCCCTGCCGTCCGAGCCGACTTCCTTATGGTGGACAAGTATCCTGTCGATCAGCGCATTGAGTATTTCCGCGCTCAGATCATTCAGATATGTGTATTTCCTGATGACATTTATAAACCTCGACGCTGCATCATTTTGCCCCGCGAGCTGCTCCATTTCAGCTTTCAGAACGGGCAGACTCTTGCGAAGAGTGTCCTGCTCGATATCGTATGTTTGCAGCATGGTCTCGAAGCGGTTCTCAGGAATACGACCGAGTGCGCTGTCCTCATAGAGCTTATTCAGAACCTTGTCGATCTCTGCGATTCGGGCGGTTTTCTGTTCGTATTCGGCAGTCAGTGCCTCGATCCTCTTTTCCGCATTTGAGGAACAGCGCTCGTTAAGAAGCTTTCTGAATCTTTCGGGGTCATAGTCATAGGCTCGTATCACACGCTGAATATCCGCGAACACTACCGAGTACAGATCATCGTATGTGATGTAATGCGAGGCGCAGTATTCCTTTCCGTGGGTCTTGTACATCCAACAGGAGTATGAGCCGTGGTATGTTCCGTCAGCACGTTTTTTCTGTGAGTATGTGAGTGCATGACCGCAGTCCGCGCATCTTACAAGCCCGGCGAATATCTGGACTTCACCTGTTTTTATCTCCCTGTGTTTGCTCAAAAGTATCTTATGAACATTGTTCCACATTTCCTGCGTTATTATCGGATCATGGCAATTTTCCGCCACGATCCATTCCTCTTTCGGTACTTTGATACGCCGTTTGCTTTTCATCGAACGGTTGCGCTCCTTGCCGTAAACGAGATTTCCGAGATACACTTCATTATTGATTATGACCCGAACGCTCTCGCAGTGCCAGTCAAATTCCTGTCTCCAGTAATCGGATTTGTAGTAATCGGGATTGTTCTGATTGAAATATGCTATCGGTGTCAGCACCTTTTCTTCCCGCAGTATTTTAGCAATGCGGGTGAAGCCGTTGCCCTGTGACGCGAGTGTAAATATCCTGCGGACTATCTCCGCGGCAGGCTCATCAACGATCAGGTGATGCCGATCATTCGGGTCAAGTTTGTAACCGAACGGAGCTTTTGCCGCGATGAACTGCCCCGCCTTTGCTTTCGCATTCTTTGCGGATCTGGTTTTCTTTGAAGCCTCACGGGCATACCAGTCATTAAAAATGTTCTTGAATGCCATCAGCTCGTTTTCGGATTTGAAGGTATCCACACCATCATTTATCGCAATGTAGCGAACGTCATAATCTGGGAATACCATTTCAATCAGTTCACCGGTTTTCAGATAGTCTCTGCCGAGTCTGCTCAAATCCTTAGTGATTACTGTTCCGACCTTTCCGGCTTCTACATCTGCCATCATAGCCTTAAAACCGTCGCGCTCCCACGTTGTTCCACTTACTCCGTCATCAACGTAGTAAACGGTGTTGCAGAAGCCATTGTCCTCAGCATACTTCTTGAGGATAGCCTTCTGATTGGTGATGCTGTTGCTCTCACCCTGTAACATATCGTCATGCGAAAGACGACAATATAATGCTGTGATCTTGTCTGTCATATTAAACCTTCCTTTCCGACAGATACAGCAAGCTATGTTATCATTATAGCGCGCATTGTCGAATGATTCAATGCGCCGAAATTCCAAAGTTACACAGCCTGCTTCTCGGGTTCTTGTCCGGATTCACCGAGGAGTTTTTCGCTCTCCCTGATGATCAGCCTTTTCAGAATATCAGAAAGGCTTTCCTTTGAAGCAGGGTTGAACACGGTGGTCACCGTGTAAAGGGTATGCCCGATTTTATATTCGGACGTTGCGCTGAAAGTAGTGTTTGTATTCATAGCGATCTTTCTCCTTTGTTTGTCTGTCTCTATGCATTTAGAGTGAGGGCATCGCTTTCTATCTCTAACCCTCAAGGTTGTTGTCTTATGATAGCTGTGCGGAATGGCAGATACCGTCCCATTGCATAGCTATTTTTACTATCGGATATTTTTAATCCTCGTAGGGATTCGCTTTATCCGTAAAGCTCATTTGCTGTCCGAAGTCAGCGGCGAGATCGGAGGTATTGCTTTTCTCATTCTCAGAGTTTCCACCTCCAACCAGTTTCAGCAGTTCGTCATCGGACAGACCGCTGGCTCTCAGTTTCTCCAGGAGCTGATGCTCCGAAGTGATGATCTCATCAAGCTCACGAGGCTTGCAGTTGTATTCCTCTGCCATAGCCAGACGGGAACTTCTTTCAGCTTGTCCTCTAGCGTTTTCTTCTTCGCCGTATCGCCGGCGATACGCTTCTCCAAAACTTTGATCTTCTCGATGAGCTGATCTCTTTTCTCTGTATAGATGCCCATAGAAAAATCACAACCTTTCATTTTTGTTCTAAGCAGGCAGAGCCGAGTGACCTAAGCCTACCTGCTATGATCCAATTATAGCGCGCTCTATATTTGAAATACAAGCCGCATTGCGCACAAACTTTTGTTCATACTTTGTCAATAAACGTCCGGGGATTTTTTAGATTCAAAAAACTGAAAGTACGCTATTTCGCCGTTTACGCTATCCGGGCATTTTGACGAAGCGATTTTGAGCGAACATAAAAATCTGAAATTTATTATTGACGTGATCGGGAAAGTGCGCTATATTGATTATGGGGAGCGACGATATAGAGAAAGTCGCACAACTCCAATTCTCGGAATCGAGAAAAAAAGACCGAGCCGAAAGGCTCGGAAATGACAATTGCCCCATAGGGGCGAAACTAGAGTAGCTAGAGTAGCAAGCACGGTGAAGTGTGGGCGCAAAATGCGACTACACACACTTCACAAGGCTTGGCAGAGGGCGCTGCCCCTACGACCCCGAAATTATAAAAACAGAAAAGGAGAACAAGAGAAATGAAAGATGAAAAGAAGCGTACACTGTACCTGAAAGTCCGTGTCAGCCCCGAAGAGATGGCGGCTATCAAGAAGAAGTTTGCTAACAGCGGTATGAGCAGTCTCAGTACATTTGTGAGAGCCATGATCTTCGAGGGTTACATCGTCCATATCGACGAG
>JAGAWN010000057.1 GCA_017941355.1 Ruminiclostridium sp. | reverse complement strand
GTTAGACTCCAATTCTGCTGCACAGCAGAACATTTCCTGTATTTGGGAAGATGATGAAGATATGATTCTCCGTTTATCCGGGCTTGCGTAGCCAGTTTAGTTATTCCGATATTTTATTGAGAAAGTGCCTATTTTATGCGCGCTTTCTCTTTTTTATCGGAATAACTGAAATATCGGAATAAGGCTGGTTATTCCGAATTCGGAATAACCAATCCTATAGTTGCGCTGGGCGACGAGCCTCATTCAAAGACCCAAGAGGTACTTTATTCCTTGAAATTGCAAGACTCATTGAAGCCAAGCGACCTGCGTTTTTTCTCCTTGAAAACGTACCCGGACTGCTATCGATTAACAAGGGGAAAGATTTCAAAGTCATCCTTGAAACATTTTCCGACCTGGGGTATTCATTTGAATGGATGGTGCTTAACAGCGCCGAATTCGGTGTGCCGCAACAAAGGCGGCGGCTCTACATTGTCGGATATACTCGAGAAGAATGTGCCGGCAGAATATTCCCTGTCAGAGGCGGCGATGCGCAAGCTCTTAAGCTCGTCCTTCCCGGACCGCAAGGATCAAGAGTTTACGATCCCGAGGGGGCAGCTTGCACACAATGCGCAGGCTCCGGCGGCGGAGGAGGAAAAACAGGACTTTACTTCATAGACCTTAATCCGCAGCCTGTTCTCACCGATAACGCAAGGTGCGTGACGGCAAGGCAGGATTCGGGCATCAGCAAAAGGCGCGGCGAACATTCGGGTGTGTTCTTTGAATCCGATGAGCCGTGCGCGGTAATCAACCCGTTCAAGGAACACGTTTGGCAGAACGGCAGACGTATCAAGGAGCCGAATGAGCCGATGTTTACGATCACAGCGCAGGACAGGCATGGGATACTCCACAAAGGGTATATACGCCGTCTCACCCCACTTGAGTGCTGGCGGCTGCAAGGTTTCGAGGACGATCAGTTCTATCTCGCCTACACGACAACTCAGGCGAACACCCACCTATACCGAATGGCGGGAAACTCGGTCACAGTCCCGGTCATAACCGCGATAGCGCAGAAGATCAAGGCGGCTGCGGAGATGATCGGACTTGATACGACATAAACGAGGTAAAACAAGATGTGCAAATTAAACGCTAAAACCGAAGAATACGAGAGTTTCTTCATTCTCGGTCAGGACGCTCTGTTCACGAATTCGCGGCTCGACCGGACAACGATCCCCGAGGGATTGTACGCATACGATCTGCGGGACGAGTGCGATGGCAACATCAATGAGTTAAGGGACTTTGTTCTCGTGAACCATTGGGGAACGGTACTTGTCAAGGAACCTATTGCGGGTGCCGGACAAGGAGTTCAGATCAAAGCCAATGATTACAACTACATCGGCGATACAATGACCGTTGACGAATTCATGAGCGAACAACCGGAAACGGTACAGACACAAACCATGTAAATGTCCGTATTGCCTGCAAGGACAGGCAATACCATAAATATATAAAAATTCATTTTCCTTTTCGGTCGAGCCTGTTCCTGCGGGCATCACCGAAGGGGGGTGATGATATTAACAGCTTTATGAGCTGGATAGGCGGTAAAAAAAGCAGCCGCGACATAATAATCCCGCGCTTCCCGCTGTACTACGAAAAGTACATCGAGGTGTTCGGGGGCGGCGGTTGGATCCTCTTCGCAAAGCCGCCCGGCAACGACTTTGAAATATTTAATGATTACAATTCAAATATTTCAAATCTATATTTCTGTGTTCGAGATAAAAGCGCGGAGCTGATAGAAAGGCTCCGGTTCGTGCTGAACAGCCGCGAGGACTTCGACCGCATCAAGCACATAATCAGCGAGAAAGCCGAGATCGGCGATGTACAGCGCGCTGCGGAGTTCTATCAGCTTATCCGGTACAGCTACGCAAGCGGCTGTGACAGCTTCGGCGGCAGACCCCAC
>JAGAWN010000056.1 GCA_017941355.1 Ruminiclostridium sp. | reverse complement strand
TTATACGCATCGAGGTCATGCTGTAGATAATCGGGCAGACCTATCTCATATGAAGCTTCCATATCCGTTAATGTTTGTTCTCTTGTCAAGGTCAACACCACCTTTCTATCTATCAGTATACCACTATTTTGGGAATAAATCAAGAGAAATATTTTTCTTATACCTGAAGAGCTATAATTATCTTCCGCCCGCAGACCCGAACAGCGCAGCCTTATGCGGCGGAGCAGTCACGCAGAGACAGTAACGCTCGTTGCCGCATTTGTACAAGCACACTCCGCGCTGCGGGTATCTGACGAGCGAGTATTCCGAGTTTTCAAGCTGCAAGGTGTCCGTGTAGAACTTCGCGTCCACCGAGCCCGCGTAGAATATGAACTGATGTGTCGGAATCGAGAACAGCGGCTTTGTCAGCTCCTTGATGTGCTCCTGACAGAAGTCTTCGAGGTTCTGCGATGCGAGTATGACCGAGGATTCCTTTTTACGAACACGCTTCATGAAATTCCTGATATATTCAACAGCCGTGAGATTTGACAGAAACAAATAAAACTCGTCTAAGCTTGCAACCGTGTTTCCTTTGGTAAGAAGCTCGTTCGACATGTACGACAATACATTGAAGAGCAGGGCGTTACGGATATTCTTTGAAGCCTGCAAAAGCCCCTTGACACCGAAGGTCACAAACATTCCGTCCGTGATATTCGTGTAGCCATTGAAGAATTTTGACTCCGCGCCCATGCACAGGGAGTGCAGTCCGAGGCAGATATTCTGCAATGTTTTTTCATCATACAGATTCTTTTTCTTTTCGTCATAATTCTTGAATTCGTTCTCGATCAGAGCGTAGAGGTCGGAAAGGACCGGATAATCAGTTGCCGTGAACTTTGAGAAGTCGCTGTTATCGGAGATTCCGAACTTCTCATACAGCTTCAGCAGCATGATCTCTATCGTGTCAATCTCTCTGTCCGTGAAATCCTTGTAACAGCGGAAGAAGTCACGCAGGAACGATATGTGCTGACTGAGTTTGGTCTTTGCCTTGAACGCCTCGGGGACTTCCTCGCCGTCATCGGAACTGCCGTCGTCCCAGGACTTCGGTTCCAGCACATTGATGATATACTGTCCGTCCATAAGGTCGATGAAACAGCCGCCGAGATTTGCGGTCAGTTCCTTGTATTCAAGTTCGGGGTCAAGACAGATGATACTCTTTCCGCTTTCGCGCAGGTTGCAGAGTATCAGCTTCAGAAGATACGATTTGCCCTGACCGGAGTTTCCGAGAATAAGGACATTGGCGTTAGTCTTGTCGGACGCTCGCTTATCGAAATCAACGATAATATTGCTCCCGAACTTATCCCGTCCGAGGTAGAAGCCGTTCTCATCGGTTTTGCCGGAGAATGACAGCGGATAGAGATTCGCGGTTGATGATGCCGGGAGGACGCGCTCGAACTGCTCCTTGAACACATTCCTGCCGGACGGCATCACACAGGTGAATCCCGCTTGCTGCCTTAACATCAGCTTATCGACATTCAGCTTGGAGCGCACAAGCTCCGTCTGCACCTCGGTCTGCATATTTCGCAGGTTATCGAGGCTGTCTGCAATGATCTCAATGTACACCGCAACATGGAGAAGAGGCTCACGGTTACGGTGCATATCCGCGACGAGCTGCGTCACGTCCTGCAGGTTGTTCTCGGCGGTGACCGTCTGCTGAAGATTGTTGGTCGATGTCCTCTGCAGGCGGTTTTTGTTCGCTGCGTTGGCTATGATGCGCTTTTCCTCGGCTGCCGTAACATGGCGGGTATAGATGTGAAGCGTCACTCCGTCCTTTTCTCCGAGGTATCTCAAAATCGCCTGTTCCGAGGTCGATGTCGGATATTCACGCAGCGCCCACACACAGCGGAAGGTGTTCCCGCAAATGAAATAATCGGTAAAGAACTTAATGACGGACGGCGCGATCATATCTACGAAGTCCTTGTTGTTTCTGGTAGCGAAGTGCTGTTCCTTGATATTTATCTTTTTCTTCTGCATATATACCTCACATCGACAGACCCTGTTCGGGCTGCTGCTCGTCCTCTACAGTAAACTCAAAATCATCCGGATTCCAGAAGCTGACATATATTTCCGGGCAGTCACGGTCGCCTGTGCTTATTTCCTGCTGCTCAAATCCTTCGCCCCACCCGTCCGCGTACTGACCGGTCAGATATTCATTTAACGCTTTCTGTTCTTCGCCGGTAAGCTCTCCGCGCACACGAAGCGTAGTCACGCCCGTTAATTTTCTGTCGATGACCTCAACACTCGGGAAAGCGGAATAAACTTTGTTGTTTAACGGATCGGTTTCGCCGTACCAGTGCATAAGTCCGCGTTCCTTTTCCTCATCTTCCATATATTCGCTTATGGCGCTGTTGATGTAGTGCCTGTAACAAGCGGCATGAGTCATCGACAGGTTCTCGTCGTTGCCGGAATCCTGATCGTAGGTAGTTACCCTGAGTGGTGATATGAGGCGGACGGTCTTAAGTTTTGCCTGTCCGAACTCCACGAAACCATTGCCGGAATCAATCGTGAGACCTGCGAACTCCGGACGGCTCTGTGTGAGCTGCTTGGCGCAGTCGATCACGCATTCAGCTATTTTACTGTCCGAAACAAACTGCTCATAAGAAACGCAGAAGTCACTTGCGCCTTTCATTCCTTCGATAATATCATTAAGACGCGCCGCGACTGCGGTTTCAAGTGTGTGTTTGTTTTCACCGTTCAAGCGTATTGCCTGTCCCGCGACAATATCCGCCGCATGGGAAATATACTGCGAATACCGCGCGTAGTCATATCCCTCGGATTCCACCAGAAAGCCGTCGCCCTGTTTCGCGGCTATGAAAAGAACACAGTGCATCGCGCTGCTGTCAGCGAACATGGAATCCTTGTGGAGCGTTATGTGAGGGTTATCTCTGCACGGATATGTCGCCATTTCAAGGAAGTCCGCGTCCGGTATAGGGACGACTTCTTCCACTATGCAAAGGTTGTTTGCCTGTCTGTACGAATCGGCTTTACACTTCATCGTAACATTCAGCTTTATCTTATTACTCATTTATTATCCACCTTTCTCCGTCAATGTCCTCGAACTTCTCGTTTGTGGTGTTCTGCTCAAAGTACACCGCGAGAAGCGTCTTTATGCCGTCGTTGTCGAGTCTTGCGACCGTAAAGCCGTTTTCAAGCACCATTTTTTCGATCCTGTTAAGATGCGCGAACAGCTCCTTTTCCTTCATGTTCCGCGTCCTGACGAGGAGCAGGAATTCACGAGCCGTAGCTGTCTGCGCCTGTATGTGGTCGAGATTCACGGCATCTCTTTCGAGCAGTTCACGAACAGCCGGATTTTCCTCCGCGGCGATCCGTTTCTTGATGAAAGCCTTGTTGCTCTCGAAGCTCTCGCGGCTGTTCATGCACACAAGCTCCACCTCGGTCACGCCCTTGAGGACGGACATCAGCGCATATATCTTCACTCCGAGGGCTTCTTCGGATAAAACCGAGATGTTGCTCGGCTTGATACTGAAAAAAACGAGCTCCGTATTGGAACCCGTTTTCAGCGAGAATTCTGTTATGCCCTCAATGCCGATAAGCTGCCTTGTGGCTTGCTTTTTGCGCTCGGCGAGCTGCTGTTGTTTTTTCGTCTGCAATTATTCTTCTCCTTTCCGCATCTGCCAGCGGTATTCCTGCTGCTCAAGGAAGAAGTAGTTTATTGCGTACCGCAGGAAATCAAGTATCGATGTATCATCGAACCGTATGGCGAGAAATGCGTATGAAATGGTTATGACAAGCGGTATCGTGAAGCCTGTCTCCGCAAGTGCCACCACCGCTATTATCGCACCGATGCCTATCTTGACGAGGTCTTTGAGCCGCCATAGAAACAGCATCGGAGAGCCTTTCAGATCATCGGGATAAATATAGTTCATGCTGCCTCCTTACTTTGCGACCATCTTTACAAGATGCACCGCCGACTGCGCCGTGTTGATTACCATGTTCACATTGGGTCTTGCCGCCGTTTCAAGTCCGAAATTACCCGCAATCCTCGGTATCTCTCCTGCCGCGAGCATTACTCCGAGACCGAGCAGCCATGCGTCCTTGAACAGTATCAGTCCCGCAATCAGCATCGTTGACTGCAGGAACGAGGTCAGACACAGTGCTATGACCTGCTTAATCCACATGATGAGACCGTCCGTGTAGCCTCTCGGGACACTGAACATATATAGGCTGCCTATCGCTATCTGTATCAGCAGTATGCCTCCGCGTTTGAGACTTGCGAGGAACACCTTTATCACGGCGTAAGCCATCATTATAATTATCAGTATCGCCAACAGCGGACCGAACATCTTCGCACTCACATATTCAAGCGCGATGTCCATATAGTTTTTGACCTTATCAACCTGTATGTAACCCGTCATATCCGAGTTCATGCCGCCCTGCATAGTGATAGACAGTTCGTACAGCTTCACGGGCAGGATTGTGAACAGGCTGACCGCGAAGAAGCCTTTGAGCGTGTTGAGCGCGAGGGCTTTCGGATCGCCGCGCCCGTTCTGCCATTCGATAGCGAACTCGAATACAGCCACCACAAATCCGGTCGCAAACAGCACCCAGCCGATGTTTGAGAACAGCGCCACGATCTGCTGTATCCACGGCTGGCTGAACAGGTCAACGCCCATTTGGTTTATCGTACCGAAGAAGTCGCCGATGACCTTTACGATCTGTTGGTATATCCAGTCGAGCAGCATATCCATGAGCTGATCGACCGAGAAATCAAGTAAAAACAATGTTTCACCTACCTCTTGAAAATGACAAAAGCCCTCGGTTGTTCTCCGAGGGCTTTATACATATATTCGTTATTTTATCTCTTGTTCCAGATTATCGAATATCTCGCATGAGAAGAACTCTCCCAGCGTTATATCCAATCCGTCGCACAACTCTTTTATTAGAATTATCGAAACATTTGACCTCTTTGGGTCTAACAGGCTGTACAACGAAGAGGGCGTTATACCTGCCATATTCGCAAGTGCGTTTGGCTTTATCTGCCTTTTCTGACATAGCTGACGCACCCGCTCTGCTACTGCTTCTTTTACCGTTGACATAGTTTTTCCTCCGGTCGCCGAATGGTTGATCGCTGAATATAGTATAGCATTTTCTACGCAGACGCATATACGCTCTTGCGTATATTTGAAAAATGTGCTATAATATCAGAAAACTATAATTATTGGAGGAAAACTCTATGAAAAAAGAATACACCGCCGCGATCATCTCTGTTCCTGTCGA
>JAGAWN010000055.1 GCA_017941355.1 Ruminiclostridium sp. | reverse complement strand
CGTAATTGCAACTCACGTTGACAAGGAGCACCTACATAACCATATCCAGATAAATACATACGGCATCGACCGTCACAAGTTTAATGACAACTATACAACGCGCCGCAAGCTACGTGATCATTCCGACAGGGTTTGCCTTGCTTTTGGTGTGCCGTACATCGAACCGAAACACAAGAGGGGTATGACTTACGGCGAGTGGAACGCGATTCGGAAAGGTACGTCGTGGAAAGAAAAGATACGTCGCGAGATCGACACGCTTGTGTTGAGTAGTAAGAACTATGACGAGCTTGCAGCCGCGCTTGAAAGCAAGGGGTACGCGATAAAATACGGTGCCAAGTCGTCGATAAAAGCACCGGGACAGCAGCGTTTCACACGTTTCGCAACACTCGGCGATGACTACACTATCGAGAATATCAAGTCGCGTATTCTGTGGAAGGATGATCTGGGTAACGCCACCCGTGAGGACGCGTACAACAAGGGACAAGCCCTGACTATCTGCTTTGCCAGCATTATCACCCAGCTTGCAAAACGCATAGTTGAAGGAACGAAGAAACCGAACAAGCGCGACGAAAGTTTGGAGTACCTGCCGCACAACGATCGTGATGTGTTTCAGTTGGGATCGCAGCTCGCGCTAATCAACAGATTGCAGATTCACTCTATCAGTCAAGTCTCTGAAAAAATCGAAGAGACGCAGAAAGAACACGACAAGGCGGTCAAGGAATTTAACGCTCTCACATCTGAACACCTCCGGCTCTCTGATCTGCTAAAACAGTATGATAGCTACTTTGAGTTAGAGGACAAGCCTGATAAATCTCTCGCGGAGAAGATGAAACTGTCCCTTGCACGGCAATCGCTTTCTCGTCACGGTATCAATTCTCCGGAAGATGTACGACAGCTCGAATTGCAGAAACAGGATTACGATGAACGTATCGCGGAAATTCAAAAAACGATAGATGACAATGACTATCTTGTTAGAGCGCTTCGTGAAATATCTGACACTTACTATGATATATCACAGGGCGACTACATCAGTAAACTGATAGTTGAGAAGAAAGCGCAGCAGGAGACCCCGCCGAATAATCCTGTACAAGAAAAATCAGTACAGACACAGGCTCAGACGATTCCGGTTCAGAAGCGCGACGAGCCGAAACCTACTGTTCCGGAACCTGTACCAAAGCAGGACGAGCCGCAACAGGAGAACTCTGCGCATAAACCGACCGAACAGAAAAAGCCTCACAAACGTGGGCGCGGATAAAAAAGGAGGTGAAAATCTATGATATACTTATTCGGAGGTGTGCCGCCGTAGCTTTGCTATACCGTTTACGGCAAATCAGGCTAACAGAAAAACAGATAGACAAACACAACAATGAAATTCAAGGAGGAAACAACATGAGAAGAATTCTTACAATCAAGGAAGCAGCAAAACTTATCGACGGTCTCACAGAATACCGTATCAGACAAATGGTGAAATCCGGTCAGCTCCCGTGTTTTATGGCGGGTAAGAAGTATCTGATCGACGAACAGGCACTCTACAAGGCGGTGTTCGGGGAGATACCAAATGACGAAAATAAGATAGCATAAAAAGATAGAACGGCAGGTGCAGCAACCCTGCCCTGCCGTATATATTACACAATGAAATGCAGCAAAACCGCATGGTTAAGCTATCTGTGCTTGTTACTAATCTAGTGCTAGAATAAAAATAGTCCATTTAAAACAGACCAATGATATGAGCAGGAAGCCCAGCGCTCGGAATGAGCGTAGCGAATGGAGAGCGCTGGGTTTCGGCGCTTGACAGGCATGGTATCATAGAAAGAGAATATCATTGGAGGTATTATCATGGGAAAACAGTATGACAAACAGTTCAAGCAGAATGCGGTAGCGTACCGGTTCGATCACCCCGATCTCACGATCAAAGAATGTG